>NZ_JBDGJV010000023.1:0-66537 GCF_057656715.1 Neobacillus sp. Soil_C_43
ACACGGAAGTTAAGCTTCTCAGCGCCGATGGTAGTTGGGACGAAAGTCCCTGTGAGAGTAGGACGTTGCCAGGCAAAAAAAAAGACAACCTTTGATGGGTTGTCTTTTTTTGTATATCATTAAAAGATAATATCCCCTCAACACCCAAACTATCTAAATTCTAAACCTCCAATCATGAAATTTTTTAAACAATTAAAGGTTTCGCAACCGCGAGATTTGGGGAAAATCATTAGTAGGGAATCGTTGCATCTACATAAAGTTTTCAGTATAATTAAAGTCAAAGATAGTCAAAGTCAGAAAGATAGGGGGTGGGAAGATGAGAAACATCTCCGATATCATTGAAAAATACTTAAAGCAAGTCCTTGAAATGAGTGAGGAAGATCTTGTTGAAATTAAACGAAGTGAAATCGCTGATAAATTTCAATGTGTTCCTTCACAAATTAATTACGTTATAAACACTCGTTTTACCATAGAAAGAGGCTATATTGTCGAAAGCAAGAGAGGTGGGGGTGGATACATCAGAATTATGAAGGTTCAATCCCATGATTTGGCCCACTTAATTGAACAACTGCTCTCACTTATTCAAAAGCACATTAGCCAAACAAGTGCAGAGGATGTCATTTTACGACTGGTTCAGGAAGAGATTATTACGAATCGGGAAGCTAAAATTATGTTAAGTGTAATCGACCGTTCAGTATTATATATTGATCTTCCATACCGAGATGAATTGCGTGCGAGAATGCTAAAAGCTATGTTAACATCATTAAAATATAAATAATTTTTGCTGCTGGAGAGGTGAAAAGATGATTTGCCAAGAATGTAATCAAAGGCCTGCAGCACTTCATTTTACAAAAATCATTAATGGTGAAAAAACAGAAGTGCATCTTTGTGAAAAATGTGCTCAGGAAAAGGGCGAAATGTTTATGATTGGTGGAGAAACAGGATTTGCTTTTAATAACTTATTAGCAGGCCTACTCAATATTGACTCATATCAAAAACCCAATCAAAGCCCTTTCCATCAAGAAGAAATCCTTCAATGCGAACACTGCTCCATGACATTTCCTCAGTTTTTAAAAGTTGGGCGCTTTGGATGTGCGTATTGCTATGAAACATTTAAAGAACAGCTAAAACCTGTATTACGAAGGTTGCATAGTGGCAACTGGACACATAATGGTAAAATTCCAAAACGAATTGGCGGCAGTATCTTTCTCCGTAAGCAAATTGATGAATTAAAACATGATTTACTGAACGCCATCTCTCACGAGGAATTTGAGAAAGCGGCGGAGATCCGCGATGAGATTCGCACATTAGAGAAACAATTAAATGGAAGCGAAGAGGGAGGGGAATAACGTGTCGCTTGAACGTTTTCTTAATCAGGCAGTTAGTTCCTGGATGAGCGAAGAGGGACCTGATTCGGATATTGTCCTTAGTTCACGGATTCGCTTAGCCCGAAACTTTGACGCATATAAATTTCCAACACTTTTTTCACATGAAGAAGCAAAAAAGATTATAGAAAATTTGGAGGGAATTTTTCAAAAGACTGATTTACAAAAGTTCGGACAGATGGAACTGTTAAAAGTTGACAGTATGCAGCCTCTACAAAAAAGAGTACTAGTAGAAAAGCATTTAATTAGTCCGAATCTGGCGGAGGATTCACCATATGGTGCCGTTCTTTTAACCGAAAATGAAGAAGTTAGTATAATGATAAATGAAGAGGATCATATCCGAATTCAATGCTTGTTTCCAGGCTTGCAATTATCAGAAGCATTGGATGCTGCAAATGAAATAGATGATTGGCTAGAAAGTAATATTCAATATGCGTTTGATGAACAGTATGGCTATTTAACAAGCTGTCCTACCAATGTTGGAACTGGCCTTCGGGCATCCGTGATGATGCATTTGCCAGGGTTAATCCTTACGCAGCAAATTAATCGAATTATCCCAGCAATCAACCAATTAGGGCTGGTTGTACGAGGAATTTATGGTGAGGGAAGTGAAGCTCTAGGTAATATTTTTCAAATCTCTAATCAAATTACTCTTGGAAAATCAGAAGTAGACATCTGCCGTGACTTAAAAGGGGTTGTAAGCCAACTCATCTCACAAGAAAGGTCTGCGAGGGAAGCATTACGGAAAACTTCGAACATACAATTAGAAGACAGAGTCTTCCGCTCGTTGGGGGTTCTAACGAATAGTCGTATTATTGAAACGAAGGAAGCAGCAAGGTGTTTATCTGATGTACGGCTTGGAATAGATATGGGCCTTATTGATAACATGCCTAAAACCATATTAAATGAATTAATGATTTTAACACAGCCAGGTTTTCTCCAGCAATATGCCGGAGGTCCTTTAAGACCTCATGAAAGAGATATTAGGAGAGCAGCTTTAATTAGAGAACGACTTAAAATGGAACAGCAAAAATAGGTGAGGAGGAAGAGAATATGATGTTCGGCCGTTTTACTGAAAGAGCACAAAAGGTTCTTGCATTAGCACAAGAGGAAGCAATTCGCCTTGGACACAACAATATTGGAACAGAGCATATTTTGCTAGGCTTAGTTCGAGAAGGTGAAGGGATTGCAGCAAAAGCACTTTATGGTCTTGGATTAGGTTCTGATAAAATTCAGAAGGAAGTAGAAACTTTAATTGGCAAAGGACAAGAAGCTTCTCAAACGATTCACTATACGCCTAGAGCGAAAAAGGTCATCGAATTATCGATGGATGAGGCAAGAAAGCTAGGACATTCTTATGTGGGTACAGAGCATATCCTTCTGGGATTGATTCGTGAAGGAGAAGGAGTAGCTGCTCGAGTACTTAATAACTTGGGTGTAAGCTTAAATAAAGCCCGTCAGCAGGTTCTTCAATTATTAGGAAGTAATGAATCTGGGGGACATCAGGGCGGAGCATCTGTTAGTGCGAATACACCAACACTTGATAGCCTTGCTCGAGATTTAACCTCCATTGCCCGTGAAGGCAGCCTGGATCCTGTTATCGGCCGCAGTAAAGAAATACAGCGTGTCATTGAAGTTCTTAGCCGCCGGACAAAGAACAATCCAGTTTTAATTGGTGAACCAGGTGTAGGTAAAACAGCGATTGCTGAAGGTCTTGCCCAGCAAATTGTAAACAATGAGGTACCTGAAATTCTTCGAGATAAGCGTGTAATGACACTAGACATGGGAACGGTTGTTGCCGGAACCAAATACCGCGGAGAATTTGAAGACCGTTTGAAAAAAGTCATGGATGAAATCCGCCAAGCAGGGAATATCATCTTGTTTATTGATGAGCTCCACACATTAATTGGGGCAGGAGGCGCAGAAGGTGCGATTGATGCATCCAATATATTAAAGCCATCGCTTGCACGCGGCGAACTTCAGTGTATCGGAGCGACCACGCTTGATGAATATCGAAAATACATTGAAAAAGATGCTGCACTAGAACGCCGTTTCCAGCCGATTCGTGTGGATGAGCCAACAGCTGAAGAATCTGTTCAAATTTTACAAGGCTTGCGTGACCGATATGAGGCTCACCACCGTGTTTCGATTACGGATGAAGCAATTGAAGCAGCAGTTAAGCTTTCTGACCGTTATATTTCCGACCGATTCCTGCCTGATAAGGCGATTGATTTAATCGACGAAGCTGGCTCAAAGGTACGACTCCGTTCCTATACGACACCTCCAAATTTAAAAGAATTAGAGGTCAAGCTCGATGAAGTACGTAAGGAAAAAGATGCGGCAGTACAAAGTCAGGAGTTTGAAAAGGCTGCGTCACTAAGAGATACAGAGCAGCGTCTTCGCGAACAGTTAGAAGAAACGAAGAAGACGTGGAAGGAAAAGCAAGGAAAAGAAAACAATGAAGTAACAGTAGAGGATATTGCAACTGTGGTATCGAGCTGGACGGGAGTACCTGTCTCTAAGCTTGCGGAAACAGAAACAGCTAAGTTACTTAATTTAGAGGAATTACTGCATTCCCGTGTCATTGGCCAAGAGGAAGCAGTCATTGCTGTTTCAAAAGCGGTACGTCGTGCTAGAGCCGGATTAAAAGATCCAAAGCGCCCTATTGGTTCCTTTGTTTTCCTTGGACCTACTGGAGTGGGTAAAACGGAATTGGCGCGTGCCCTTGCTGAGGCGATGTTTGGTGACGAGGATGCGATGATTCGGATCGATATGTCTGAATATATGGAGAAGCACTCTACCTCTAGACTTGTAGGTTCACCTCCAGGATATGTCGGCTATGAGGAAGGTGGTCAATTAACTGAAAAGGTCCGCCGGAAACCATACTCTGTTATTCTGCTTGATGAGATTGAAAAGGCACATCCAGATGTGTTTAATATTCTCCTTCAAGTCCTTGAAGATGGCCGTTTAACAGATTCAAAAGGAAGAACAGTGGATTTCAGAAATACAGTTCTCATTATGACATCCAACGTTGGTGCGGAAGCCCTGAAGCGAAACAAGTATGTGGGCTTTAATATCCAGGATGGCGAGCAGGATTACAAAGACATGAAGGGTAAAGTAATGGAAGAGCTAAAGAAAGCCTTCCGTCCTGAATTCTTGAACCGGATTGATGAAATCATTGTTTTCCATGCGTTAGAGAAGAAGCATTTGGATGAGATCGTTACATTGCTATCTGATCAATTAATTAAGCGTCTAAATGAACAAAATATTTCGCTAGAATTAACAGCTGCCGCTAGGGGGAAAATTTCCCAAGAAGGGTATGACCCAGAATATGGGGCAAGACCGTTACGCAGAGCGATTCAAAAGCATATTGAAGACCGTCTTTCTGAAGAGCTGTTAAAAGGCACTTTATTAACAGGTCAGCATGCTATCATTGATGTAGTTGATGGTGAGTTTGTCGTAAGAATGGCTGAAAAAACTAGTTTAGTAAAATAGACCATCTCCATCACTGAATCATTTAGTTTGATATGGTCAAGCAGAGGTACACGTGAATAAAGTCCAACCGTGTACCTCTTTTTTCATTTTTGGGGTTTATGGAAAGGTAGAAGAAAAACGATGGCAAAACGAAAAACAAAGTTTATGTGTCAGGAGTGCGGATATGAGTCTCCCAAGTGGATGGGAAAATGTCCAGGCTGCGGACAATGGAATTCGATGGTTGAAGAGGTTGAAGTAACGGGTACAACAAGAAGAGGAGCGTTTGCCCATTCTCCAAGCGGTTCAAATATCTTAACCAAACCAATGCCTATTACATCTATTGAGATGGAAAATGAACCGAGAATATTAACTGACTTAAATGAACTGAATCGTGTACTTGGCGGTGGAGTGGTTAAGGGTTCATTGGTTTTAATAGGGGGAGACCCGGGAATCGGGAAATCGACCCTCTTGCTGCAAGTTTCTTCGCAGTTAGCTATTAAAGGGAATCAGGTATTATACATATCTGGTGAGGAGTCAATGAGGCAGACAAAGCTCCGTGCGGAACGATTAGGTATTGCATCTGAAAACCTATTTGTATACTCAGAGACCAATCTTGATGAAATTAACCGCACCATTGAAAGTACAAATCCTAGCTTTGTTATTATTGACTCAATCCAAACCATTTTCCATCCAGATGTGACATCAGCACCAGGTAGTGTATCGCAGGTTCGTGAATGTACTTCTGAATTAATGAGAATTGGCAAAACCAAAGGGATTGCTATTTTTATCGTGGGTCATGTGACAAAGGAAGGGTCTATTGCGGGGCCTAGGTTGTTAGAGCACATGGTGGATACTGTTCTTTATTTTGAAGGGGAAAGACATCACACCTATCGGATTTTACGGGCTGTGAAGAATCGCTTTGGCTCAACCAATGAAATGGGTATCTTTGAAATGAAGGAATTTGGCCTCGATGAAGTAGAGAACCCATCGGAAATTTTCCTGGAAGAACGTTCCCGTGGAGCGGCAGGTTCAACCGTAGTGGCCTCGATGGAAGGGACACGGCCTGTGCTAGTTGAAATTCAAGCGTTAATTTCTCCAACTAGCTTTGGTAACCCGCGAAGAATGGCAACGGGTATTGACCATAACCGTGTACCACTGTTAATGGCGGTTTTAGAAAAGAGAGTGGGTATGCTTTTGCAGAATCAGGATGCCTATTTAAAAGTTGCAGGGGGCGTCAAATTAGATGAACCTGCGATCGATTTAGCTGTTGCGGTAAGTATTGCTTCCAGTTTTAGAGATAAGCCAACAAGACCGACTGACTGTATTATTGGCGAGGTCGGGCTAACGGGTGAAGTAAGAAGGGTTTCAAGAATTGAGCAGCGCGTTCAAGAAGCCGCAAAATTAGGTTTTGAACGAGTGATTTTACCTGCAAACAATTTAGGAGGCTGGAAGGCACCGGAGGGAGTCCAACTAATAGGCGTATCTTCCGTTAGTGAGGCACTCAAAGCGGCGTTGGGAGGGTAGTAGATGGAAAATAAAAAGCTTGGTGAACAATCAATAAATGAGGTATTACAGTTTATTGCACCAGGGACACCTATTCGCGAGGGGATTGAGAATGTTCTAAGAGCAAATACGGGCGGGCTGATTGTCGTGGGATACAATGACAAGGTGAAAAGTATTGTCGATGGCGGTTTTGAGATCAATTGTCCCTTTTCACCAAGCTTTTTATATGAATTAGCAAAAATGGATGGTGCTATTATTTTAAATGAATTAGGAAATAAGATTCTTTTTGCTAATGCCCAGCTTGCCCCCAATTCAGAAATAGCCTCGACCGAAACAGGCATGCGTCATCGTACGGCTGAACGAGTAGCTAGACAAACGAAATCACTTGTCATTGCCATTTCACAAAGAAGAAATGTCATTACGCTTTACCAAGGTAATTTCCGCTATTCGTTAAAAGATATCTCCGTCATCTTAACAAAAGCGAACCAAGCGATTCAGACGCTAGAAAAGTATAAGGTAGTGCTGGAGCAGAGTATAACAAACCTAAGTATTCTTGAATTTGAGGAGTCGGTTACCTATAACGATTTCTTGCTTGTTCTTCATCGGTTTGAAATGGTGTTAAAGATAAAAAATGAACTATTTTCCTTTCTGCATGAACTTGGAACAGAAGGACGGCTCATTCGATTGCAGATGAATGAAATATTAATGGAATTAGAAGAAGAAACACTCTTAATTATTAAAGATTATGCATTTGAACGGGATATTAAGGCCCGTGAGGTTTTGCAGAGAATGCAGGCAATGACTGCCAGTGGAAATATCGAGGATACGGTTTTATTAAAATTAATGGGCTACCTTGGTTATGTTCATTTGGAAGAAAATAAGAAACCGCGTGGCTATCGCATCCTTCATAAAATTCCGAGACTGCCGTCCATCATTATTGAAAACTTGATTAGCAGCTTTGGGGAGCTATCAAAAATTATGATGGCAACAGTAGAAGAGCTAGATGAAGTGGAAGGGATTGGGGAAGTTCGGGCTAAAAAGATCAAAGAAGGGTTTAAATTAGTAAAAGATCGCCTATATACCGATCGTCATCTATAAGGATAAATAGAGAGATAGTAGGATTTCCAATTGTTTGACAATGGATTTTTCCAGTGCTAACCTATGGGAAGTAATCATTATTCCTTTTCTCATAACGAATATATTTCAAACGATTTACATTTTGGAAAAATAATCATCAAATTAACGTTTCAATTTTAAGAAAATGTTTATAATGAATTAGAGGAGGTGAAGGAATGTTAAAACGTATTGTGCAGGCATGCTTCCTCATTATGGGAGGTACGCTAGGAATATTGTTATTACCGGAATTGTTCAGACTTCTTCATATAAATGACATTCCAGTGATTAATAACTCTTATGTTATTGCTATGTTAGGGGCTATTATTTTTTATCTTATTACCTTTTGGGCAGTAGATTACGTCTTTAATTTTATTAAATGGGCGGAAGATTCGTTAGTAAAAGTTCCTGTGACGGATGTCCTTTTTGGTAGTTTGGGCCTTATTTTTGGGTTATTTGTTGCCTTTTTAGTTGGCTTTGCGCTAAATGCTGTTCAAGTGCCAATTTTAAATGCGGTTGCTCCTATTTTGTTAACCTTATTGTTTGGCTACCTTGGATTCCAAGTAGGCTTTAAGAAACGGGATGAGCTATTAGGGCTGTTTGGAAACCGTGGTCATAAGAAAAAAGCGGGCGATGAAGAAGCAGAAAAGGCAGCTGGCAAGGCATTAAAAATATTAGATACAAGCGTCATTATTGATGGCCGGGTAGCTGATATTTGCCAGACTGGATTTTTAGAAGGGACGATTGTCATTCCTCAGTTCGTACTCGAGGAATTACAGCATATTGCTGATTCTTCTGATGTTCTTAAACGAAACCGTGGTAGACGAGGCTTGGATATTTTAAACCGAATTCAAAAAGAACTCGCCATTAAAGTTGAGATATACGAGGGAGATTTTGAAGAAATAAGTGAAGTAGACTCAAAACTAGTGAAACTAGCGAAATTAACAAATGGTATTCTTGTTACAAATGATTTTAATCTAAATAAAGTGTGTGAATTACAGAACGTGACTGTTTTAAATATCAACGATTTAGCAAACGCAGTGAAACCGGTTGTTCTTCCAGGTGAAGAGTTGACAGTTCAGGTGATCAAGGACGGTAAGGAATATCACCAGGGCGTTGCTTATTTAGACGATGGAACGATGATTGTAGTGGAAGAAGGGAGAGAATATATTGGAAAGAGAATCGAAGTTCTCGTAACAAGTGTGCTTCAAACCTCTGCCGGCCGTATGATCTTCGCCAAACCGAAATTATTAGAAAAGGCACTTTAAAAGAAGGCTGTGTAAAAGAACAATGTGATTTTCTTTACACTGTTGATTGGAGCGGAAGGCGCGAAGACTCCTGTGGGAGTATGGTTCAGGGGAGACCCCGCAGGCGCAAGCGCCGAGGAGGCTCGCCGAAACACCCACGAACCGCTCGTGCTTGGAGCGGGAATCAACAGACAAGTTTAACAAAGCCTAAAAGAAAAAGCATAAATAGAGTGGGGTTTTTTTATGACTTACCAAGTCATTATCCCGGCTGCAGGTCAGGGAAAAAGAATGGGAGCAGGGAAAAATAAGCTTTTATTAGAGCTTAATGGAGTACCGGTGCTCATCCATACTTTAAAGGTATTTGAAGAGGATGAAGCTTGCACGGGGATGATCATAGCTATTAACCCCCAGGATGAAATGGAATGTAAAGGATTACTAAATAAGTATAACGTAACGAAGGTAATCAACTTGGTGCCAGGTGGAGAGGAACGTCAGCATAGCATTTATAATGCCCTCCAAACAGTCAAAAACGATGGAATTATTCTTGTTCATGATGCTGCACGTCCCTTTATTCAAAAAGGGCAAATCCAACGTTTAACTGAAAAGGCGCATGAAACAGGTGCGGCGATTATTGGAGTACCAGCTAAAGACACCATGAAAAAGGTACAAGAGGGTGTCATAGTGGAAACCGTCGAACGTTCAAGCTTGTGGGCTGTACAAACCCCACAAGCTTTTCGTATTTCGATATTGCAAGAGGCATACGAAAAAGCAAAAATAGATGCCTTTGTTGGAACAGATGATGCGAGTTTAGTTGAACGATTACATCAACCGGTTGCTATGGTAGAAGGTGATTACGACAATATTAAACTAACTACACCAGAGGATTTATTCTTCGCTGAGGCGATACTGAAAAAGAGAGAAAAGGAGTTTTGTTAAATGTTTCGAATTGGCCAGGGATTTGATGTCCACCAATTAACAGAAGGACGACCGCTAATCATAGGGGGAATTACCATTCCATATGAAAGAGGCCTTTTAGGTCATTCAGATGCAGATGTATTATTACATACTGTTTCCGATGCATGCCTTGGTGCAATTGGAGAAGGTGATATTGGTAAGCATTTCCCTGATACGGATCCCAATTTCAAGGATGCTGACTCAGCCAAGCTGATGGCACATGTTTGGAAGCTAGTAAAAGACAAAGGGTACGAGCTTGTGAATGCAGATTGCACGATTATCGCACAAAAACCGAAAATGGCTCCTTATATTGAGCAAATGCGTGAACGAATTGCCGAATTGTTAGAAGCCTCACCAGAGCAAGTCAATGTAAAGGCAACGACCACAGAAAAACTAGGCTTTACCGGCAGAGGAGAAGGGATTGCCTCACAAGCTGTAGTTTTATTGAAGAAGGTAAATGAATAGGTCTTTATTGAAATCCTATACAGTGATAGAATAGTCAATTGAAACTATATTAATTGAGCACGGAGGCCATGTACAAATGTCAAACGAAGTTCGTGTAAGATATGCTCCAAGTCCTACTGGACATTTACATATTGGAAATGCCCGTACCGCATTATTCAATTATTTGTTTGCACGCAGCAAGCAAGGGAAATTTATTATCCGGATTGAAGATACGGATAAAAAGCGGAATATAGAGGGTGGAGAAGAAAGCCAGCTTAAATATTTAAAATGGCTTGGCATGGATTGGGATGAAAGTGTCGATGTCGGTGGAGAATACGGCCCTTATCGTCAATCCGAAAGAAATGATATTTATGAAACTTATTACAAGCAATTACTAGAGAACGGCCATGCATATAAATGTTATTGTACAGAAGATGAGCTGGAGACAGAGCGTGAGGCACAAACAGAAAGAGGAGAAACTCCTCATTATTCCGGTAAGTGCCGCCATTTAACTCCAGAGGACCGTGAACGTTTAGAGAGTGAAGGCCGCAAGCCAAGCATACGAATTGCTGTTCCTGAGGGAAAAACCTACACTTTTGACGATATGGTAAAAGGTACGGTTTCCTTTGAATCAGAGGGAATGGGTGATTGGGTAATCATTAAAAAGGATGGCACTCCAACCTATAACTTTGCGGTAACAATCGACGATTACCTCATGAAGATTTCACACGTACTACGTGGTGACGATCATATTTCTAATACGCCAAAACAGTTAATGGTATATGAGGCACTTGGCTGGGAGCCTCCGGTCTTTGGACACATGACATTAATTGTGAATGAAAGCCGTAAAAAGCTAAGCAAACGTGATGAATCCATTATTCAGTTCATTGAGCAATATGAGGAATTAGGGTATCTTCCAGAAGCACTATTTAACTTTATCACTTTACTTGGCTGGTCACCGGCTGGTGAAGAAGAGTTATATTCTAAAGAAGAGTTTATTGAAATATTTGATGCGGATCGACTTTCTAAGTCACCGGCATTATTTGATAAGCAAAAGCTTACTTGGATGAACAATCAATACATGAAAAAAGTAAAGTTAGACAGAGTAGTCGAACTATCCTTGCCGCACTTAATCAAAGCTGGTCGTATAAGTGAAGGTATGACTGATGAACAGCATGAATGGGTAAGGGGACTAATTGCACTTCTACAGGAAAAAATGAGCTTTGGTGCTGAAGTTGTTGAACTTTCAGACATGTTCTTTAAAGACGAGGCTGAATACGAAGAAGATGCGAAGGAAATTCTAACAGGAGAAACAGTTCCTGAAGTATTAAAGGCATTTTCCGCTGAGCTGGATCAATTAGAAAACTTTAAAGCCGAAGGCATAAAGTCAGCGATGAAAGCTGTACAAAAGTCTACAGGTCAAAAAGGAAAAAATCTTTTTATGCCGATCCGTGCAGCTGTAACAGGGCAGACACATGGACCAGATCTTCCTCAAGCGATTGAGCTTTTAGGAAAACAAAAGGTCCAAATGAGAATTAATCAAATTATTGGTTAACATTGAGATAAAAATGTAATATAGTAAGTATAAATAATTTAATAATTTCAAAAGCGTAGAAGAGGAAAAGTAAAAAAATGATGCTTTAAAGAGAAAACCATCACCGGCTGAAAGTGGTTTAGGCCCCTCATTTTTTGAAGTGCCCCTCTGAGCCCCGTATCGAAAGAGTCAACTCTAGTAGATATGGGCGGAACCATCCGTTAACAAGTAAGAGTGAGGCATCTTAGCTCTACCATTTTTCTCATATAGAAAAAAGGAAGAATGTATAAATCTAACTGCCTAATCAGAGTGGAACCACGCACAAGCGTCTCTGTCGTTATGACAGGGGCGCTTTTTTATTTTAAGGCTCTGTTAAACTTGCCTGTTGATTTCCGCTCCAGGCACTTCGCTTTCCGTGGGTGTTTCGGCGAGCCTCCTCGGCGCTTGCGCCTGCGGGGTCTCCCCTGAACCATACTCCCACAGGAGTCTTCGTGCCTTCCGCTCCAATCAACAGGGTGTAAAAATCAACACTGTTCTTTAACACAGTCTATTTTATTAGCGATAAGCTAAAATAAGGGGGAGGAATGGCAATGTTCAAAATGATGAAAGAAGATATTGAGGTTGTTTTTGAACAAGATCCTGCAGCAAGAAGTTATTTAGAAGTGATTTTAACCTACTCTGGCTTACATGCCATTTGGGCTCATCGGCTTGCACACGCTTTTTTTAAGCGAAAGTTATTTTTCATTGCCAGGGTTATATCCCAAGTGAGCCGGTTTTTTACCGGAATTGAAATTCACCCTGGAGCAAAAATCGGGAGAAGATTTTTTATTGACCACGGTATGGGTGTAGTAATCGGAGAAACATGTGAAATTGGTGATAACGTAACGGTGTTTCAAGGTGTTACCCTAGGTGGAACGGGTAAAGAGAAAGGGAAGCGGCATCCTACGATTAAAGATAATGCACTCATTGCAACAGGTGCAAAGGTTCTTGGTTCCATAACAATCGGAGAAAATTCAAAGATTGGTGCAGGATCTGTTGTTTTAAAAGAAGTACCACCGAATTCCACAGTCGTTGGAGTACCTGGAAGAGTGGTTATTCAGGATGGAAAGAGAATCAATAAGGGGAAAGATTTAAACCACTGTGACATGCCGGATCCAATTGCTGATCGTCTAAAGGAAATGGAAAGCGAGCTAACCCAATTGAAACAGGAATTAGAAGGATTAAGAAATGAAAGGATTGAAGTAAATGGCAATTCAAATTTATAATACCTTGTCTCGGAAAAAAGAAACATTTGTACCGCTAGAAGAAGGAAAAGTGAAAATGTATGTATGCGGTCCGACCGTTTATAATTATATCCATATAGGAAATGCACGCCCGGCAATTGTCTTTGATACGGTAAGACGCTATTTAGAATATCGCAGTTACGATGTTCAATACGTTTCTAATTTTACAGATGTAGATGATAAACTGATTCGTGCGGCTAATCAATTAGGGGAAGATGTACCGACGATTGCTGACCGGTTTATTAACGCTTATTTTGAAGATGTAACAGCCTTAGGGTGCCATAAGGCAGATGTTCATCCACGTGTGATGGAAAATATGGACATTATTATTGAATTTATCGACCAATTAATTGAAAAAGGCTATGCGTATGAATCCGAAGGGGATGTTTATTTCCGTACCAGACGCTTTAATGATTATGGCAAGCTCTCTCATCAATCCATTGATGAATTACGAGTGGGTGCTAGGATTGAAGTCGGGGATAAAAAACAAGATAATCTAGACTTTGCGTTGTGGAAAGCAGCGAAGGAAGGAGAAATCTTCTGGGAAAGCCCATGGGGACTTGGCAGACCAGGCTGGCATATTGAATGCTCAGCAATGGCCAAAAAGTATCTCGGTGAAACGATTGACATTCATGCTGGCGGACAGGACTTAACCTTCCCGCATCATGAAAATGAAATTGCTCAATCGGAAGCACTTTCTGGAAAGTTATTCTCACGGTACTGGATGCACAACGGTTATATCAATATCGATAATGAAAAAATGTCAAAGTCACTTGGTAACTTCGTACTAGTACATGACATTATTAAGAAGCATAATCCACAAGTGTTACGATTTTTTATGTTATCGGTTCACTACCGCAACCCAATCAACTACAGTGAAGAATTATTGGAGAGCACGAAAGCGGCATTTGAACGGTTAACAACTTCTTATCAAAACTTGAAGCACCGTAAAGAAGCAAGCACGGATTTAACTGATAATAATCAAGAGTGGCTCGATAAGATTGCATCAGCAAAAGAGCAATTTATTGAGGCAATGGATGATGACTTTAACACAGCAAAAGCCATTTCTGTATTGTTTGATCTCTCCAAACTTGCAAATTATTATCTTTTAGAGAAAAATACATCGGTAGCAGTGATTGATGCATTTACAGCTCAATTCCAAGAATTATTCCAAGTATTAGGGCTAACGCTAGAAAGTGAAGAATTACTGGACGCAGAAATCGATGCGCTGATTGAAAAGAGAAACCAGGCAAGGAAGGATCGTAATTTCCAATTATCTGATCAAATTAGAGACCAGCTGAAGGAAATGAATATTATTCTAGAGGACACGCCACAAGGAACCAGATGGAAAAGGGGCTAATGCATGCTTGACTATGATGAAACAGTTGACGCCAAACAATTAAATAGCCTTGCACTTGCCTACATGGGGGATGCGGTCTTTGAAACGTATGTTAGACGTCACCTTCTCTATAGTGGGAAGGTAAGACCAAATCATTTACACCGTGCTGGAACCAAATACGTATCGGCGAAGGCCCAGTGTCATATTCTCTTTCAAATGATGAATGACCAGCTCCTTACTGAGGAGGAATTGGCCGTAGTCATGCGCGGCAGAAATGCGAAATCAGGCACTGTTCCCAAAAACACAGATGTTCAAACGTATCGATACAGCACGGCCTTCGAAGCATTAATGGGATATTTATTTTTACAAGGTTATAATGAGCGGTTAGAAGAGTTAATTAAAAGAGCATTTTCCTATGTAGAAGAACAGAAAGGAGGTACTGTTGAATGAGCCAGGAATACATCGTTGGAAAAAATCCAGTCATAGAAGCCCTAAAGTCGGAAAGGGATATTAATAAAATATTAATTGCTGAAGGGTCACAGCGCGGTCAAATGCAGCAAATTACCCAATTGGCAAAAGAAGCCAATGTGCTTGTTCAGTTTGTACCAAAGAAAAAAATCGACCAAATATCGGATGAAAATCATCAAGGAGTTTTAGCCTATGTAGCAGCCTATCAATATGCTGAAATCGATGATTTGTTTGCCGCAGCAGAAAAGAAGAATGAAACTCCTTTCTTTTTATTGTTGGATGAAATTGAGGATCCTCATAACCTCGGATCAATTATGCGGACAGCAGATGCGGTAGGTGCCCACGGGATTATTATTCCAAAACGCAGGGCTGTAGGCTTAACAGCGACCGTGGCCAAGGCTTCCACAGGAGCAATTGAATATATACCAGTGGCACGTATAACGAACATGGCACGTACGATTGATGAATTAAAGGAACGAGGATTGTGGATTGCTGGAACCGATGCTAAGGGAGAGTCGGATTATCGTCAGCTAGATGGCACACTCCCTCTCGGCTTAGTTATTGGAAGCGAAGGAAAAGGTATGGGTCGACTGATCCGGGATAAATGCGATTTTCTCATTCATTTGCCAATGGCAGGAAAAGTAACGTCTTTAAATGCTTCTGTAGCTGCCTCTTTGCTTATGTATGAGGTATATCGAAAACGACATCCTCTCGAGAGGTAGTTTATGGATATCCTGCTTGTCGACGGATATAACATTATCGGAGCATGGCCAGAGCTTAGGGAATTGAAGGATCGGGATCTACCTGCTGCACGGGATCGCTTGGTGGAAAGAATGGCCGAATATCAAGCGTTCTCTGGTTTCCGCGTCATTGTTGTATTTGATGCCCATTATGTTCAAGGAACAGAAAAAAAGTATAACAATCACAAGGTAGAAGTGATTTTTACAAAAGAAAATGAAACGGCAGATGAGCGGATTGAAAAAATGGCTATTAGTCTGAATAATCGAAGGACGCAAATCCATGTGGCAACATCCGATTTCACAGAGCAATGGGCCATTTTTGGACAAGGTGCCTTAAGAAAATCCGCTCGTGAACTGCTAATAGAAATGTCATCGATAGAAAAGGGAATTGAGAAGAAAGTAAAGAAGATTCAAGAAAAAAAACCCGTAACCAAAATACCGATTAGTGATGAACTGGCAGAAATTTTTGAAAAATGGCGCAGAGGACAGAAATGAGCGATAGACTTCAAAAATTTTCTAATGTATACTATTAGTATCTATGCTTGTTCGGTGGAGGGGATCTACTTGAGTACGGACTTCGGGACAAAGGTCAACGAACATTTTTTCGTAATGGAAGATGAGGAAATAGTCGATTTAGTGCACCAAGGTGATAGTGAAGCGTTGGATTATTTAATCCATAAGTATCGTAATTTTGTACGTGCAAAAGCAAGATCCTATTTTTTAATTGGAGCGGATAAGGAAGATATTGTCCAAGAAGGCATGATAGGGCTGTATAAGGCCATTCGTGACTTCCGTGAGGACAAGCTTACCTCCTTTAAAGCATTTGCTGAGCTGTGTATCACACGTCAGATTATTACAGCCATTAAGACCGCAACCAGGCAGAAACACATTCCGTTAAACTCTTATGTATCTCTGGACAAGCCTATCTATGATGAAGAGTCTGATCGTACGCTGATGGATGTCTTATCTGGTGCTAAGGTATTGGACCCGGAAGAATTGATTATTAATCAAGAAGAATTTGATCACATAGAGATTAAAATGACTGAATTATTAAGCGATTTAGAAAGAAAGGTACTGGCTCTCTACTTAGACGGCCAATCCTATCAGGAGATTTCTGAAGAGCTAAATCGTCACGTAAAATCCATTGATAACGCACTACAACGCGTGAAACGGAAACTGGAACGATATTTAGAAATTCGTGAATTCTCACTATAAATTAGCAAAAAGAGGAAATGGCGTTCTTGTGAATCCGCTCCCAATGTTATTGACTTTAATGAGGGGTCATGTTACATTTTGGAGGATGTAAAAGAAATTTGTTTGAAGGTGTCGAATATGAGTAAAAAAGTAATTCTTGCATGTGCTGATTGTGGCTCTAGGAATTATTCGACCATCAGCAAGCAGGAGCAAACAGAAAGATTGGAATTGAAAAAATTCTGTAAAACCTGCGCCACCCATACAATCCACAGGGAAACAAAATAATTTAGATAGATCTTTGCAGTTATTTTTAGATTTTGGGGGTTACAGATATGCAACGCATAACGAAGTTCTTCAGTGATGTTTTACGCGAAATGAGAAAAGTTAGCTGGCCAAAGCGCAGTGAGCTGACTCGTTCTACTGTTACCGTTTTATCTACTGTTGTTTTTTTCGCAGCATTCTTTGCTGTTCTTGATTTAGGAATTTCAAAATTGATTCGCTTAATTCTTGAATAATAAACCAACTTTCATGGTATAATGGTAAACATCAAAGGAAATTTTAGCTAAAAACCCGTTTTGACGGGTTTTTTATTTGCTTAAAAAATAGTTTTTATCTTTTAGGAATAGGGAGGGACGGACGTCTAGTCCTCTTAAATGGAAAAAAATTGGTATGTAGTCCATACTTACTCAGGTTATGAAAATAAAGTAAAGGCCAACTTAGAAAAGCGTGTCGAATCAATGGGCATGTCGGATAAAATCTTCCGCGTAGTTGTTCCAGAAGAAGAAGAAACAGAAATAAAAAACGGTAAGAAAAAGGTAGTAAAACGTAAAGTATTCCCTGGATATGTACTTGTTGAGATCGTCATGACAGATGATTCTTGGTATGTCGTACGTAATACACCAGGTGTCACTGGGTTTGTTGGATCGGCTGGATCAGGTTCAAAGCCAACACCACTATTACCAGAAGAAGTAACAGTTTTACTGAAGCGCATGGGCGTTGAAGAAAAACGTGTGGATATTGATTATGAAATTGGTGAAACGGTCCGCGTAAAAGAAGGTCCTTTTGCAAACTTCACTGGATCTATTGAAGAAATGGACAAGGACAAAGCGAAACTTAAAGTTCTTGTAAATATGTTTGGTCGAGATACTCCGGTTGAACTTGATTTTACACAGATTGAAAAACTGTAAGAAATACCTTGATAAGGCGTTTTTTAAAGAAAAATAATCTGATATTGTAAAAAAACTTGAAATCATTTTTAAAAAGTGGTAATATTTCATAGGTCAGTATGTCTCCAATGGGGACATGACTTTTGTAAAGTTCTTTATGATTATAATATAAAGACTATTGTTGAGTGGGAGGGGTAAATACCCCATTAACCACATCACGGACTTTAAGGAGGTGTGTCTCGTGGCTAAAAAAGTAATTAAAATGGTTAAATTGCAAATCCCTGCTGGTAAAGCTAACCCAGCGCCACCGGTTGGTCCTGCATTAGGTCAAGCAGGTGTTAATATCATGGGATTCTGTAAAGAATTTAACGCCCGTACAGCAGATCAAGCTGGTTTGATTATCCCTGTTGAAATCACGGTATTTGAAGACCGTTCATTTACATTTATTACGAAAACTCCTCCTGCTGCCGTTCTTTTGAAAGTAGCAGCTGGAATCCAGTCTGGTTCAGGTGAACCTAACCGTAATAAAGTAGCAACAGTAAAGCGTGATAAAGTACGCGAGATTGCGGAACAAAAAATGCCTGACCTAAACGCAGCAAGCGTTGAAGCAGCAATGCGCATGGTTGAAGGTACTGCACGCAGCATGGGTATCGTAATCGAAGATTAATCCATGTTAGTTTTATTGTTGTAATGAGTGGGGTTGCGTTATTACGCAACCTTTATTCGTGGGAGGTTATTCCGCTAAAACCACATTCTAGGAGGAAATAAAAATGGCTAAAAAAGGTAAAAAGTATTTAGAAGCTGCAAAGCTTGTAGATCGTTTAACAGCATATCCAGTTGCAGAAGCAATTGATCTTGCGAAGAAAACTAACTTCACAAAATTTGACGCTACTCTTGAAGTGGCTTTCCGCTTAGGCGTTGATCCTAAGAAAGCTGACCAACAAATCCGTGGTGCAGTTGTGCTTCCAAACGGAACTGGTAAAACTCAACGCGTTTTAGTATTCGCGAAGGGTGAGAAAGTGAAAGAAGCAGAAGCAGCTGGTGCTGATTATGTAGGTGATTCTGAATACATCAACAAAATCCAACAAGGTTGGTTTGAATTTGATGTAATCGTAGCAACTCCTGACATGATGGGTGAAGTTGGTAAACTAGGACGTGTATTAGGACCTAAAGGCTTAATGCCAAACCCTAAAACAGGTACAGTTACATTTGATGTAACAAGAGCGATCAACGAAATCAAAGCAGGTAAAGTTGAATACCGTGTTGACAAGTCTGGTAACATTCATGTACCAATCGGTAAAGCATCTTTCGAAAACGAAAAGCTTGTTGAAAACTTCCAAACTGTGTTTGAAACATTGCTTAAAGTTAAGCCATCTGCTGCAAAAGGAACTTATATGAAGAACGTTACTGTTGCTTCAACTATGGGACCTGGCGTGAAGGTAGATCCTTCTTCAGTTACAGCTAAGTAATTTTTACCAATTGACATTCTGAAATGCATTTTATATAATGTATTTTGTTGTTTAATATAATAAACATTTGTACTGTAGACAGCAGGGGCATTATAGCTTAATAACCTGCCGAGGTAATGCGATAGAATTGGCTGAAAACTTTCGGCTGTTGTATGCTGCCTCCATGTCTTATGATCGATATGGAGGCTTTTACTTGCCTGGTATAAATGTAGACAATCTACAGGAGGTGTAAAGATGAGCAGTGCAATCGAAGTAAAAAAACAAATAGTTGACGAAATTACTGATAAGTTAAAAGCAAGTGTATCAACTGTCGTTGTTGATTATCGTGGTCTTTCAGTTTCTGAAGTAACTGAACTTCGTAAACAACTTCGCGAAGCAGGCGTTGAATTTAAAGTTTACAAGAATTCAATGGTACGCCGTGCTGCTGATGCTGCTGAGCTTTCTAGCTTAAATGATGCATTAACAGGTCCTAACGCAATCGCGTTCAGTACTGAAGATGTAGTAGCGCCAGCTAAAATCTTGAATGACTTTGCTAAAAAGCACGAAGCGCTTGAACTTAAAGCGGGTGTAATTGAAGGAAACGTCGCATCAGCTGAAGAAATTAAAGCTCTTGCTGACCTACCATCACGCGAAGGCTTGCTTTCTATGCTACTCAGCGTACTACAAGCTCCAATTCGCAATCTTGCTCTTGCTACAAAAGCAGTTGCAGATCAAAAAGAAGAACAAGGCGCGTAAGTTAATCTGAAGCCTACCAAATAAAATGTAACCAATACTAAGGAGGAAATTAATCATGACTAAAGAACAAATCATTGAAGCAGTTAAATCTATGACTGTTTTAGAACTTAACGATCTTGTAAAAGCAATCGAAGAAGAATTCGGCGTAACTGCTGCTGCTCCTGTAGCAATGGTTGGCGGCGCTGGTGCTGCTGCTGTTGAAGAGCAAACTGAATTTGATGTAATCCTTGCTAGCGCTGGAGATCAAAAAATCAAAGTTATCAAGGTTGTTCGTGAAATCACAGGCCTTGGTCTTAAAGAAGCAAAAGATCTTGTTGACAACACTCCAAAAGCAATCAAAGAAGGCGTGTCTAAAGAAGATGCTGAAGCAATCAAAGCTAAGCTTGATGAAGTTGGAGCTAACGTTGAAGTTAAGTAATAACCATATAAAAAAGCTCGCTGTATAAGCGGGCTTTTTTTGGCTATTTTAAGAACGGAAGTGCTTGAATAGTTAAAAGGAATTCCTCGTTTTTCTTCATTATATACTCCTCGGGAGGTGAGCTTTATGTCTGAACACTACTATTCTCGTACCCAGAAGGTTGAAAGTGATCCGAAATTTTGGGATTTTATGTTAAAAAATAACGTCTTCCGTTTTAAGACGGATAACGGTGTTTTTTCAAAAAGAGAAGTAGATTTTGGCTCACGTTTATTGATTGAGTCTTTTGAAATGCCTCAGACAGAAGGATTCGTTCTGGATGTAGGTTGCGGCTACGGTCCTATCGGTTTGTCTATTGCGAAACAGTATCATGATCGTGTGGTTCATATGGTAGATGTGAATGAACGGGCGATTCAACTGTCAAAAGAAAATGCAGCATTAAACAAGATTGAAAATGTTAAAGTGTATGAAAGTGACAGGCTAATAAATGTAAATGAAATGAATTTTGCTGCAATCCTAACCAATCCGCCTATAAGAGCGGGAAAACAGACAGTGCATGATATTTTTGAACAAAGCTACAATCATCTTGTTTCGAAAGGTGAGCTGTGGGTAGTTATTCAAAAGAAGCAAGGTGCACCATCTGCCATTGAAAAATTAAAGACACTATTTTCCGAAGTAGAGACTATTGACAAATCCAAGGGTTATTTTATTGTTAAAGCGATAAAGTAGTTGACTTGGAATTTGCGTTGTGGTAGCATTATAAAATGCCATCATAATAATTTCCGAATTATTCCTTAAAATACTGAAGTTTATAGTATAAAAAATGGATAAGAAGGAAATGATGACAAAATAATAGTCAAAATGTGAAAATGTGGTTTTTGAGTAAAAAACCCTTTTTCTTTTTGTCTAATGAGAAGGGTTATTTTTCCTTCCGGTAGACGTTAATAGATTTATTAAAAAACGCTTGATTTGAGGGGTGAATCAGTTGACAGGTCAACTAGTTCAGTATGGACGACACCGCCAACGAAGAAGTTACGCACGAATCAGTGAAGTTTTAGAATTACCAAATCTTATTGAAATCCAAACCTCTTCATATCAATGGTTTCTGGATGAGGGATTGCGTGAAATGTTTCAAGATATTTCACCGATCGAAGACTTTACTGGTAACCTATCACTGGAATTTATTGATTACAGCCTTGGCGATCCAAAGTATTCTGTAGAAGAATCAAAAGAACGGGACGTTACATATTCTGCTCCATTACGTGTAAAAGTACGTCTTGTGAACAAAGAAACAGGCGAAGTAAAAGATCAAGATGTGTTCATGGGTGATTTCCCACTTATGACTGAAACAGGTACGTTTGTCATTAATGGGGCAGAACGCGTTATTGTTTCACAATTAGTGCGTTCACCGAGCGTTTACTTTAGTGGTAAACTTGATAAAAATGGAAAAAAAGGATTTACAGCTACTGTAATTCCGAACCGCGGCGCTTGGCTGGAATATGAAACAGATGCCAAAGATGTCGTATATGTGAGAATAGATCGTACTCGGAAACTGCCCGTTACGGTTCTTTTGCGTGCATTAGGCTTCGGCTCTGATCAAGAAATCATTGAATTGATTGGAGACAATGAGTATATTCGTAATACTCTTGAGAAGGACAACACAGAAGGTGTGGATAAAGCGCTTCTTGAAATCTATGAGCGTCTACGTCCAGGTGAACCACCTACAGTTGATAACGCAAAAAGCTTATTAGTTTCTCGCTTCTTTGATCCAAAGCGCTACGATCTTGCAAATGTAGGACGTTATAAAATTAATAAGAAGCTTCATATTAAAAACCGTTTATTTAACCAACGTTTAGCAGAATCGCTTGCCGATCCTGAAACAGGTGAAATTATCGCTGAAAAGGGAACCGTTCTAGATAGAAGAAACCTAGATAGAATTATCCCGGCACTTGAAAAGAACATTAATTTCAAAGGCTTTAATCCTGCTGGCGGTGTGGTTGAGGATGAAATCACTTTACAGGGCATTAAGATTTATGCACCTGGTGATGAAAATGAAAAAGTAATTAATGTATTGGGTAACGCTTATGTGGCGGAACCAATTAAAAATATTACACCTGCCGATATCATTGCTTCTATCAGCTACTTCTTCAATTTATTGCATGGAGTAGGCGATACAGATGATATCGACCATTTAGGGAACAGACGTCTACGTTCTGTTGGTGAATTGTTGCAAAATCAATTCCGTATCGGTTTATCCCGTATGGAACGTGTGGTACGTGAAAGAATGTCTATTCAAGATACAGCAACAATCACACCACAGCAGCTAATTAATATTCGTCCAGTTATTGCATCGATCAAGGAGTTCTTCGGAAGCTCTCAGTTATCTCAGTTTATGGATCAAACAAATCCACTTGCTGAATTAACGCATAAGCGCCGTCTATCTGCACTCGGACCTGGTGGTTTAACACGTGAGCGCGCAGGCTTTGAAGTTCGTGACGTTCACTATTCCCACTATGGACGTATGTGTCCGATTGAGACGCCGGAAGGTCCAAACATTGGTTTGATTAACTCGCTATCATCTTATGCAAAAGTAAACCGGTTCGGATTTATTGAAACACCTTACCGTCGTGTTGACCCTGACACTGGCAAGGTAACAAGCCGGATCGATTACTTAACAGCGGATGAAGAGGATAACTATGTAGTCGCACAGGCGAATTCCCGTCTTGGTGATGATGGTTCGTTCGTTGATGCAGATATTGTTGCGCGTTTCCGTGGTGAGAACACTGTTGTTAATCGCGACCGTATCGATTATATGGATGTATCACCAAAACAGGTTGTTTCTGCTGCAACAGCTTGTATTCCGTTCTTAGAAAACGATGACTCCAACCGTGCCTTGATGGGTGCAAACATGCAGCGTCAAGCAGTACCTCTTATGCAGCCAGAGGCTCCAAGAGTTGGTACAGGTATGGAATATGTATCAGGAAAAGACTCCGGTGCAGCCGTCATTTGTAAGACTGATGGTATCGTAGAACACGTTGAAGCTCGTGAAGTTTGGGTTCGTGAAATGAAAGAAGTAGATGGCCAAGAAGTAAAAGGCAATCTTAAGAAATATCGTTTATTAAAGTTTATCCGTTCTAACCAAGGTACTTGCTACAACCAACGTCCAATCGTTGCTGTTGGTAATCGAGTGAAAAAAGGTGAAATTCTTGCTGATGGTCCTTCAATGGAATTAGGTGAGTTAGCACTTGGACGTAACGTTCTTGTTGCCTTTATGACTTGGGATGGATACAACTATGAAGATGCGATCATTATGAGTGAGCGTCTTGTAAAAGACGATGTGTATACATCCATTCATATTGAAGAATATGAGTCAGAATCTCGAGATACAAAGCTAGGACCTGAAGAAATTACACGTGATATTCCAAACGTAGGTGAAGATGCACTTCGTAATCTGGATGAGCGCGGTATTATTCGCACAGGTGCTGAAGTAAAAGATGGTGACCTTCTAGTTGGTAAGGTTACGCCAAAAGGTGTAACAGAATTAACGGCTGAAGAACGTCTATTACATGCAATCTTTGGAGAAAAGGCCCGTGAAGTTCGTGATACGTCATTGCGAGTTCCACATGGCGGCGGCGGTATTGTTCATGATGTTAAAGTCTTCAATCGTGAAGATGGAGATGAACTGCCACCAGGTGTTAATCAGCTTGTTCGCGTTTATATCGTTCAGAAGCGTAAGATTCATGAAGGCGATAAAATGGCAGGACGACATGGTAACAAAGGGGTTATCTCAAGGATTTTACCAGAAGAAGATATGCCTTATTTACCAGATGGTACACCAGTCGATATCATGTTAAACCCATTAGGGGTACCTTCACGTATGAACATCGGTCAGGTGCTTGAGCTTCACCTTGGTATGGCTGCAAGAGCACTTAATATTCACGTTGCCACTCCAGTATTTGATGGTGCGCGTGAGGAAGATGTTTGGGGAACAATTGAAGAAGCAGGTATGGCTCGCGATGCGAAAACTGTCCTATATGACGGCCGCTCTGGAGAACCATTTGATAACCGTGTATCCGTTGGTGTCATGTATATGATTAAGCTGGCTCACATGGTTGACGATAAACTTCATGCTCGTTCAACTGGACCATACTCTCTTGTTACACAGCAGCCACTTGGTGGTAAAGCACAATTTGGTGGACAGCGTTTCGGAGAGATGGAGGTATGGGCACTTGAAGCTTACGGTGCTGCATATACTCTTCAAGAAATCCTTACTGTTAAATCAGATGACGTCGTTGGTCGTGTGAAAACATATGAAGCCATTGTTAAAGGTGAAAATGTTCCAGAACCAGGCGTTCCTGAGTCATTTAAAGTATTAATTAAAGAACTTCAGAGCTTAGGTATGGATGTAAAAATCCTATCTGGTGATGAAAAAGAAATAGAAATGCGCGACACGGAAGACGAGGATGACTTACAACAAGTCGATACGTTAAACATTGTTCCAGATGCGCCAAGCCTTGAATCTGAAAAAGTGGGTTCAAAAGAGTAAACAATTAAATATCTGAGCTACAGCGCACAACCCGTGTGTGCGCTGTACGCTTTTAATTAATCTAGTTGCAGCGCGCAGCCCCTCGAGGTCAAATAACCTCCAACCAAAAAGTCAAAAAACGACTTTCCGACTGGAGAACATTTGCTTGTCGGGGCTAACCCGCGCGCTTCCACTTTTTATTGCATTAGGGTAAAACCTGGATATCGAAAGGGAGGTAGGCCCCTTGCTTGACGTTAATAATTTTGAGTATATGAAAATTGGTCTTGCTTCACCGGATAAAATCCGTTCATGGTCATTCGGAGAAGTGAAAAAGCCAGAAACCATTAACTATCGTACGTTAAAGCCTGAAAAGGACGGTTTGTTCTGCGAACGAATTTTCGGTCCAACAAAGGATTGGGAATGTCATTGCGGTAAATATAAGCGTGTCCGTTATAAAGGCGTCGTTTGTGACCGATGTGGGGTTGAAGTAACTCGTGCAAAAGTCCGTCGTGAGCGTATGGGTCACATCGAACTCGCAGCACCTGTATCTCATATTTGGTATTTCAAAGGAATCCCGAGCCGAATGGGACTTGTTCTAGATATGTCCCCTCGTGCATTAGAAGAAATTATTTACTTCGCTTCTTATGTAGTAACAGAATCAGGAGATACTGCTCTTGATAAAAAGCAGCTTCTATCTGAAAAAGAATATCGTGCCTATCGTGAAAAGTACGGAAACAAATTCCAAGCTGCCATGGGCGCTGAAGCGATTAAAAAACTTCTTTCTGATATCGATTTAAATAAAGAAGTAGATATTTTAAAGGAAGAACTAAAAACAGCACAAGGTCAACGTCGTACACGTGCCATTAAGCGCCTCGAAGTGTTAGAAGCATTCCGTGGTTCTGGAAACGAACCTGATTGGATGATTCTTGACGTACTGCCTGTTATTCCTCCTGAACTTCGTCCAATGGTTCAATTGGATGGAGGAAGATTTGCGACTTCTGACTTAAACGATTTATACCGCCGAGTAATTAACCGTAACAACCGCTTAAAGCGTTTATTAGACCTTGGTGCACCAAGCATCATCGTTCAAAACGAAAAGCGTATGCTCCAAGAAGCAGTTGATGCCTTGATAGATAACGGTCGTCGTGGCCGTCCAGTTACAGGACCTGGTAACCGTCCGCTAAAATCTCTTTCACATATGTTAAAGGGTAAACAAGGACGTTTCCGTCAAAACTTGCTTGGTAAGCGTGTTGACTATTCTGGTCGTTCTGTAATCGTTGTAGGTCCAAACTTAAAAATGTATCAATGTGGTCTTCCTAAAGAAATGGCACTTGAACTCTTCAAGCCATTTGTTATGAAGGAGCTTGTTGAAAAAGGTTTAGCCCATAATATCAAATCTGCTAAACGTAAAATTGAACGCGTATCTCCAGATGTATGGGATGTACTTGAAGATGTTATTAGAGAGCATCCAGTTCTCTTGAACCGTGCCCCTACATTGCATAGATTAGGTATCCAGGCATTTGAACCAACACTTGTTGAAGGACGGGCGATTCGCCTTCACCCACTTGTATGTACAGCATACAATGCGGACTTCGATGGTGACCAAATGGCTGTTCACGTACCACTTTCATCTGAAGCGCAAGCGGAAGCTAGATTATTAATGCTTGCAGCGCAAAACATCCTAAACCCTAAAGATGGTAAACCGGTTGTTACTCCTTCCCAGGATATGGTGTTAGGTAACTATTACTTAACTCTAGAGCGTGAAGGTGCAGTCGGTGAGGGTATGATTTTCAAAGATACAAACGAAGCTATTCTTGCATATCAAAATGGATATGCTCATTTCCATACTCGTGTAGCGGTTCATGCTGGATCATTAGGAAATGAGACTTTCTCTGAAGAACAAAATAATAAGCTATTAATAACTACGGTAGGTAAGCTTATTTTTAATGAGATTCTTCCGAAGTCCTTCCCATATATCAATGAACCAACTCGACATAACCTAGAAGTTGAAACACCTGCCAAGTATTTTGTTGAAAAAGGTGAAGATATTCTAGCTAAAATCAAATCAATGCCATTAGTAGATCCGTTTAAGAAAAAAATCCTTGGTAATATCATTGCAGAAGTATTTAAGCGATTCAAAATTACTGAAACGTCTAAAATGCTTGACCGCATGAAAGATCTTGGATTTAAACATTCAACAAAAGCTGGTATTACCGTTGGTGTAGCTGACATTGTCGTACTTGGCGAGAAACAGCAAATCCTACAAGAAGCTCAAGGTAAAGTTGATAACGTGACAAAGCAATTTAGACGCGGTCTTATTACCGAGGAAGAGCGTTATGATCGTGTGATTGCGATATGGTCTCAAGCTAAGGATGTTATTCAAGGCAAACTGATGAAATCCTTAAATAAGACGAATCCTATTTTCATGATGAGTGATTCTGGTGCCCGTGGTAACGCATCTAACTTTACACAGCTTGCTGGTATGCGTGGTCTGATGGCCAACCCGGCTGGTCGTATCATTGAGTTACCAATTAAATCAAGTTTCCGTGAAGGCTTAACCGTATTAGAGTACTTTATCTCTACGCACGGTGCGCGTAAAGGTCTTGCTGATACAGCCCTTAAGACTGCTGACTCAGGTTACTTAACACGTCGACTTGTTGACGTTGCTCAAGATGTCATTGTCCGTGAAGACGATTGTGGTACAGATCGTGGATTTATAATTAGTGCATTAAAAGATGGTACAGAAATCATTGAAGGACTTGATGAGCGTTTAATTGGACGTTATGCACGTAATCCAATTAAGCACCCTGAAACAAAAGAAGTACTTGTTCCTGAAAATGGTTTAATTACAGAAGATTTAGCAGAAATCATTGTCGGTGCAGGAATTGAAACTGTAAAAATCCGTTCGGCATTTACTTGTAATACACGCCATGGTGTATGTAAGAAATGTTATGGCCGTAACTTGGCAACTGGTCAGGAAGTTGAAGTGGGTGAAGCAGTTGGTATTATTGCTGCTCAATCCATTGGTGAACCAGGAACACAGTTAACCATGCGTACCTTCCATACTGGTGGTGTTGCGGGAGACGATATTACCCAAGGTTTACCGCGTATCCAAGAGATTTTCGAAGCGCGTAACCCTAAAGGTCAAGCTGTTATCTCTGAAATTGAAGGTGTAGTTGTTGGAATTAATGAAGGACGTGACCGTCAGCATGAAATCGTCGTTCAAGGCGAAGTTGAATCACGTACTTATAACGCTCCATACACAGCACGTTTAAAAGTGGCGATCAATGATAAGGTTGCTCGTGGTCAAGAACTTACTGAAGGTTCAATTGATCCGAAAGAGTTAATCAAAGTCAAAGACGTTACATCGGTTCAAGAGTACCTATTGCGTGAAGTACAAAAAGTTTACCGCATGCAAGGGGTAGAAATTGGCGATAAGCACGTGGAAGTAATGGTTCGCCAAATGTTACGTAAAATCCGTGTTGGTGATGCAGGTGAAACAGAAGTACTTCCAGGTACACTACTTGATATTCATCAATTCACTGATGCTAACGAAAGGGCGTTACTTGAGGGCAAATTGCCTGCAACAGGCCGTCCGGTGTTACTTGGTATTACAAAAGCATCTCTTGAAACGGATTCATTCTTGTCTGCGGCATCCTTCCAAGAAACTACAAGAGTTCTTACAGATGCGGCGATCAAAGGCAAGCGTGATGAATTACTTGGCTTGAAGGAGAATGTTATCATCGGTAAGCTTGTTCCTGCTGGAACAGGAATGCAACGCTACCGTAAAGCGGAGCCAGTTCTTCGTGATACAACCTCTGAAGAGACCGTTTTGATTGACTAAGTAAGATAACGGTACCTGCATTATTGCAGGTACCGTATTTTAAGAAAAGATTACCAAATGCTATCTTGAATAAAATATCGAAACATTTGTTGACATCTATTTGGTAAGATGATACTATATCAAAGGTGCTCCTATTCATTTGATACTTTGGAGGATATGATTTATGTCTTATGAAAAAGTATTTCAGGCACAAAAGTTTGTTATAGGAACAAAACAAGCAGTTAAAGCACTTAAGGAAGGTAATGTACAAGAGTTAGTCGTTGCAAGCGATGCTGAACCAAAGGTTACAGCTAAAGCTGTAGAAGTAGCTCTTGGCATAGAAGTTCCGGTTCGATATGTAGATTCGATGAAAAAACTCGGAAAAGCATGTGGAATTGAAGTTGGTGCCGCAACTGTCGCAATTATCCGTTAAAAACTGTTTTTGTAGATAGAGTAGTCTGCAAAAACTTTGTTTTTGCAAAAAAATGAACCACCTGGATGTGTGGGCTTACAATTAATGAAGGGAGGAAAAATACATGCCTACTATTAACCAACTAGTGCGCAAGCCTCGTCAATCAAAAGAGGAAAAGTCAAAATCACCTGCGCTAAACAAAGGTTATAACAGCTTCAAGAAATCACAAACTAATGTATCTTCACCACAAAAACGTGGAGTATGTACTCGTGTTGGTACAATGACACCAAAGAAACCAAACTCAGCGTTACGTAAATATGCTCGTGTACGTTTGACAAATGGTATCGAGGTGACTGCATACATTCCTGGTATCGGACACAATCTTCAAGAGCACAGCGTTGTTCTTATTCGTGGAGGACGTGTAAAAGACTTACCAGGGGTACGTTATCACATCGTACGTGGAGCTCTTGATACTGCTGGTGTAAACAACCGTATGCAAGGTCGCTCAAAATATGGTACTAAGAGACCAAAAGCAGCTAAGAAATAATAATAACTTTAATAAAAGCTTCTTTGAAAGGAGGAAAAAATATGCCACGTAAAGGTCCTGTAGCAAAAAGAGACGTGTTACCAGATCCGCTTTACAATTCAAAATTAGTTACTCGTTTAATCAACAAAATGATGGTTGACGGTAAAAGAGGTAAGTCACAAGAAATTCTTTACTCTGCGTTTGATACTATTCGCGAACGTACTGGCAAAGAGCCAATGGAAACTTTTGAAGCAGCTATGAAAAACATCATGCCTGTATTAGAAGTTAAGGCTCGCCGTGTAGGTGGTGCAAACTACCAAGTACCAGTTGAGGTGCGTCCTGATCGCCGTACAACTCTTGGTCTTCGTTGGTTAGTAAACTACGCTCGTCTTCGCGGTGAAAAGACGATGGAAGAGCGTTTAGCTAATGAAATCATGGATGCAGCTAACAACACTGGTGCATCTGTTAAGAAGCGTGAAGATACACACAAAATGGCAGAAGCAAACAAAGCGTTTGCTCACTATCGTTGGTAATCTAACCTTCAATATATAAAATTTCATTCCAAACTAGGAAGGAGAAAGACCAAATGGCAAGAGAGTTCTCCTTAGCAAACACACGTAATATCGGTATCATGGCTCACATCGATGCCGGTAAAACGACTACCACTGAGCGTGTTCTTTATTACACTGGTAAGATTCATAAAATCGGTGAAACACATGAAGGCGCTTCTCAGATGGACTGGATGGAGCAGGAGCAAGAACGCGGAATCACAATCACTTCCGCAGCAACAACTGCACAATGGAAAGGCCACCGCGTAAACATCATCGACACACCAGGACACGTAGACTTCACGGTTGAAGTTGAACGTTCCCTACGTGTACTTGATGGTGCGGTAGCTGTACTAGATGCACAGTCTGGTGTTGAGCCTCAAACTGAAACAGTTTGGCGTCAAGCAACAACTTACGGTGTACCACGTGTTGTATTCGTAAATAAAATGGACAAAATTGGAGCCGACTTCTTATACTCAGTAGGTACAATACATGACCGTTTACAAGCGAATGCACATCCAATTCAGTTACCAATCGGTGCTGAAGATGAATTTGAAGCTATCATTGACCTTGTGGAAATGAATGCTGTATTCTATGGTAACGATTTAGGAACTGATATTGAAGTTCGTGAAATCCCAGAAGAATATATGGCGCAAGCTGAAGAATATCGCGAAAAGCTAGTTGAAGCAGTAGCTGAATTAGATGAAGAGTTAATGGAAAAGTACCTAGGTGGGGAAGAACTCACTAAAGAAGAGCTAAAAGCAGGTATTCGTAAAGGTACAGTTAACGTTGAATTCTATCCTGTAATCTGTGGATCAGCTTTCAAAAACAAAGGTGTTCAGTTAATGCTAGATGCCGTTATTGATTACCTTCCATCTCCACTAGATGTTCCTGCAATCAAAGGACACGCTGTTGATGATGAAGAAGAATTTATCGAACGTCATTCTAGCGATGAAGAGCCATTCTCTGCTCTTGCATTTAAAGTTATGACTGACCCATATGTTGGTAAATTAACGTTCTTCCGCGTTTACTCTGGTACTTTAGAATCTGGATCATATGTTCAGAACTCAACTAAAGGCAAGCGTGAGCGTATCGGACGAATTCTACAAATGCACGCGAACAGCCGTCAAGAAATCTCTAAGGTTTTTGCTGGTGACATCGCTGCGGCTGTAGGTCTGAAAGATACAACTACTGGAGATACTCTATGTGATGACAAAAACCCTGTTATCCTTGAGTCAATGCAATTCCCAGAGCCTGTAATTCAACTTTCAGTAGAACCTAAGTCAAAAGCTGACCAAGACAAAATGACAACTGCTCTACAAAAGCTTCAAGAAGAAGATCCGACATTCCGTGCGCACACTGACCAGGAAACTGGACAAGTAATCATCGCTGGTATGGGTGAACTTCACCTAGATATCATCGTTGACCGTATGCGTCGTGAATTTAAGGTCGAAGCAAATGTAGGTGCGCCTCAGGTTGCATATCGCGAAACTTTCCGTGCTTCTGCACAAGTTGAAGGTAAATTTGCACGTCAATCTGGTGGTCGTGGACAATATGGTCACGTTTGGATTGAATTCTCACCTAATGATGAAGGTAAAGGATTTGAATTCGTAAACGGAATCGTTGGTGGTGTTGTTCCTCGTGAATACATCCCGGCTGTTCAAGCTGGTCTAGAAGATTCACTTGATCGTGGAGTTCTTGCTGGATATCCATTAGTTGATATTAAAGCTCGTCTATTTGACGGTTCTTACCATGATGTTGACTCATCTGAGATGGCGTTTAAGATTGCCGCTTCAATGGCACTTAAAAACGCTGCGTCTAAGTGTAGCCCAGTTATCCTTGAACCTATGATGAGGGTTGAAGTTGTAATCCCTGAAGAATACCTAGGGGATATCATGGGACAAATCACTGCACGTCGTGGCCGCGTTGAAGGTATGGAAGCTCGTGGTAACGCACAAGTAGTTCGTGCAATGGTTCCACTTTCAGAAATGTTTGGTTATGCAACTGCACTTCGTTCAAGTACTCAAGGACGTGGAGTATTCTCTATGCACTTCGATCACTATGAAGAAGTTCCAAAATCAGTTTCTGAAGAAATTATCAAAAAAAATAAAGGTGAATAATTGATTTTCACCTTTGTTTAAAGTATAACTACTTATGTAAGAATAGAAACTGTGAAATATGGACAAACATATTCGCAGTTTCTACCTAATATACTTAAACTTTTATAATCCAAAGGAGGATTTTCCAAATGGCAAAAGCTAAATTCGACCGTTCAAAGCCACACGTTAACATTGGTACAATCGGACACGTTGACCATGGTAAAACTACTTTAACTGCTGCAATCACTTCTGTACTTGCAAAATCAGGTAAAGCAGAAGCTCGTGCATACGATCAAATCGACGGTGCTCCAGAAGAAAAAGAGCGTGGTATCACAATCTCTACTGCACACGTTGAATATGAAACTGACGCACGTCACTACGCACACGTAGACTGCCCAGGACACGCTGACTATGTTAAAAACATGATCACTGGTGCTGCACAAATGGACGGCGGTATCTTAGTAGTATCTGCTACTGATGGTCCAATGCCACAAACTCGTGAGCACATCCTTCTTTCTCGTCAGGTAGGCGTACCTTACCTTGTTGTATTCATGAACAAGTGTGATATGGTTGATGACGAAGAACTTCTTGAATTAGTAGAAATGGAAATTCGTGACCTATTATCAGAATACGATTTCCCTGGCGATGACACTCCAGTTATCAAAGGTTCTGCTCTTAAAGCATTAGAAGGTGAAGCAGCTTGGGAAGAGAAAGTTCTTGAACTTATGACTGCTGTTGACGAATTCATCCCAACTCCAACTCGTGACACTGACAAGCCTTTCATGATGCCAGTTGAGGACGTATTCTCAATCACTGGTCGTGGAACTGTTGCTACAGGACGTGTTGAGCGTGGTGTAGTTAAAGTTGGTGACGTAGTTGAAATCGTAGGTTTCACTGAAGAGCCAAAATCTACAACTGTAACAGGTGTAGAAATGTTCCGTAAGCTTCTTGATTTCGCTGAAGCTGGTGACAACATCGGTGCACTTCTTCGTGGTGTAGCACGTGAAGATATCGAACGTGGTCAAGTATTGGCTAAACCAAAGTCAATCACTCCACACACAAAGTTTAAAGCACAAGTTTATGTATTATCAAAAGAAGAAGGTGGACGTCACACTCCATTCTTCACTAACTACCGCCCACAATTCTATTTCCGTACTTCTGATATTACTGGTATCTGTAATCTTCCAGAAGGAACTGAAATGGTAATGCCTGGTGACCATATCGAAATGACTGTTGAACTTATCGCTCCAATCGCAATCGAAGAAGGAACAAAGTTCTCTATCCGTGAGGGTGGACGTACAGTAGGTTCAGGTTCAATCACTACAATCACTGAGTAATTCTTAATAATAAAAGCAGATGGATGACGATCCATCTGCTTTTTTGTGTCTTCAGATAGATATAAATCGAGTTTCTTCTATATAAATATATATGAAAATAAACTTTGAAAACTGTCCAGCTCCAACGCCTAGCCCCTCGGGTCAAATAACCTTCGGCAATAAAAGTCAAAAGGCGGACTTTTATTGCCGAAGAACATTTGCCTGGCTACAAAGGGCTAACGCCTTTTGTACGCATAAGTGTGTATAGGTCTCTGTCTGCGCTCCGCTTGCCAATCGACCAGTCTTCTTTATCGGGGCTGATCAAGGCGTTTCCGCTTTTCTAATTAGGATATTATTGGAGAATGATAATTTGTGTTGAAAAAGTATTTTTCAGCCGCTATAATAAGAAAAGTGTTCAGGACAGAAACATAAAGAAAAAAATCTTAATAGATGTTGCGTTTCTTTTATGTTTTATGTATAATAGACAATGTTGGTCTTTGACTGCGATGATGTGGAAGGTTGCTGACACACCCGGCCGCTTTGCCATGGCGAGTGTGTGAGGGAAATTTCCACTGAGAATGTCTATTTTTGAAAATAGGCGAATAAAGGAGGGAAAATAATGGCAAAACAAAAAATTCGTATCCGTTTAAAAGCGTATGATCACAGAATCCTTGATCAATCTGCAGAAAAAATCGTTGAAACAGCAAAACGTTCTGGTGCGGCTGTATCTGGTCCAATTCCGTTACCGACTGAAAAAACTATTTACACGATTCTTCGTGCGGTGCATAAGTACAAAGATTCACGTGAGCAATTCGAACAACGGACACATAAGCGTCTAATCGACATCGTTAACCCAACTCCACAAACAGTTGATGCGTTAATGCGTTTAGACTTACCATCTGGCGTCGATATTGAAATTAAACTTTAATCCAAATAAACAAACATTCTATAGGAGGTGTGACTTAAATGACCAAAGGAATCTTAGGAAGAAAGATTGGTATGACTCAAGTATTTGCTGAAAACGGCAACTTAATCCCTGTAACTGTGGTTGAGGTAGCTCCAAACGTAATTCTTCAAAAGAAATCAGTTGATAGCGACGGATATGTTGCGGTTCAAGTTGGTTTTGAAGACAAACGTGAAAAGTTAGCTAACAAACCTGAAAAAGGACATGTTGCTAAAGCAAACACTGCTCCTAAGCGCTTCATTCGCGAATTCCGCGGAGACGACTTAGCAGGATATGAAGTTGGTCAAGAAGTCAAAGTTGATATTTTCGCTGCAGGCGAAATCGTAGATGTAACAGGAATCTCAAAGGGTAAAGGTTTCCAAGGTGTAATTAAGCGCCACGGACAATCTCGCGGCCCAATGGCTCACGGTTCTCGTTATCACCGTCGTCCTGGTTCAATGGGACCTGTTGCTCCAAACCGCGTATTCAAAGGTAAATTATTACCAGGACGCATGGGTGGAGATCAAGTTACTGTTCAAAACCTTGAAGTTATTAAAGTTGACGTTGAACGCAACTTACTTCTAATCAAAGGTAACGTTCCAGGCGCTAAAAAAGCATTACTAAAAATCAAAGGTGCAGTTAAAGCATAAATAGATTTTAAGAAAGGAGGAACAAAGGAATGCCTAAAGTAGCATTATTAAACCAAAACGGTTCACAAGTTGGTGAAATCGAACTTAATGAAGCAGTTTTTGGTATTGAGCCTAACCAACACGTATTATTTGAAGCAATTGTTATGCAAAGAGCTTCATTACGTCAAGGTACTCATAAAACAAAAATTCGTTCTGAAGTACGCGGCGGTGGTCGTAAACCATGGCGTCAAAAAGGAACTGGCCGTGCACGTCAAGGGTCAATTCGTTCTCCACAATGGCGCGGAGGTGGGATTGTATTCGGTCCAACACCACGCAGCTACAGCTATACATTGCCTAAAAAGGTTCGTCGCTTAGCGATTAAATCTGCGTTATCTTCTAAAGTTCTAGAAGAAAACATTGTAGTATTAGAAAACTTAGCATTCGAAGCTCCAAAGACAAAGGACTTTAAAGCTGTATTAGCTGGTCTTTCTGTTGAGAAGAAAGCTTTGATCGTTACAGCTGACCTAGATGAGAACGTAGCACTTTCTGCTCGTAACATTCCTGGTGTAACAGTAGTAACAGCTAATGGCATTAACGTATTAGATGTTGTTAATCATGATCAATTAATCATGACTAAAGCAGCGGTTGAAAAAGTAGAGGAGGTGCTTGCATAATGGATGCACGCGATATCATTAAGCGCCCCGTTATCACTGAGCGTTCTACTGACCTAATGGCTGAAAAGAAATATACGTTCGAAGTTGATGTTAGAGCTAACAAAACACAAGTCAAAGATGCGATCAAAGAAATCTTCGGCGTTGAAGTTGAGAAAGTAAACATCATGAACTATAAAGGTAAATTCAAACGTATGGGTAAATTCGGCGGATACACAAACAAACGTCGTAAGGCAATTGTAAAATTAACTGCTGACAGCAAAGAAATCGAATTCTTTGAAGCATAAGAACCTAACAAGAGAGGAGGGAAATAAAATGGCGATTAAAAAGTACAAACCTACCTCTAATGGTCGTCGCGGAATGACTACTTCTGATTTCGCAGAAATCACAACTAGCACTCCAGAGAAATCTCTATTAGCTCCATTAACGAGAAAAGGCGGCCGTAATAACCAAGGTAAGTTAACTGTTCGTCATCAAGGTGGCGGCCATAAGCGTCAATATCGTATCATCGATTTCAAACGTAACAAAGATGGCATTCCAGGACGCGTTGCTACTATCGAGTACGATCCAAACCGTTCTGCAAATATTGCATTAATCAACTATGTGGATGGAGAAAAGCGTTATATCTTAGCTCCTAAAAATCTACAAGTTGGTATGGAAGTAATGTCAGGCCCTGAGGCTGATATTAAAGTGGGTAACGCTCTTCCATTAGCAAACATACCTGTTGGTACAGTTGTACACAACATTGAATTAAAACCAGGTAAGGGTGGTCAGCTAGTTCGTTCTGCTGGTACATCTGCACAAGTACTTGGTAAAGAAGGTAAATATGTACTTGTACGTTTAACTTCTGGTGAAGTTCGTATGATCCTTGCTGAGTGCCGTGCTTCTATCGGTCAAGTAGGTAACGAACAACACGAACTTATTAACATTGGTAAAGCTGGTCGTTCTCGTTGGTTAGGCAAGCGCCCAACTGTACGTGGATCAGTAATGAACCCTAACGATCACCCACACGGTGGTGGTGAAGGACGTTCACCAATCGGACGTAAGTCACCAATGACTCCTTGGGGTAAACCAACTCTTGGTTACAAAACCCGTAAGAAGAAAAACAAATCAGATAAGTTTATTGTACGTCGTCGTAAAAAATAACGGGATTGAACTACGGTTCAAAGAAAGAACCGTAGAACAGTCACGAAGGGAGGTTCCTTCATGGGTCGCAGCTTGAAAAAAGGACCATTTGTTGATGATCATTTAATGGTTAAGGTCGAAAAGTTAAATGAAACTGAGAGTAAACAAGTTATTAAAACTTGGTCTCGCCGTTCTACGATCTTCCCACAATTTATCGGCCACACAATCGCAGTTTATGATGGTCGCAAACATGTGCCTGTTTATGTTACTGAAGACATGGTAGGACACAAGCTTGGAGAATTCGCTCCAACACGTGCTTACAAAGGCCATGGTAACGATGATAAGAAAACAAGACGTTAAGAGAGGAGGGCATCCAAATGCAAGCTAAAGCTGTTGCAAGAACAGTTCGTATTGCTCCTCGTAAAGCACGTTTAGTCGTTGATTTAATCCGAGGAAAGCAAGTTGGTGAAGCGGTGGCGATTTTAAATCTCACTCCTAAGGCTGCTTCTCCAATCGTAGAAAAAGTATTAAAATCAGCTATGGCAAATGCTGAGCACAACTACGAAATGGACGTTAATAACCTAGTTGTTACTCAAGCATTCGTTGATGAAGGACCGACACTAAAACGTTTCCGTCCTCGCGCTATGGGCCGTGCAAGCCAAATTAACAAACGCACAAGCCACATTACAATCGTTTTATCAGAAAAGAAGGAGGGATAAGCTGTGGGTCAAAAAGTAAATCCAGTCGGTTTGCGTATCGGAATCATCCGTGATTGGGAATCTAAATGGTACGCAGGTAAAGACTTCGCTACTCTTTTACACGAAGACCTTAAAATTCGTGAGTACATCACGAAGCGTTTAAAAGATGCTTCTGTTTCTAAAGTAGAAATCGAACGTGCTGCTAACCGTGTGAATGTTACAATCCATACAGCTAAACCTGGTATGGTTATCGGTAAAGGCGGTACTGAAGTTGAAGCACTTCGTAAAGCTTTAAATCAACTAACTGGCAAACGCGTTCATATCAACATTCTTGAAATTAAGAGAGCTGATCTTGATGCGAAACTAGTAGCTGAAAATATTGCTCGTCAATTAGAAAACCGTGTATCTTTCCGTCGTGCACAAAAGCAAGTTATTCAACGTGCTATGCGTGCTGGTGCGAAAGGTATCAAAACAATGGTATCTGGTCGTCTTGGCGGCGCTGATATCGCTCGTTCTGAACACTACAGCGAGGGAACTGTTCCACTTCATACTCTTCGCGCTGATATCGACTATGCTACAGCTGAAGCTGATACAACATATGGTAAGCTTGGCGTAAAAGTATGGATTTATAAGGGAGAAGTCCTTCCTACTAAGAAGAAAAATGCGGAAGGAGGCAAATAATCATGTTATTGCCAAAACGCGTAAAATATCGCCGTCAACACCGTGGTAACATGCGTGGTAACGCTAAAGGCGGTACTGAAGTAACTTTCGGTGAATACGGCCTACAAGCACTTGAAGCTTCTTGGATCACAAACCGTCAAATCGAAGCTGCTCGTATTGCGATGACACGTTACATGAAACGTGGCGGTAAAGTTTGGATTAAAATTTTCCCACACAAGCCTTACACTGCTAAGCCATTAGAAGTGCGGATGGGTTCCGGTAAAGGTGCTCCAGAAGGCTGGGTAGCTGTTGTTAAACCTGGAAAGATTATGTTCGAAATTGCTGGCGTTTCTGAAGAAATCGCACGTGAAGCACTTCGACTTGCAATGCACAAACTTCCTGTTAAATGTAAGTTTGTAAAACGAGAAGAAATTGGTGGTGAATCAAGTGAAAGCTAATGAACTACGTGACCTTACCACTGCTGAAATTGAACAAAAAGTAAAATCTTTAAAAGAAGAGCTTTTCAACCTTCGCTTTCAATTGGCGACAGGACAACTTGAAAACACAGCTCGTATTCGTGAAGTACGCAAATCGATTGCTCGCATGAAGACAGTTGTTCGTGAAAGAGAAATCAGCGTTAACAAGTAATGATTGAGAGGAGGTTCACACAATGAGTGAACGTAACCAACGCAAAGTTTACACAGGACGCGTAGTTTCTGACAAAATGGATAAGACTGTTACTGTTCTTGTCGAAACATATAAAAAGCATCCATTATACGGTAAACGCGTTAAGTACTCTAAAAAGTTAAAGGCTCATGATGAGCAAAACCAAGCTAAGACTGGCGATGTAGTTCGTATTATGGAAACTCGCCCACTTTCAGCTACAAAACGCTTCCGTTTAGTAGAAGTAGTAGAAAAAGCAGTAATTATTTAATGGTTCGGATTATGTTCATTCCGAAGGGAGGTTACACACATGATTCAACAAGAATCACGTTTAAAAGTTGCTGACAACTCTGGTGCTCGTGAAGTACTTACGATTAAAGTTCTTGGAGGTTCTGGTCGCAAAACTGCTGGTATTGGTGATGTGATCGTATGTACAGTAAAACAAGCAACACCAGGTGGCGTTGTTAAAAAAGGTGATGTTGTTAAAGCTGTTATTGTACGTACAAAGAGCGGTGCTCGCCGTAATGATGGTTCTTACATCCGTTTCGATGAAAACGCATGTGTAATTATCAAAGACGACAAAAGCCCACGTGGAACTCGTATCTTCGGACCAGTTGCCCGTGAACTTCGCGATAACAACTTTATGAAAATTGTCTCTTTAGCTCCAGAAGTATTATAATTTCAAATTTAATTGCCTTTAAGGAGGTGCGCACAGATGCATGTAAAAAAAGGTGATAAAGTAAGAGTCATCTCTGGTAAGGATAAAGGCAAAACAGGAGTAATCCTAGCTGCTTATCCTAAAGAAAGCCGTGTACTAGTTGAAGGTGTTAACATTGTTAAAAAACACGCTAAGCCTTCTCAAGTGAATCCACAAGGCGGAATTATCAGTTTTGAGGCTCCTATTCATGTATCAAACGTAATGCCTATCGATCCTAAATCAGGTAACCCAACTCGTGTAGGTTACACTGCGGTTGATGGCAAAAAAGTACGCGTAGCAAAATCCGGTGAAGTTTTAGATAAATAGTTTAAATTTTAGAAGGGAGGTACAATAAGTGAACCGCCTAAAAGAAAAATTTGTTAAAGAAGTTACTCCTGCTCTTATGAGCAAGTTCAACTATAAGTCAGTTATGGAAGTTCCTAGACTTGAAAAAATCGTTGTGAATATGGGTGTTGGTGACGCAGTAGCGAACGCTAAGTCTCTTGATAATGCAGTTGAAGAACTTGCAACTATCACAGGTCAAAAACCATTAGTAACTCGTGCGAAAAAGTCTATCGCTGGCTTCCGTCTTCGTGAAGGTATGCCAATCGGTGCAAAAGTTACTCTTCGCGGTGAGCGCATGTACGAATTCTTGGATAAATTAGTTTCCGTTTCTTTACCTCGTGTACGTGACTTCCGTGGAGTTTCTAAAAAAGCTTTCGATGGTCGCGGTAACTATACATTGGGAATTAAAGAACAATTAATCTTCCCTGAAATTGATTACGATAAAGTAACCAAAGTTCGTGGTATGGATATCGTTATCGTAACGACTGCTAACACTGATGAAGAATCTCGTGAACTTTTAACTCAATTTGGAATGCCATTCCAAAAGTAATCGTTAAATAATGGAGGCGAAAACGTGGCTAAAAAGTCAATGATTGCGAAACAAAAGCGCACGCCTAAATATGCAGTACAAGAGTATACACGCTGCGAACGTTGTGGCCGTCCACACTCTGTATACCGTAAATTTAAGCTTTGTCGTATTTGTTTCCGCGAATTAGCGTACAAAGGACAAATTCCTGGTGTTAAAAAAGCTAGCTGGTAAAACCCAAGTCTGGGAAGGAGGTAAAAATAATGGTCATGACAGATCCAATTGCTGATATGCTTACTCGCATTCGTAATGCGAACATGGTACGTCACGAAAAGTTAGAAGTGCCTGCTTCTAATCTGAAAAAAGAAATTGCTGAAATTTTAAAGCGCGAAGGTTTCGTACGTGACGTCGAATTTATCGAAGACAACAAACAAGGTATTATCCGTATCTTCTTAAAATACGGTGCAAATAATGAACGTGTTATTACTGGTCTTAAGCGCATAAGCAAGCCTGGACTTCGAGTTTACGCTAAATCAAATGAGGTACCACGCGTTCTTAACGGTCTTGGTATCGCTTTAGTATCAACATCACAAGGTGTTATTACAGATAAAGAAGCTCGTGCAAAACAAGTCGGCGGAGAAGTATTAGCTTACGTTTGGTAATCGAGTTTTTGAATGAATGGAGGTGCACTAAATGTCTCGCGTAGGAAAAAAACCAATTGAAATTCCAGCAGGTGTTACTGTTACTTTAAACGGTAGTACAGTAACTGTTAAAGGACCTAAAGGCGAATTAACTCGTACTTTTAATCCTGATATCACAATCAACGTTGAAGAGAACGTTGTAACGATCGCTCGTCCATCTGACGTTAAAGAACACCGCGCGTTGCACGGTACAACTCGTGCAGTGATTGCGAACATGGTTGAAGGTGTTTCCAACGGATTTACAAGAAACCTTGAGTTAATCGGGGTTGGATATCGTGCTCAAAAGCAAGGTAACAAGCTTGTATTAAACGTAGGTTATTCTCACCCAGTTGAAATTGAACCTGAAGCTGGCCTTGAAATCGAAGTACCTGCTAATACAAAAGTTATTGTAAAGGGTACTGATAAAGAACGTGTTGGTGCATTAGCTGCCAATATCCGCGGAGTACGTCCTCCAGAGCCTTATAAAGGTAAAGGAATCCGTTACGAAGGAGAAAACGTTCGTCGTAAAGAAGGTAAAACAGGTAAGTAATGCCGCATAGGTAAACGAAAGGAGTGACGTAAATGATTACGAAGCAAGATAAAAACGCTACTCGCAAGAAAAGACATGCTCGTGTTCGTGCGAAACTTAGCGGTACTTCTGCTCGTCCACGTCTAAACGTGTTTCGTTCAAATAAGCATATTTATGCTCAATTAATCGATGACATGGCTGGAGTAACTTTAGCAAGTGCTTCTACTAAAGAAAAAGATTTCGGTCTTGAATCTACTAGTAACGTTGAAGCTGCACAAAAGATCGGTGAATTAGTCGCTAAACGTGCGGTAGAAAAAGGTATCACTTCAATTGTCTTTGACCGTGGCGGATACCTATACCATGGACGTATTAAAGCATTAGCTGATGCTGCCCGTGAAAACGGCTTACAATTCTAAAAGACAAAGGAGGGACACAAAAAGATGCGTCGTATTGATCCAAACAAACTTGAACTAGAAGAACGCGTAGTCACGGTTAACCGTGTTGCGAAAGTTGTTAAAGGTGGACGTCGTTTCCGCTTCACAGCCCTTGTTGTTGTAGGCGATAAAAACGGTCACGTTGGTTTCGGTACTGGTAAAGCACAAGAAGTACCTGATGCTATTCGTAAAGCCATCGAAGATGCAAAGAAAAACTTAATCGAAGTACCTATGGTCGGAACAACAATTCCTCACCAAGTAATTGGTCGCTTTGGTGCTGGTGAAATCCTTCTAAAACCTGCTTCTGAAGGTACAGGAGTTATCGCTGGTGGTCCAGTTCGTGCCGTTCTTGAATTAGGTGGAGTTGCTGATATCCTTTCTAAATCATTAGGAACTAACACACCGATCAACATGGTTCGTGCAACTATTGACGGTTTAAAACAATTAAAACGCGCTGAAGACGTAGCTAAATTACGTGGTAAATCAGTAGAAGAACTGTTAGGATAAGGAGGGAAATCAAATGGCGAATAAACTTTTAATTACCCTCAACCGTAGTGTAATTGGTCGCCCTGAGGACCAACGCGCGACAGTTACTGCATTAGGTTTACGTAAACTAAATCAAACAGTTGAGCATCAAGATAACGCTGCGATTCGCGGTATGGTTAACAAAGTTGCTCACCTTGTAACAGTTAAAGAACAATAATTGATTCTTTTCTTTCATAAGGAGGTGCCAATATGAAACTTCATGAATTAAAACCTGCCGAAGGTTCTCGTAAAGAGCGTAAACGTTTAGGACGTGGTATCGGTTCTGGTCAAGGTAAGACCGCGGGTAAAGGTCATAAAGGACAAAATGCTCGTTCAGGCGGTGGTGTACGTTTAGGTTTTGAAGGTGGTCAAACACCTTTATTCCGTCGTCTACCAAAACGCGGATTTACTAATGTCAGCCGCAAAGAATATGCTGTTGTCAATCTTGATGCATTAAATCGCTTTGAAGAAGGTACAGAAGTTACTCCAGAACTTCTTATCGAAACAGGCGTTGTAAGTAACGAAAAAGCAGGAATCAAGATTCTTGCTAAAGGGAACGTAGAGAAAAAGTTGACTGTAAAAGCTCACAAATTCTCCTCTGCTGCTAAGGAAGCGATCGAAGCTGCTGGTGGAACTACTGAGGTGATCTAATGTTCCAGACAATCTCCAATTTTATGCGCGTGGGTGATATACGACGTAAGATCTTATTCACCCTCTTAATGCTAGTCGTCTTTCGACTAGGTACATTTATTCCTGTACCGAATGTTAATGCTGATGTACTTGCTAGTCAGGATAAGCTTAGTGTTTTCGGTATTTTAAATACCTTTGGCGGTGGAGCATTGAAACAATTTTCCATCTTTGCAATGGGTATTATGCCGTATATCACAGCTTCCATTATCATTCAGTTGTTACAAATGGACGTTGTTCCTAAATTTACGGAATGGTCCAAGCAAGGTGAATCTGGGCGTCGGAAGATTGCTCAATTCACTCGCTATTTCACTGTTGTGCTTGGATTTATCCAAGCATTAGGTATGTCATACGGCTTTAATAACTTAGCAAGTGGCCGTTTGATTGAAAGTCCTGGAATTGGTACGTATCTACTGATTGCCGTTACACTTACTGCTGGTACATCTTTCTTGATGTGGTTAGGTGAGCAGATCACTGAAAAGGGTGTTGGAAATGGTATTTCCATTATCATCTTTGCAGGGATCGTAGCTGGTATGCCTTCAACCATTAATCAAATTTATGTTCAGCAATTTGAAAACGCAGGAGATGCCTTATTTATACGTATTGTAACTGTTGTATTAATAGTACTCGCTATTATTGCAATTGTTGTTGGTGTTATTTTCATCCAACAAGCCAATCGTAAAATTCCAATTCAATATGCAAAACGTGTTGTTGCAGGAAAGAATCCTGTTGGAGGACAGTCAACTCACATGCCGTTAAAAGTTAACGCTGCAGGTGTAATCCCTGTCATCTTCGCAGTTTCATTCATTGTAACACCAAGAACAGTTGCATCATTTTTTCCAACAAATGATGTAACGCTTTGGATTAACAGAAACCTAGATTATTCTCATCCAATTGGGATGACGCTATATGCAGTATTAATAATCGCGTTCACTTATTTCTATGCTTTTATCCAAGTTAACCCTGAACAAGCAGCGGAGAACTTACAGAAGCAAAGCGGCTACATCCCAGGAATCCGTCCTGGTAAGAGCACGCAGGAATACTTAACTCGCGTATTATATCGATTAACTTTTGTTGGTGCGATCTTCTTAACCATCATTGCAGTACTTCCAACTATTTTTATTAAAATAGCGAACTTACCGCAATCGGCTCAAATTGGAGGAACTAGTCTTTTGATCGTTGTCGGCGTTGCGCTTGACACGTACAAACAGCTTGAAGCTCAACTGGTTAAACGTCATTATAAAGGATTTATAAAGTAATGGTTTTGGGGACTATTGTTCCCTAAAACCTATTTATAGCACGAGGGGGAACACGTGTGAATTTAGTTTTAATGGGGCTACCTGGTGCAGGTAAAGGTACTCAAGCTGAACGAATCGTCGAAAAATACGGCATCCCTCATATCTCTACTGGAGATATGTTCCGTGCAGCGATGAAAGAAGGAACCGAACTAGGGTTACAAGCTAAATCTTTCATGGACAAAGGCGAACTTGTTCCTGATGAAGTAACAATCGGCATTGTACGTGAACGTTTAAGTAAAGATGACTGTCAGAAGGGATTCTTACTAGACGGCTTTCCTAGGACTGTACCACAAGCAGAAGCGTTAGAGAATCTATTAGCTGATCTAACTAAAAAGATTGACTATGTGATTAATATCGACGTGGATAAAAGTATTTTAATGGATCGTTTGACTGGAAGACGGATTTGCAGGGACTGTGGCTCTACTTATCATCTAGTTTTTAATCCTCCTGCAAAAGAGGGTGTCTGCGACCGCTGTGGCGGGGAGCTGTACCAAAGAGCAGATGATAATGCAGAAACAGTTCAAAATCGCTTAGACGTTAACATCGAGCAATCTGCACCATTATTAGCTTTTTATGAGGATAAGGGTTATTTACGCACAATTGATGGTCAACAAGATATTAGTAAAGTACTTATTGATATCGAGGAATTACTTGGGGGCTTAGCTGAATGATCATTTGTAAAACCCCTAAGGAAATTGACATCATGCGGGAAGCTGGTCGAATAGTTGCTTTGACTCATCAGGAGTTAAAGAAACATATCGCTCCAGGTATGACAACGCGTGAATTGGACAGAATTGCTGAAGAGTTTATCCTCAGCAAGGATGCTATTCCTTCGTTTAAAGGGTATAATGGTTTTCGCGGCAGTATTTGTACAAGTGTGAACAATGAACTTGTTCATGGAATTCCTGGTGACCGCGTCCTTCATGAGGGCGATATCATTAGTATCGATATCGGTGCTAAATATAATGGTTATCATGGTGATTCAGCTTGGACCTATGCTGTAGGTAAGATTGATGAAAATTCCCAACGTCTACTCGACGTAACAGAGGAATCACTTTATCAAGGCTTGAAGGAAGCTAAACCGGGCGAGCGACTCTCGAACATCTCCCATGCGATACAAAAGTATGTGGAAGCAAATGGCTTTTCTATTGTACGTGAGTATGTAGGGCACGGAGTAGGGCAAGACTTACATGAGGATCCAGATATTCCTCATTTTGGTCCACCAAACAAAGGTCCTGTATTAAAGCCTGGTATGGTCCTTGCAATTGAACCGATGGTGAATGCCGGAAGCCGGTATGTAAAAACATTGGCTGACGATTGGACGGTTGTTACAGTGGATGGGAAATTTTGTGCGCATTTTGAGCACACGATTGCGATCACTGAAACAGGTTTTGAAATATTAACTAAAATTTAGTATTTTATTACTAGACCCATTCTAATCCGAAATATTTGTAATTTGTAATAGTTACTAGAGGACAGAATGCTACTCATTATGTTAAAATTGTAAGGTTGCAGGATTACGTATGAAGAATTGACCCAATGCGCCCTACTATGTATTGGCGAACGCTATTCTGAATAGAGAAGGGAGACGAGACCGATGGCCAAAGATGATGTAATCGAAATTGAAGGTAAAGTAATTGAAACTTTGCCAAATGCAATGTTTAAGGTAGAATTAGAAAATGGTCATACTGTGCTAGCTCATGTTTCTGGCAAAATTCGAATGCACTTCATTCGAATCCTTCCGGGTGACAAGGTGACTGTTGAGCTTTCTCCATATGACTTAACACGCGGAAGAATTACTTACCGCTTTAAATAATCAGCTTGCACTCCGTACCATTAAGGAGGTTAGGATAATGAAAGTAAGACCATCTGTTAAACCGATCTGCGAAAAGTGCAAAGTTATCCGTAGACGCGGAAAAGTTATGGTTATCTGTGAAAACCCTAAACATAAACAAAAACAAGGTTAATCTGAAGGAGGTGCGCTAAAATATGGCACGTATTGCTGGTGTAGATATTCCACGTGAAAAGCGTGTAGTTATCTCTTTAACTTACATTTATGGTATTGGTAAAAATACTGCACAAAAAGTATTAGCAGATGCAGGTGTTTCTGAAAATACTCGTGTGCGTGATTTAACAGAAGACGAATTAAACAAAATCCGTGACATCATCGACAAATTAAAAGTTGAAGGTGATCTTCGCCGTGAAATTTCTCTTAACATTAAGCGTTTAATGGAAATCGGCTGCTACCGCGGATTACGTCATCGTCGTGGTTTACCGGTTCGTGGACAAAATACGAAAAACAACGCTCGTACACGCAAAGGTCCTCGTAAGACTGTTGCGAACAAGAAGAAGTAATCGGCAAAGGAGGTTATTTAAATGGCACGTAAAACTAATACACGTAAACGTCGTGTTAAAAAGAATATTGAATCTGGGATCGCTCATATCCGTTCAACTTTTAACAATACGATCGTAACAATCACTGATGTTCATGGTAATGCAATTTCATGGTCAAGTGCTGGTGCGCTTGGATTTAAAGGTTCTCGTAAATCTACTCCATTCGCAGCGCAAATGGCAGCTGAAACTGCAGCAAAGACATCTATCGAACATGGTATGAAAACTTTAGAAGTTACAGTTAAAGGACCTGGTGCAGGCCGTGAAGCTGCTATCCGTGCACTTCAAGCTGCTGGTCTTGACGTAACTGCAATCAAAGACGTTACACCTGTTCCTCATAATGGATGCCGTCCACCAAAACGCCGTCGTGTTTAATTTTTCTGTATAGAAGTTGTATCATGCGTCTATAATGGATATGATACTAATTTTTTAGAGTTCATACAGAGAATTTATTCCAGTTGTTGTGCACAAAACGGGAACGTATACATGGGGGAATTTCAATTAGTAAATAAAACTAGTTGAAGTTTCGACGTTTTGAAGGAGGGTTATTTGATGATCGAAATAGAAAAACCAAAAATCGAAACGGTTGAGATCAACGATGATGCCAAGTACGGGAAGTTCGTCGTAGAGCCACTTGAGCGTGGATATGGTACCACTTTGGGTAACTCCTTACGTCGTATCCTATTATCTTCACTCCCAGGTGCCGCTGTTACATCGATTCAGGTCGATGGGGTACTTCATGAGTTCTCAACAATTGAAGGCGTCGTAGAGGATGTAACATCCATCATTTTAAACATTAAGAAATTAGCTTTAAAAATCTACTCTGACGAAGAAAAAACACTTGAGATTGATGTTCAGGGTGAAGGACCTGTTAAAGCTAGCAATATCACTCATGATAGTGATGTTGAGATCTTAAATCCAGACCTTCATATTGCTACATTAGCTTCAAATGGTCATCTTCGCATGCGCTTAACTGCAAGACGCGGTCGTGGTTACACACCGGCTGAACTGAACAAGAGAGAAGATCAACCAATAGGTGTGATTCCAATTGACTCAATCTTTACACCAGTTTCTCGTGTGTCCTATCAGGTAGAAAATACCCGCGTAGGTCAAATGACAAATTTTGATAAGCTAACGCTTGATGTTTGGACAGATGGAAGCACTGGGCCAAAAGAAGCGATTGCTCTTGGTTCGAAAATTTTGACCGAGCATTTGAACATTTTCGTTGGGTTAACTGATGAAGCTCAAAATGCTGAAATCATGATTGAAAAAGAAGAAGATCAAAAAGAAAAAGTTCTTGAAATGACTATTGAAGAACTAGACCTTTCTGTTCGTTCTTATAACTGCTTAAAGCGTGCTGGAATCAACACTGTTCAGGAATTAGCTAATAAGACTGAAGAAGATATGATGAAGGTTCGTAACTTAGGCCGCAAATCACTCGAAGAAGTGAAGGCGAAACTAGAAGAGCTTGGATTAGGTTTGCGTAAGGACGACTAGTTCAAACGCTGCTTACGATCCGTTTAATGACTTCAACAAAGGAGGGAACCCTTCATGGCATACAGAAAGTTAGGACGCACAAGTGCACAGCGTAAAGCTATGCTACGTGATTTAACTACAGATTTAATTATCAACGAGCGCATCGAAACAACAGAAACTCGCGCGAAAGAACTTCGTGTGACTGTTGAAAAGATGATCACTTTAGGTAAACGCGGCGATTTACATGCTCGTCGTCAAGCTGCTTCTTACGTTCGTAATGAAGTTGCTAATGCTGAAAATGGTCAAGATGCTGTACAAAAACTTTTCGCTGATATCGCTCCACGTTATCAAGAGCGTCAAGGTGGATATACTCGTATTATGAAACTTGGACCTCGCCGCGGTGACGGTGCACCAATGGTTATTATCGAGTTAGTTTAATACCTTTTAACAGACAACAAGGGCGCTGGACAGTTTACAAACAAACTTGTTCTTTGCCCTTTTTCTGTAAGAGAATATATTGTTCAACCCAAGCCAAACGAGTGTTATGATGAGCGTGACTCCTACGTGTAGGAGCATGAAGGGTTTAATACCCCCTGGGATTGAAAACGATTCATATTCACTTTTGTTTTCTTTTTCACGTCTCGTCTAGCTCATGCACCTCCTCCCATTTCTTTATCGAAATTCCTTTTTTGCAGCCGTAGTAATTGCTGCCCGGGGACGAGGTGCGGGCTTTTTTTATATGTAAAAATATTGTCTTAGTAGAGCTTAGTTTAGTATGTTAGTCGAGAGGAGGAATTACAATGAACGAATCAATTGTTTCACTTAAGGGAGTTTCCTTTCAATATGAAGGACAAGAACGCTACGCACTTAATAATGTTACATTCGATATCTATGAAGGTGAATGGCTGGCCATCGTCGGTCATAATGGCTCTGGTAAGTCTACTATGGCAAAGCTCCTTAATGGGTTACAATTCCCACAAGAGGGCGAGATCACGGTATGCGGCATAGGTTTGAATGAAGAAACAATTTGGGATGTCCGTAAAAAATTAGGGATGGTATTTCAAAATCCCGATAACCAATTTGTTGGTACAACTGTACAGGATGATGTGGCTTTTGGTCTAGAAAATCATGGCATACCTAGAGATGAAATGGTCCAACGTGTGGAAGATTCATTGAAGAAAGTGAAAATGGATAAATTTCTATATCAAGAGCCCCACCATCTTTCAGGTGGACAGAAGCAGCGTGTAGCGATTGCTGGCATACTTGCCTTAAGACCTTCTATTATTATTCTAGATGAGGCTACCTCCATGCTTGATCCAAGAGGTCGTGAGGAGGTTTTAGAGACGGTTAGAGTATTAAAAGAAGAAAAGTCATTAACTGTTATCTCTATAACCCATGACCTAGAAGAGGCAGCAAAAGCAGATCGCATTATTGTTATGAATAAAGGTGAGGTCTTTCGTGAAGGAGTACCTGAAGAGATTTTTTCAATGGACGAGCAGTTGATTCAATTAGGATTGGATATTCCTTTCTCGGTTAAAATGAGCAAAGCTTTTCGTCAAAAAGGGATTGACCTATCCAAGCATTATTTATCGGAAGAAGAGTTGGTGACAGAGCTATGGATATCTCGCTTCAACATATAGAATACCGTTATCAAGCAAACACTCCTTTTGAACATCTAGCGATTGAGGATGTATCTATCGATATTCCATCGGGAACATACTTGGCAATAATCGGTCATACTGGTTCTGGCAAGTCAACGGTTCTACAGCACTTAAATGCCCTTTTACAACCAACTAATGGAACGGTTAAGATTGGGGAACATGAAATTAGAGCACAGCAAAAAAATAAGAATTTAAAACAAGTACGGCAAAAGGTAGGCATCGTTTTTCAATTTCCGGAACATCAGCTTTTTGAAGAAACAGTAGAAAAGGATATTATTTTTGGTCCGCTTAATTTTGGTGTTTCTGAAACTGAGGCAAAAAAGCGGGCGCGCCTTGCCTTGAAACAGGTAGGACTAGGGGAAGAGGTATTAGAAAAATCTCCTTTTGATCTATCTGGTGGACAAATGCGTCGAGTCGCGATTGCTGGTGTGTTGGCCATGGAACCAGATGTTATTGTGCTAGATGAACCTACCGCAGGACTTGACCCACGCGGCCGGAAAGAAATTATGGATATGTTTTATACACTTCACGAGGAAAGAAATCTATCCACTATTTTAGTTACACATAGTATGGAAGATGCGGCTAGATATGCAGACCAGATTGTCATCATGCAACAAGGAAAAGTAGTAAATAAAGGAACACCAGAAGAAATCTTCTCTGCGCCTGCCCAGTTGGTACAAATGGGATTAGATGTTCCAGAAGTGGTTCGTTTCCAGCTAAAGCTTGAAGAGAAGATGGGTGTAAAACTCGATAAAATGTATTTATCAATAGATGAGTTGTCAGAAGCAGTTACTGAAGCGTTAAAAAGAGGTGTCCGCTCATGATGGAGAAAATGATATTTGGCCGCTATGTTCCTGCCGATTCTCTTATCCACAAAATGGACCCTCGATCTAAATTGCTGGTTATCTTTTTATTTGTATGTGTTATCTTCTTAGCAAATAATGCAGTTACTTATGCACTTATAGGGATTTATACCTTTTTCATGCTTGGTTTGGCCCGTATTCCTGTTCGTTTCTTATATATTGGGCTGAAACCGGTTCTATGGCTTGTACTCTTTACCTTAGCCTTACAATTGTTCTTTACGAAACAAGGTGACCTTTTGTATCATTGGGGACCTATTAAAATATACGAAGAAGGTGTCAGACAGGGGATCTTTATTTCTTTACGCTTCTTCTTCTTAATTTTAATGACTTCGTTGTTAACTTTAACAACCACTCCTATTGAAATTACAGATGGACTAGAAACTCTTTTACATCCATTAAAAAAGGTACATTTTCCTGTCCATGAAATGGCTTTAATGATGTCTATTTCCTTACGTTTCATCCCAACATTAATGCAGGAAACAGACAAAATCATGAAGGCTCAAATGGCCCGTGGCGTTGAGTTTTCAAGTGGTCCATTTATGGAGCGGATTAAGGCAGTCATCCCGCTTCTTATTCCGTTGTTTGTCAGCTCCTTTAAACGTGCTGAAGAACTGGCCATAGCGATGGAAGCAAGAGGATACCGCGGTGGCGAAGGAAGAACAAAATACAGGCAGTTAGAGTGGCACTTGGGCGATTCTTTGCAATTAGTACTACTAGGTGCATTAACCATTTTTTTAATCTTATTACGTTCATAATGGAGCGAAATTATGCAAAGATACAAATGCATTATATCCTATGATGGCTCGGGTTTCTCCGGGTATCAAGTACAACCAAATAAGAGGACTGTACAACGAGAAATAGAAGCTGTCTTAGCAAAAATGCATAAGGGCACCTCTGTGAAGGTTGCAGGCTCTGGACGAACAGATGCAGGCGTTCATGCCAAGGGACAGGTAATTCATTTTGATTCTCCCTTGCCTATTGCTGAGGATCGTTGGGAAATCGCACTAAATTCGATGTTGCCACAGGATATTTCAATTCTTTCGGTTAAAAAAGTGAACGACGGTTTTCATTCCCGGTTTGATGCGATAGGAAAAGAGTATCGCTATGTGCTGCACTTATCTTCAAAAAGGGATCCTTTTCAGAGGGTCTTTGCCTATCGGTACCCCTATCGTCTCAATATAGAAGCTATGAGGAAAGCAAGTAAATATTTCCTTGGTACCCATGACTTTACTAGCTTTTGTTCTGCAAGAACAGAAGTAGAAGATAAAATACGAACCGTTAAAGCAATTGATTTTTTGCTGGAAGATGACCAGCTTACGATTCGCTTTGTCGGAAACGGTTTTTTGTATAATATGGTTCGTATTTTGGTAGGTACTTTGCTTGAAGTAGGGGCAAGTGAACGAGACCCTGAAGACATCCCTGCGATTCTAGAAAAAAAAGATCGCCGCCTGGCAGGAAAAACAGCTCCAGCGCACGGACTATACCTATGGGAAGTGTTTTATTAATGTCCAGCTGCAGCGCCTAGCCCCTCGGGTCAAATAACCTTCGGCAATAAAAGTCAAAGTGCGGACTTTTCTTGCCGAAGAACATTTGCCTGTCGGGGCTGACCAAGGCGCTTCCGCTTTTCTTTTAATAAAACAACCCAACCAGGTGTAACATCCCCTTGACATATAGACCTAAAGTATTTATTATATTATATGTGTGTGTTTTTAATCCCACGATTAAGCCCCGGAAAGTCTTCATCGTGATTGAAAATATATGAATTAGAAAACTTAAGCGCACAAGGGCATTAATGTTGATTCCCGGAACAGAATAAACATTAACTGCTTTATGAAAGTGCGAAAAAATAATCTTTAATGGATTTAAATTAGGAGGGAAACTCATGCGTACAACGTTTATGGCAAATGCCAACAATATCGAGCGTAAATGGTACGTGATTGATGCTGAGGGCAAAACTCTTGGACGTCTTGCTTCTGAAGTAGCATCAATTCTACGTGGTAAAAACAAACCAACTTTTACACCACATGTTGACACTGGTGATAATGTAATCATTCTTAATGCATCTAAAGTAGAACTAACAGGAAAGAAATTAACTGACAAGATCTACTACCGTCACAGCATGCATCCTGGTGGTTTAAAGCAAAGAACTGCTCTTGAAATGCGTACAAACTATGCTGAGAAAATGATCGAGCTTGCTGTTAAAGGTATGCTTCCAAAGAATTCTCTTGGCCGTCAAATAATTAAAAAATTACACGTATATGCTGGTAGCGAACATCCGCACCAAGCACAAAAACCTGAAGTTTACGAACTTCGCGGATAATTTAAAGGGAGGGAATTAACTTGGCACAAGTTCAATATATCGGTACTGGTCGCCGTAAGAGCTCAGTCGCACGTGTGCGTCTAGTTCCAGGCACAGGTAAAATTGTAGTTAACGGTCGTGAAATCGAAGATTATATCCCATTTGAAGCTTTACGTGTTGTTGTAAGACAACCATTAGTAGCTACTGAAACTGTAGGCAGCTATGATGTTCTTGTAAACGTAAGCGGCGGTGGATACACTGGTCAAGCTGGCGCAATCCGCCACGGTATTGCTCGCGCATTACTTCAAGCTGACCCTGAGTTCCGTCCAACATTAAAGCGCGCAGGTTTATTAACTCGTGATGCACGTATGAAAGAGCGTAAGAAATACGGTCTTAAAGGTGCTCGTCGTGCGCCTCAGTTCTCAAAGCGTTAATCTTTGCGAACATTCCAAGACTCTCAACCATTTGGCTGGGAGTCTTTTTTATTGGCTGTGTTAAAGAACAGTCTAGATTTTTAAACCCTGTGATTGGAGCGGAAGGCACGAAGACTCCTGTGAGAGTATGGTTCAGGGGAGATCCCGTAGGCGCATGCGCCGAGGAGGCTCGCCGAAATCCCTCTCTTTTTTGTATTGCATATCGCTAGGTGATATGACCCTTGCAAATACATTTAAAAACGTTCATATTTAATAAAAAGGAGGTGCGATATGCGACGTGATATACAACCTAATGAACAAGCTTTCTCTTCCAAAGAAGTGGCAGAAAAATTAGGAATTGCAACACCCACTGTTCGAAAGTATGGCCAAATCTTAGAGCGAAATGGATATGAGTTTTTGAAAGATGGAGATCGGCGTATTTTTGTACAATCTGACATCGAAGCTCTTATAGCGTTACGCGATACGGACAAGCCCCTAGACGAAACAGCTAAAGACATTGTATATAAACAAAAAGAATGTTTAGAAGGACTCAATGAAACTGAGATTGCTATATCCGATACATATGGTAATTTACCCCAAGACCCCAAACAATTGGAAGAGATCTTAGTGATTTTAGCCAATGAACTCGCAGCCACACGTGAAATAAATGTTCAACTGACAAACGATATGTCTCAGCTTAAAACACAGGTTTCCCGACTCCAGCAAGATCACCATGTTATAAGTTCTAATATTGGAAATTCTGCACAAAAAACTCATGCTAAAATTGAGAAATTAACTGAACAACAAATGACCCATTACGAAACATTGTTGCAACAGGAGCAACAAATAAGCGATTTCTTACAAAAAGAAATTCAAAATATGCGGGACGAACAGAAAAAAGAATGGAATTCACAAAATGTTTTTAATAAACGTTTAGAAGAAGCGATACAACAGCCTAAAGAAAAATGGGCGTGGCTTTTCTCTATTTTCGGAAAATAAAATGCCTGTTAAAGGCTTTTTTTTGTTCGTATCGCCGGGCGATATAACATTCAAATAAATCCCCAGACCTATCTTCTTTAATAAAAAAAGAAGTCGATATGCGAGATGATATTTAACCTACCGCATCCACTATTTTTCCAATTTTCAACAAATTCCCGGGAAATATCGACAAATTCCGAATAGATGTCGACAAATAAAACAAATTGAGGTCAAGCTTGCGTTAGAAGGCTACGGCCTTTGTAGTCAGGAATTCGTTGAAGGAAATGTAGAACTGGCTCCTTATCAATTCAAGTGGAATTAAAAAATAAATAATTTTCCCCTGAATGTTTAAAGACTCTCAACCAATTTGGATGGGAGTCTTTTTTTTTATGTTAAAAAACCTTTTGACAAACAAAGAATGGCGGGGTATATTATTTACACACACACTTTAACGCTTAAAAGCGTTTTAGCGATATAGTGGATAACGAGCCTACAGTTTTAGTAGAAATGTCATGAGCAGCAAACAGAGACCAGATGGAGGGTGAAAATCTGGGCTGTGACCATTTTGAAGTACAGCTGTTTTATACGGGCATATTCTTTTAAGAGGGCAGGGTATCAGCTTTATCCTTGCCAATTAGGGTGGTAACGCGGAGTCCTTTCGTCCCTAGACGGAGGGGCCTTTTTGCGTCCATTTATATATTTACTAGGAGGAAATTTTCTATGGAACCAGAACAAAAAGTATTAACCATCAAACCAGCTGAAGCCATGTTGATTATAGCGGCTTTAATGGGGCTGGTTGGGTATTTGATCATTAGCCTTCAGGTGGTCCCGCACCTAGCGATAATTTCAGGCATAGCTCTATTACTAGGATATGGCGTATTTAAAAAAGTGAGCTTTAAAGATTTGGAAGAAGCCTTGGCCAATGGAGCTAAATCAGGCATTGCAGCTGTTATGCTTTTCTTTTTTATTGGGATGCTAATAAGCAGTTGGATGGCCAGCGGTACCATTCCAACATTTATTTATTTAGCGGTTGACTTAGTATCAGGGAAATTTTACTATGCCATTGTTTTTGTCGTAACATCCATTATAGGTCTCAGTATAGGTAGCTCTTTAACCACTGCTGCAACAGTAGGAGTCGCTTTTGTTTCTGCAAGCACTGCACTAGGAATTTCGCCTGTGATCACGGCAGGGGCAGTAGTATCAGGTGCATTCTTCGGTGATAAAATGTCACCTTTATCCGATACAACAAACCTTGCATCCAGTGTTGCTGGAGCTGATCTATTTGAACATATAAAAAATATGGCATGGACGACCATCCCTGCTTTTATTCTTTCATTTTTCGTGTATCTGGTTCTATCCCCAGCGGAAACAGCAAAGAGCATTCAACAAATTACAGTTATTAAGAATACTTTACTAGATATGAGCCTAGTTCACTGGTATTCACTATTACCATTCTTAATCCTTGCCATTTTGGCTGCTAAAAAGGTCCCTGCTATTGCAACGCTTTCCGCGGGCATTTTATCTGCTCTTATTATCTCGTTGTGGATTAAGGGAGGATTGGGCGGTAAAGGATTTTTAGACCTGCTCTACTCTGGTTACAAATCTGAAAGTGGGATAAAGGAAGTTGATTCAATTCTGACACGGGGCGGAATGGAAAGTATGATGTTTAGTATATCAGTTATTCTGCTTGCACTGAGTATGGGAGGCCTGCTGTTCAGATTAGGAATTATACCAGCGGTTTTATCTATGATCAATTCCCTATTAAACCGTGTGTCCATATTGATCAGTGCAACGGCCGGAATGGCGATTGCAGTAAATTTTATCCTTGGTGAGCAATACTTATCTATTCTTTTGCCTGGAAACGCATTTAAAGAGCATTTCAAAAGAGCAGGCTTGGAACCAAAGCATCTTTCACGGGTACTTGAAGATGCGGGGACAGTTGTAAATCCGCTCGTACCGTGGAGTGTATGCGGTGTGTTTTTAGCCTCAGTCCTTGGGGTTTCCGTTACAGATTATTTTCCATTTGCGTTGTTTTGTTTATTTTCACCGCTACTCACCGTTTTTTACGGTTTTACAGGGATTACGCTTCCGAAGCCTGCTAAAATCTACAAAATGAATCAGTCACAAAATATGAATTAACTAGTAGAGACTCCTAGCAATTGAATACGGCTGGGAGTCTCTTTTTTTAGCTTAATTTACTCAATGACACCTGATTCGACTATGCTCACTTCTGCATCAACATTAACTTTTAAATATTGATAGTCAGTGTCCCACTTTTTAAAATCAAAATGTCGTGTTTTACTTTTAATAAAGTGGCCAAATCCTACGGGATCAATTTTTTTATCTTGAAAATCTTTTGTTAACTTAAGACAAATTGATTCAATGTCCTTTTCCACCTTTTTTTCAATCTTCTTTATATCTTTTGGTTTCACACTAGCTCCAGTGTATTCATTTAACATAGCTTTTAATTTAATTTTGACATTTAAGGTATTGGGATTCCTAGCTACGAGTTTCATCTTAAATTTCGAACGAATACTTTCAATGGATGCAATTTCTTTATCTATGTTTACCTTTAAGGTTCCTTCACTATAGTTATCAACAAGAAGCTTAAAATAAAACATCTCTGCAGCTGGTATGGTCGCAACCACTTTACCATATCGAAAAAAGCTGATGCCGCTAATTTCTATTTGGTCATCACTCAACGATCGAATTTGCGGCAGATAGGGGGATTTTCCCTTTTGGTGAAAATCAAATAAAAATCTCTGTAGATTTGTTTTCGGCAAATCTTTCGACTTCATATTATGGCGAATAAGGTTGGATAGATAGACTGCATTACCTCTTTTTCCATATTTGCCTTCAATAACATTTTTAGCTTCTCCTTCCGTAACAGTAAGGTAAAGGCCAGCACCGATGCTTGGGTCCCGTTGAAAGGAGTCGATGAGGGCTAAAATACCTTTCTTTTTCGCAAGCTTTTCCCCAAATAGAACCACTTTAAGAGATCCTGTTACGAGCGGGTCCGAAGATTGACGCTGAACATCTCTTAAAAAGTCTCTGCTTAGACTGGAAGAAGCGGAAAAGGTTTTATTTTCAACTGATTTATCTGGTAAATAAACAGGAATGAGAGCCGTACCGCGAATTTGATTATCAATATAATCATAGGCACTTCCCGTTTCAAGATTAACATCATCTAAAATTTCTTTTCGTACGCATCCAGTAAGAATGATCGAAACAATAACAAAGGTAAGGAATTTTCTCATTTTTTCTTCACCTTCTTAACAATTAACACAAGGAAAAATAACAACGGAATATAACCGTAATTAAGGAAAAAGGCAATTTTCCCAGTATAGTCGATAATAGTATTTATTTGTTCCCGTGACTTAAAAAAATTAATGAAAATTAAAGTAATCATTGCTAAAAGTAGAACGCCATATTTTTGTTTTATGTTTGTTACTCTTTTAACAATCCGGCTACCACACCAAAGGGCGATGCAAAAATTAGGAAGAATGATGATATTCCAATTAGCGATCCCAATGTATTCGAATCTTTCAACAAAGGGCATTTCAACCACTTTCCACATCGTCAGGGTGGCCCAAATATTTTTTTGCAGCTGTCCCTCTGAAAAATAGGTGAAAGTTACGATTGTAAGCAAAGTATAGAGTACAGTTGTGTAAAGGACCCCTAAATGTGCCCACTTTTTCGATTTTTGAGGATCTTTAATATAGGGATAAAAAAATAACAATACTTCGTACCCAAGGTAGGTTAGCGACATTTGATAAGATGCCATAGCCAAATCCTTAATTGAGTGATCAAAAATAGGAAATAAATTTTGTACATCTGCATAAGGAATCGTAAAGAAAAAAGTTAAGATTAAGTAGGCAGGGAGGACGACTCCAAAGAAAGCCACTCCGGTAACCGTTCTAAAGCCTCCAAAGATAATATATATGGCTAATCCACAAAAAGCGAAAGAATACCAAAAGGTGCTCATATCCTGGAACATCCACACTTGGACGACTTCAATAAATGTTCTGAGAATGGTCAAGGCAATCATCAAAAAATAAAGGACAAATGGAAGTGAAAGGAGTTTCCCTATTTTCCTCCCGAAAACAAACGAATGGGCAGTAACGATATCACCATCAACTGTCTCAAGAATTTTATACATCATCCATATGATGATATGAATGCTTAAACCTGCAAAAATCACCGACATCCATGCATCATATCCTGCTGTTAAGGCGATAATGCGTTGAAAGCCAAGAACGCCTATGCCCACCTGCATTGAATGGACGAGAAAGAAAACTAAAAAAGGCGATACTTTTGCTTTTTCCGGCACTAATTGTTCCATAGCATTTCCTCCACGTTCTATTCGTCAATATCTCCTTTTTTCACTTTTTTTCTAGGAGTAAAACGAACGGGGTTTTGAGTCCTTAAAGTCTGTGGTCTTAAGGATTGCTTTGAGAATGGGAGTCTAATAATAGAATCCTTTAAGTCCGTCATTCTTGGTGGATAGATCGGCTCTAAAAATGGTCTATTAAGGGATGTTAGCCTAATTAAATGTGCCATTAACAGACAAAAACAAAAAACGATTCCTAAGAGGCCCCAAAGCTCGGCAAAAAATAAAAATGGAAAGCGGAGTAATCGAATGGCGTTGCCCATTTTATAAACAGGGGTTGTAAATGATGCAAGTGCTGCAAGAGCAACAATAATTAATAGAACATTACTTGTTAGTCCAGCTTCAACAGAGGCGGTCCCGATAACGATACCACCCACGATACCGATTGTCTGACCGACCTTTGTAGGAAGTCGGGCTCCAGCCTCACGTAGAAGCTCAATCGTTAGCTCTAAAAACAATGCTTCCAAAATAGGAGGAAGCGGTATTTCACGGCGAGACGTAACTAAGGTATTCATCAAATCCTTTGGAATAAGTTCATAATGATAAGACAAAGTCGCTACATAAACTGGTGTAATCAAAATAGAAAAGGCAACGGCGAAAAGCCGAATTAATCGAAAGAATGAGGATATCATCCAATTTAAAAAGTAATCTTCAAAAGAACCGAAAAATTCAACGAGCGTTGTTGGCGTGATCAGCACATGCGGAGATCCATCAACAAATATGGCGATTTTCCCTTCTGCCAAGATGGCAGTTACCCGGTCTGGCCGCTCGGTATCGAGAAGTTGTGGAAAGGGAGAATTTTTATTATCTGAGATTAATTGAACAATATAAGAACTATCGGTTATAGCATCAAAGTCAACATCCTTTAACCGTCTCATCACTTCTTGGATATTATCCGGGTCAGCGATTCCGTCTAAATACATAACCGAAATTTTTGTTTTCGATAGAGTGCCTAGTGTTAACTCTTCACTTATTAATTCTTTTACAGGCAGTCGTTTACGAATCAAGTTAACATTTTGTTCAAGAGACTCAACAAAAGCTTCCTTTGGTCCAATGACACTAAACTCAACCTCAGGCTGTGTAATACTGCGGACAATTTCTTTTTGCGCAGCCAAGAAGGCAAAATGACCTGGGTCTGAATCAAGCGTTAAAAGTACATATCCATTAAACAATTTCTGTTCAATAAGGCTCTCATCATTACTTACCTGCGCGTCCGCAAGAGGAATGAGCTTCTTAACTTCTTCTATCTTTTCAAATGGTTTTTCAAGTAGATAGGGAAGGACACTTTCCTGTAAAATGCTCTCGTCAATGAGTGTAGATATAAAGGAAAAGCAAAACCGGCAATTGGTTACTTGGTTTATATAATGAACTTTTGTATAATCATTCGATCGTTGGAGGTAATTTTCTAATGTTTCTCGTTCATTATGTTGTATTTTTTTTTTAGTAAACCAGTTCATGAGGACATTTCACCGCCGTATTTATACATTTAGATTAGTATTTCCTTAAGTGGAAGGATTATGTAATCGTCCATTTGTACTTATTGAATTTTGTCCTGTTCACTTACTTAAAAAAATTGGTAAAAGTGTCTTTGCATTTCTTATGAACAAGGGATAAAGAATAGTTTTAAGAGGTGAAATTGAAGTGACTGTTATTACTACCTTTAAAGAAAAAAAACGTGAAAAACAGATTAAATATGAGCGTTCCGTACTTCGGGACTTATCCATCAATACGTTAAAAGAAAGAGTAAAACAATACTTTGGTTCAACAAAAATTGCCTCCAGTTTTGTCATGAATACAGGTATAGAAGAAGCTTGTTATGATGTAGCTTTAGAGGCCTTCTTATTAGGGGCAAAGTTCAGCAAATTTGGTTATTACGGCGAGGATTTAGAAGCAGTGCGTCTGCGGTGTTACAAAGAAGAGAAACACCTAATTGATACGTTATACAACTTTTTACTTTACTGGGGAAATGGCGAAGAAGGCACGATGAGTGAATCACTTTATTATCTGTGTGAACAATATATACATGTTTGGTGGAGAGAAGGGTTTGAAAAGGGTCAAAGGCGTCATAAACTACGCCTTCATTAAAATGGAACTTTTGATATAGTGGCAGAGGTGCATAGAGCATATAGTGCACTTCTGCTTAACTCTTTCTTCTGTTCTATTTTTCCCTCTTGTCCCATATAGTTTATTGAACAGGGACGAGCGGGAAGGATGATTTGGGTGTCGAAGCGAAGAATAAAAATCATAAGTTTTATTGCAGGTTTGCTTGTTTTGTTTCTCATTTTACAACATGACTTTATAGAGGACGATTCGTGGAATACTTGGAATCTTCCGTTGTCAGGTAAAATCATTTTGTTAGATGCAGGCCATGGAGGCCCAGATGGTGGAGCAGGAACAGGGAAAACCCTTGAAAAAGACATAGCATTAGAAATCACTTTAAAAGTAAGGGATTATCTCCAACAGCAAGGAGCCCTCGTTATTATGACGCGGGAAACGGATACTGATTTAGCCGATTCTGATACAAAAGGGTATAGTAGAAGAAAAGTGGAAGACTTGAAAAAAAGATTAAAGATGATTAATAAAACCGATAATGATCTTTTTGTAAGCATCCATTTAAATGCCATACCTTCCTCCAGATGGAGCGGAGCTCAAACCTTCTATGCACCGCATCATCAAGAGAATGCAAGGGCAGCTAAATTTATTCAAGAAGAGCTACGCAAGAATTTAGAAAATACAAACCGAAAAGCAAAACCTTTGAACCAAGTATACATTTTAAAAAATGCAAAAAAACCTGGAGCACTAGTGGAGGTCGGCTTTCTTTCAAACCCTGGTGAAAAAGCGATGTTAAAAAAGGATTCCTATCAGGAAAAAGTAGCCATTTCTATTTATAAAGGAATTATGCGTTATTTTACTAATGAAAAAGAAATTAAAGAAATTGATGAAGGATGATGGGGGATTCTTCCATCCCTTTTTTTGTTTATATACTTTTCTGTGTTTTAATAGGTAGTATGTGTGATTCATTTAACTGTATCCTGACATGATTATGGTATACTGAAAGATGGAAACGAATTCATAAGGTGAGGTGCTTTTCATGTTAACAGAGGTAAAGATCCAGGAGGTTCTTGGCAGCCTTAAAGAGCCATTTTTACATAAAACATTAGCTGAATTACATGCAATTGAAGAAATTAAAATAAAAGAAGAGAAAAATCACGTTAGCGTGAAAATAGCCATTGCAAGAACAGGGACGTCTGAACAGTTACAGTTGCAAACACAAATTGTCAATCTTTTAAAAGAAGCAGGAGCAGCAACTGTTGGAATACGTTTCAATCAACTACCTGAAGAAGTATTAGAGCAGCATCGCAATAAAGAACCAGAAAAAGAAAAAAATCTGCTTCATTCAAATAATACGACTTTTATTGCCATTGCCAGTGGTAAGGGTGGAGTAGGTAAATCGACTGTATCAGTAAACCTAGCTGTTGCTTTAGCTCGTCTAGGCAAAAAAGTAGGTCTTATTGATGCTGATATTTATGGGTTCAGTGTACCTGATATGATGGGAATTACAAAAAGACCGGTTGTAAGGGGAGAAAAAATTATCCCTGTAGAACGCCTTGGTGTTCAAGTCATTTCGATGGGATTCTTTGTGGAAGATAATGCCCCAATTATTTGGCGTGGTCCTATGTTAGGGAAAATGCTGAATAGTTTCTTTAATGAAGTGGAATGGGGAGAAATTGATTATTTACTGCTAGATTTACCACCGGGTACAGGGGATGTTGCATTAGATGTACACACTATGCTGCCTGCTTGTAAAGAAATTATCGTGACGACTCCACATCCAACAGCGGCCTTTGTAGCTGCACGTGCGGGAGCGATGGCGATCCGAACTGAACACGAGGTGCTTGGGGTGATTGAAAATATGGCTTATTTCGAAAGTAAGCTAACAGGTGAAAAAGAATATGTGTTTGGGCAAGGCGGCGGTGACAAATTAGCCGATGAATTGAATACAGAAGTCCTTGGAAGACTGCCGTTAAATCAGCCGGACTGGAATGATGCGGATTTTGCTCCATCCGTCTACCAAGAAGATCACCAAATCGGAAAAATTTATTTAGAAATTGCTGAAAAAGTGACTAACTTGCTGAAAAGATAATAATAAAGCCTCTTCGTTTTGAACGAAGAGGCTTTATTATTATGGTTGTTACTCTTTATTGTCCGCCACCAGTTCCGCTTTGACCGCCCCCAGAGCTTTGTTCGCCACTAGATTGGCCTCCTCCTTGCTTTGAACTGGATTTTCCTTGTGTTTCTTCTGCTGCTTTTAAGAGTAGCTCTTGCATTTTAGCTTTAAACAGCGGACTTTCTATCGTCTCTGAAATGACTGACTGAAGGTGTGCCCGGTATTCCTTGCTTTTCAATGCGTCTGCCATTTCCTTTTGAATTTCCGGTTCCTTGAAGACTTGAATCATCATGCCACGATATTCCGGGTCATTCATTAAATCCTTAAGCAGCTTTTCATTTTCGCTTCTCATATTCTTGGCTACACCTTTAGCAAATTTAGGGTCACTGAAGGTTTTTTTCCAAAAGTCTGTTGCTTTATCGGAGGTAAGTGTTTGTTCAATGGTGTCAGAGACCACTTTTTGGTCCATAACCAACTTTTCTTTCATTTTATCGTCAGCCATTACATCTTGAATTGCCTTCTTACCATCATCTGTCTTTAAAATATCGACAACCATTTTTTTCGTTTGTTCGTAATCAATTTGCCCTCCGCTACTTGATTCACCAGAAGAACAGCTTGTTAGGAACAATATGATAGGTAGGAGGAGCAACATACTTTTTGTTTTCATAATTAAAGCTCCTTTCACATAAGAATCCTTAATTTTAGAATGAAGTAAAAGGCAAGAGATTATTCGTATGTAAATGAAATTATAGATTTTTCAAATTTAGCTTGGTACAATCAGTATGGTATTCATTTTTTGTAATATGGAGGTTTATAGTGTGACGAGCCGTAATTGGGTAAGACTTTTTATGACCACATTATTAATAGGCGGGATCACAACGGCTATTGTGGGTTTTATTGTTCGCTGGAATGAATTTCAGCCTTATTTTGTTGAACTTAGAATCATTGATATTTTATCAACCTTAATTTGGTTAATTGTTATGGGCTTTCTTTTTAGTGTTATAAGTCAAATGGGCTTTTTTGCTTATTTAACGGTTCATCGTTTTGGTTTAGGAATTTTTAAATCTGCATCTCTCTGGAATGCGGTTCAAATGGTTCTTATTCTTTTTGCTCTATTTGATTTGATCTATTTACGATACGATAATTTTGCTAAAAAAGGGGATTCAGTCTTACCTTATTTTGGCCCTGCCCTCATTCTTTTAGTGGTTGGTCTAATCGTTGCCTGGTATAAAACAAAACAGACCAGTCGGGAGGCATTTATTCCTGCTCTTTTCTTTATGATTGTGGTTACCCTAGTTGAGTGGGTTCCTGTTCTTCGAGTAAACGAAAGAAGCTGGCTCTATCTCATGATGTTTGCTTTAATGGCATGTAATGCGTATCAGCTATTAATTCTTCATAAATTAAATACACAATCTGCACAAGAACGTCAAAACCGTGCAAAAACAGCTAGTCCTAATGTGAAAAATAAAAAAATAAAACCGTCCAATTAAATGGGCGGTTTTTTCTCCTTTATAGGAAAATGAAAAATTTACTAATGTGGATATCCGGAATAGGGGTGCATCTGCCTTTATAATAAAAAAATAATAATCGACTTCGAGAATTGTCCAGCGCAAGCGCCTAGCCCCTCGGGAAAAATAACCTTCTGCAATAAAAGTCAAAGAGCAACTTTTCTTGCAGAAGAACATTTGCCTGTCGGGGCTGACCAAGGCGCTTGCGCTTTTCTTATTACCTAATTTCTTTTGAGCGGGCTTCACCGTTTGCAATCATTTCTGTTACGGAAACAAATTTTAATCCTTTTTGACGAATATCCGCTAAAATGAGCGGCAGTGCTTTCGCCGTTTGTTTGGCGGAATCTGATGCATGAAGAAGAATGATATCCCCCTTCTTCGCTTTTTTTGTATTTTCGACGATAGTAGATACACCTGGATTTTGCCAATCCTTTGAATCAACACTCCAATGAACTACTGTGTAGCCATATCTCTTGGCAATTTTTAAAGTACGTTCATCAAAGTGCCCAGTTGGGGCACGCAACAGTTTGATGCTTTTTACATTTAATTTTGTGAAGACTTCTTGTGCTTTAGATATATCCTTAGCAATCTTCACATCCTCTAATTCGGTATACTCTTCATAATTGTATCCAAGAATCCCTATTTCATAACCTTCTTTCACAATCCGACTAACTAGGTCGGGGTGTCTTTCTGCCCAAGAACCTGCTAAGAAAAAGGTAGCTGATTTCACATTTCCTTTCTTTAACGTGTCTAAAATTGGCTCTGCCTTTTCATCACCCCAGCCGATATTAAAGGTTAAAGCTAAATCTCTTTCCCCTCGATAGACCGCTTTGGGGCCATCTTTCGTTGAAAAAACAGGAATTTGTGCATGATTTTCCATATAAAGAAACCAAGCAGTAAAAAAGGCTGCAATTAATACCAATGATACATTTTTTAAAGACTTCCCATTCAATACAAAAAAGAAATTCATCCTTCCCACCTCGTCCAATACCATCCTTGTCTCAACCTATGCTTGTTTTTTTGAAAATATGATTAAAAATTCGTTTATAAAATCACATAAATTGGAAAAGACTACTATAACTAGATTATTTGCTGGAGGTTATTCGATGTTTGGACTTCTGATCAATGAAAAAGAAGTAAAGGAAATGGAATACCTTATTAAAAGAGAAATGGATGAAATTCTATTTGATTTAAGAGATGAGCGAATTGATCATATTGTAAAAAGAGCAATGGAAGAGAGATATAAAGTATTGTTTACATTATTTAGACGAGTGGCCTCACCACATGAATGTTTGAAATATATGAGGAGAGGAAAGAAGGATAGAAAAAAAGGATAGATTTTTTTATAAATACCGTTGACAATTATATGCGGCCTTGGTATATTAATAAACGTCGCTGCTGACATAAAAACAACTTACTGAGATTTAAAAAGTTGTTGACATGATGTTTTGCAGATGATATATTAATAAAGTCGCTTTTGGGCGATGATGAAATTGTCCTTTGAAAACTAAACAAACAAAAACGTCAACAAACAAAAATTATTAGTTTCTTATGAAACTAAGCCAACG
>NZ_JBDGJV010000024.1:0-64224 GCF_057656715.1 Neobacillus sp. Soil_C_43
TGTAGTTCACTATACTCATTCTTTTTTTACAAGCGAAAACATTGTTGACACTTTTACACAATTAAATGGACTTGACTTCTGGGGATTGATTTTGGTCGCTTAGACGGGGTCTATGCGACCGTATTGCCTTCTGGAGATTGATTTTGGTCGCTTAGACGGGGTCTATGCCACCATATTGCCTTCTGGAGAATGATTTTGGTCGCTTAGACGGGGTCTATGCAACCGTATTGCCTTCTGGAGAATGATTTTGGTCGCTTAGACGGGTCTACGCGACCGTATTGCCTGTTGGAGAATGATTTTGGTCGCTTAGACGGGGTCTATGCGACCGTATTGCCTTCTGGAGAATGATTTTGGTCGCTTAGACGGGGTCTATGCGACCGTATTGCCTTCTGGAGAAGGATTTTGGCCGCTTAGACGGGGTCTATGCAACCGTATTGACTTCTGGAGAAGGATTTTGGTCGCTTAGACGGGGTCTACGCGACCGATTTGCCTTTTCCACATCCACTTGGGGCTCATAAAGACCTCTTATATTAATATTTTATTTTCTTCTGCACCTTTTGCTCATAATTTTTAAAAATGGCTGAATTTGTCTTTACTCCTCGTTTGGACATTAGTTGGTTAAACCGAAGGAGTTTTTCATTCAATTTCTTTTGGAGGCTTTCCTTCTCAGTGGAGTCATCACATTTCTTCAATAATCCCTCGATTGTCATCATTTCTTGCCGTAGCTGACCTTCCTCCTGAGTATATCCTGCATTTTTAAGCAATTTATAAGCCATACGGAGCTCCTCAGGAATTCCTGACAAATCTTCTAACTGCAATGGTTTACCCAATCCTGGTAGATTGTCAAATTCACCATCTTGATAAGCTTTTTTGATGCGATCTTCTGAGACAATGTGAAACAGATCCATGCTTTAGACCTCCTTATTATTACCATTTTCCCTATGTTAAGTATATCAAGCCACATCTAATAATTAAAATGGCAACCCAGTCCCATCCGTAATTATTTTTCGAAGTTTTGGGAATGCTACATGCGTAGATGAAAGGAGTGTTGATTTTGTCACGCGGAGAACATTTTAACCATAAGAACAAGAGTCATCCTGGTAATTTTCCACAAGATAGCTTAACGGAGAAAAAAGGAAAAGAAGCAGTTGGGGATGAAGAATTCCTGGTAGTAAGAGAAGCATTTAAAAATAGAGTCGAGAATGAAGAAGAAAATCGCGGCGATACTGCCCGCTTGCTATCTGAACAGGATCAGACAGAGTAAAAGGCGTGAGTTTTCACGCCTTTTTCGTTGCCCATTAATATTGTTCTTTTTCCACAGTAAATTCTTTTATAAAATGAGAAATCTCAATTTCTTTTAACCATTTAGCTGCTTTTTCGATATCCTTTGAGAACACGCGGTCCTGTTTAAGGGAAGCTACTTGCTCGCGTCCCTTTTCAAAGAACCTTTTCGTTTGAGTGGCCATTTTTTCAACACCACGAATCTCAACCGCCTGCATGGCACAAATCAATTCAATTGCTAAAACTCTTCTAACGTTTTGAATGATTTGATACGCATGCCTAGAGGCAATCGTTCCCATACTCACATGGTCCTCTTGGTTTGCTGAGGATGGAATCGAATCCACACTAGCTGGGTGTGCTAGAGTTTTATTTTCTGATACTAGTGCCGCCGCTGCATACTGCATAATCATGGCGCCTGATTGCAAACCAGGTTGCGGGCTTAAGAATGCCGGTAAATCATTTAATTGTGGATTCACTAAGCGTTCAATTCTGCGCTCTGAAATATTAGCCAATTCTGCAACCGCAATTTTCATAAAATCCATCGCAAAAGCAATGGGCTGCCCATGGAAGTTTCCTCCCGAAATGACCTTTTCACCATCGTCAAAAATTAACGGATTATCGGTTGCTGCATTCATTTCTATTTCTAATTTTTCTTTTACATAATCCAAGACCTGCCATGATGCACCATGGACTTGTGGAATACAGCGTAAGGAATAGGCATCCTGTACCCTTAATTCACCTTGCTGCGTTGTTAATAAACTATCACTTAAATAACCACGAATCCTTCGGGCTGTATCAATTTGCTGTTTATAGCCCCTTGCTACATGAACTTCTTCCGCAAAGGCATCAATAATACCATTTAATCCTTCTATAGTCATTGAGGCGATCAGTTCGCTTTCAAACGCCAGCTGCTCTGCTTCTAGATAACCAATCACTCCCATGGCGGTCATTGCTTGTGTCCCATTAATAAGTGCCAGACCTTCTTTCGCCTCTAATGTGACTGGGAGGATCCCTTCTTGTTGAAGCGCACTTATTGCTTCCATCTGATTTCCTTTATAAAAAACTTCCCCTTCCCCAATTAATACTAAGGCAAGGTGGGATAATGGCGCTAAGTCACCACTTGCGCCTAAAGAGCCCTGCTGTGGAATAACAGGAATAATCTCCAGGTTAACCAGCTCTAAGAGTTTTTCAATAATAATCGGTCTAACCCCAGAAAAGCCTTTAAGTAGTGCATTGGCACGAAGAAGGACCATTGCTTTAGAAACAATTTCAGGAAATGGTTCTCCGACACCACATGCATGTGAGCGAATTAAATTTAGTTGAAGGTCCTGGACATGATTTTTGTCTATTAACACATCGCTGAACTTTCCAAACCCAGTCGTAATCCCATATACTACTCTCGATTCTGAAACAATTCGATCGACAGCTTCTCTGCTCTTTTTAACTGCTTCCATACTCTTCTCTGATGCTCGAACCTTTTGACCGCGGTATAATACTTCCTTCATTTGTTCTAGAGTTAAACTTTCACCTGTTAATGTAATCATTTTTCTCGCTCCTCTACCACTTTAGTATAATAAAGAAAGAGGCTGGACTCCTTATCACCTTAGATTTGGAGTTCAGCCTCTTTTATAATTGATTGTAAATATGGAATTGTTATTTGATGATGCCTCATAAAAATCATTCCATTCAAATTTATTATTATAATTATAACTATTGTATGAGAGGGAAACTCAACCTGTCAACTAAATTTTCTGAATTTTAGCACGATAACACTTTAGCAGAATAATGAACGAAAGGGCTTTACGGTTCCAATTAAATGTAAAAAACGCTACTCCTTTTTACGGAATAGCGCCTTAATAAATATGGTATTAATCAAACTTTAATCCTTTTAATGCTTCTGCCAATGCATTATTTATAGGTTCTTCTTCTTTTTGCTGGTTTTTCAAATAATTTTGTACCGTACGTTTATCTACTTTGCCACCAGATTCTTTTTTACGGCGTGCTTCGAAAGCAGATAACTTTTCACGGTATCCACATTTACATGCGAAGATTTGGCCAGCGCCTTCGCCACGTAGCTCTAGCTTTTTATGGCATTGTGGGCAACGTGCATTGGTGACGCGTGCGACATTTTTACGATGTCCACATTCACGATCTTGGCACACGAGCATTTTACCCTTTTTGCCATTCACTTCAAGCATTGGTTTCCCACAGTCTGGACAAGATTTGGTGGAAATATTATCGTGCTTATATTTCTTATCCGTTGCTTTAATTTCAGCAACGATTTCCTTTGTGTAGTTTTTCATTTCGCTGATAAATACTTCTTTTTTTAACTTGCCATGCGCAATTTGGTCTAGCTTTTGTTCCCATTCTGCAGTTAAAGTAGGGGATTTTAGCTCTTCAGGAACTAAATCCAGCAATTGACGACCTTTAGAAGTAATATAAATGTCATTACCACGCTTTTCAATTAAAAATGAATTGAATAGCTTGTCAATAATATCAGCACGTGTCGCAACAGTACCTAGTCCACCCGTCGATTTTAAGGTGTCTGCAAGTTGTTTATTTTGTGTATCCATATACTTCGTAGGATTTTCCATCGCTGAAAGTAATGTCGCCTCAGTAAATCTTGCCGGTGGCTTAGTTTGACCTGAAGTTTGTGCGATTAATTTTACGTTTAATGTATCACCTTTTTCGATACGAGGTAATAGTTGCTCTTTCAGATCATCTGAATTATCGTCATCATCAAGTCGATTATTGTACACTTCTTTCCAACCCAACGATAGAATGGTTTTTCCTCTAGCAACGAAGTTTTCTTCACCGATTTTCGCACGAAGAGTTAATTGCTCGTACTCAAATGCAGGGAATAATACTGCTAAAAACCGCTTAACCACTAAGTCATAAATTTTACGTTCTTTATCCGTAAATGCTGAAAAATTCACGTATCCTTCCGTTGGAATAATCGCATGGTGATCGGATACCTTGCTATCATCCACAAACGACTTTGAAGGCTTTATTGGATTTTTTAAGATTTTAGTTGTTAGTGAACGATATTCGCCTATTCCACATGCTTTCAGACGTTCTGGAATCGTTGGAACGATATCTGACGAAATAAAGCGTGAATCTGTACGGGGATACGTTAAAACTTTATGCTGCTCGTACAACTTTTGCATAATATTTAGTGTCTCTTTAGCTGAGTAGCCGAATATTTTATTGGCATCACGCTGTAATTCTGTTAGGTCGTAAAGGCCAGGAGAGAATGACTTCTTCGGCTTTTTCTCAATTTCGGTTACTTTTGCATTTTGGTTGCCCAATTTTTTAACAATGGTATCAATGCTTTCCTTATTAAAACTACGGCTATTCCCTTTTGCATCTTGCCAAGTCAGCTTTAATTGATCTGTAGTTTGGGCTTCAATCCCGTAATAGGTTTGTGCTTTGAAGTTTTTAATTTCTTCCTCACGTGCTGAAATGATCGCAACAGTAGGGGTTTGTACACGACCACAGTTTAGTTGGGCATTGAACCTGGTGGTTAATGCACGTGTTGCATTCAGACCGATATACCAGTCGGCTTCTGAACGTGCAACAGCTGAAGCATATAAATTGTCATATGCTTTACCAGGCTTTAGGTTGGCAAAGCCGTCTTTAATCGCTTTATCCGTAACAGAGGAGATCCATAGACGTTTGATCGGTTTATTGACTTTTACTTTATCAATAATCCAACGTGCAACTAATTCCCCCTCTCTCCCTGCGTCTGTAGCCACGATTATTCCATTAACATCACTTCTAGTCAGTTGACTTTTAACAGCTTGAAACTGTTTTCCAGTCTGCTTAATGACTGTCAATTTCAAACGCTCAGGTAGCATAGGCAGATCTTCTAAATTCCATGTTTTATACTTCACATCGTAATTTTCTGGATCAGCAAGGGTGACTAGATGCCCTAGCGCCCATGTAACGATATATTTATCACCTTCAAGAAACCCATTTCCTTTTTTATGACAATTAAGCACACGTGCAATATCACGTGCGACAGAAGGTTTTTCAGCAATTACTACACTTTTAACCAAATTTAAAACATCCTTTCAAGTTTTCGTATGTTAACTATAGCATACGTCCCAACTGGATTCAGTAATTCAACCTCTATTAATAGAGTTGATAGTCTTATCTCACAGTTCCCACTCTAACTCTTTTTAAGGGATACTGGCACTGTTCACTCCTCACAGTTCCCAACAAACCTTTTTAGTGGGGTATCGGGCACTGTCAGCTCCTCACAGTTCCCATGCAACCCTTTTTAGTGGGGCATCGAGGGTTGTGAACTCTTCACAATTCCCATGCAAGCATTTTAAGTGGAGCATCGGGCACTGTGCGCTCCTCACAATTCCCATACAAACCTTTTTAGTGGGGTATCGGGCACTGTCCACTCCTCACAATTGCCATGCAAGCATTTTTGGTGGGGTCTCGGGAGTTGTGAACCCTTCACAGTTCCCATGCAAGCCTTTTTAGTGGTGCGTCGGGCACTGTCCACTCCTCACAGTTCCCATGCAAGCATTTTTGGTGGGGTCTCGGGAATTGTGAACTCTTCACAATTCACATGCAGGCCTTTTTGCTGGTGCGCCGGGCACTGTCCACTCCTCACAATTCCCATGCACCCCTTTTCAGTGGGGCCTCGGGCACTGTCCACTCCTCACAGTTACATATAAGCTTTTTTACTGTGGCCAACAGTCACTGTCCACTTTCCCGCTTAAGTCTTTCTTAGGTTCTTTGTAGATACACATTTGTTTACCTACATTTTTCTTGAATTTCCTTCCATGAGAATAGTATGATGGATTGACATGAAATAGAGAAATGGGGATTCAACATGAGAATTAGAGATTGGGACCCAAACTTAAAGGTTCGCTTATATAGTGAAGCTATGATGAATATTACCTTTTGGATGTTTTTCCCGTTCTTAACCATCTATTTTGCAGACGAGTTCGGTAAAAATAAAGCAGGATTACTCTTAGTTTTTTCGCAGCTTTTTTCAGTCGCTGCTAATTTAATGGGTGGATATTGCGCAGACCGTTTCGGGCGAAAAAGAATGATGGTTCTTTCCGCCATTGGTCAAGGGCTTTCCTTCTTAGCTTTTGCTGCAGCCAGCTCTCCGTGGCTCCATTCCCCTTGGATTGGATTTATTTCGTTCGCGGTTGCAGGGGTTTTTGGTTCCTTTTACTGGCCTGCTAGTCAGGCAATGATTGCAGATGTCGTGGAAGAAAAACATAGAAGCAGTGTATTTGCCATTTTTTATACCTCTATTAATATTGCAGTTGTGGTCGGGCCTATATTAGGATCCATTTTTTATGTCCACTACCGCTTTCAGCTGTTACTTGTAGCTGGATTTGTTTGTATTTTATTTGGATTGATTCTTGCCAAAATGATCAGAGAAACGGCACCGCTTCAACAGAATGCTGCTCTCTCTAGCGACGGAAAGTGGTATTACTTTTTACTAAATCAACTGAGAGATTATTCCCTCATCATTAAGGATAAGACCTTCCTGTTATTTATCCTCGCAGGAGTCTTGGCTGGGCAGACGTTTATGCAACTGGACCTGCTAATCCCTGTTTATATTAAGGATTTCGTGAAAAATCAAACACTCTTTTCTGTCGGAGATTGGTCGTTTACGATTAAGGCTGAACAGGTATTTGGAATCGTCCTCGCTGAAAATGGCTTGCTCGTTGCCTTATTAACGGTGTTTGTGACAAAGTGGATGAATCAATATTATGAAAGAAATGTATTCGTTCTCTCCTCCATTGTGTACGCCATCTCCATTGTTATTTTCAGTCAAACACATTGGATATGGGGATTAATCTTGGCAATGGCGGTTTTCACGTTTGCTGAATTAATGGGGGCAGGACTGCAGCAAAGTTTCGTTTCAAAGCTAGCACCTGAGCATATGAGGGGTCAGTATTTTGCGGCAGCCAGCTTGCGGTTTACGATCAGCCGAACCATTGCACCGCTTGCTATTCCAATGACCGTGTGGATTGGCTATGACTGGACCTTTTTCGTCCTTTGCATTCTTGCCCTCGCAAGTGCGGTACTGTATTGGATTATGTTTGTTCATTTTGAAAAAAAAGCTACCTCTATGGGATCGTAAACACGGTCCCATTTTTTATTTATGTTCAAATAAGTTTCGAAAAATTGTACTAAAATGTTCACATTCACCTCTTTTAATATTATAATTAACTTGTAAACGGTTAATATATAAGGATGGTGGAATGTATGGAATTGTCACAATTCATGTCTCCAACCTCAGTATCAGGAATCATTACTTTTCTAGTGTTATTTTCAGCAGGTGTTTATTTTAATATAAAAGTATACGGTAGCAAGCTGCAGTAGAGATGAAATGTCTCTACTGTTTTTTTGTTGTAAATAGATTCCAGTTACATTTTGTTATCGGTTTCTTTTTCTAAAGAAAAACGATACAATATAGGAAGATTCTGAAAAAGGAGACATACATATGAGTGATTTTCAAAAAAATCTTGAGAAATATGCTGAGCTTGCTGTTAAAGTCGGTGTAAATATTCAGCCTGGCCAAACGTTGGTCGTCAATGCCACTCTTGATGCGGCAGAATTTATTCGGTTAGTTGTGAAAAAAGCCTACGAAACAGGTGCTCACAATGTCATTGTGAACTGGAACGATGATACGGTTACAAGAACAAAATACGATTTAGCTCCAGATGAGGCTTTTCTTGAGTACCCTGTTTGGCGTGCAAAGGAAATGGATGAACTTGCAGAAAAAGGTGCTGCCTTTATGTCTGTTGTTTCCCAAAGCCCAGACTTGCTAAGTGGCGTTAATCCAGAACGTATTTCCAACTTTAACAAAGCGGCTGGAAAAGCTTTGGCGAATTATCGTAAAGCCGCACAATCGGATAAGGTGAGCTGGACTGTTATTGCCGCTCCATCTCCAGCTTGGGCAGCTATGGTTTTCCCTGATGAGCCAGCTGAAAACCAAGTAAACAAGCTTTGGGATGCCATTTTCAAAGCTACACGCGTGGATGTAGAAAATCCAGTAGAAGCTTGGAAAAAGCATGACGAAACGCTTCATGAAAAGGTAAAATACCTAAATGACAAACGCTACCAAAAGCTTCACTACACAGCTCCAGGTACAGATTTAACGGTTGAACTTCCTGAGAAGCATATCTGGGTTGGTGCCGGAAGCATCAATGAAAAGGGCTTCGAATTCATGGCCAATATGCCGACTGAAGAAGTTTTCACTGTTCCATTAAGAACGGGTGTTAATGGTACGGTTGCAAGCACTAAGCCGTTAAGCTATGCAGGAAACATCATTGACCGTTTCTCGATTACATTTGAGAACGGACGAATTGTTGGTTACCAAGCAGAACAAGGCGAAGAAATTTTGAAGCGTCTTGTAGAAACGGACGAAGGTTCACATTATCTTGGTGAGGTGGCGCTAGTCCCTTATAATTCGCCAATCTCCCAATCTAATGTTCTTTTCTTTAATACCTTGTTTGATGAGAATGCTTCGAACCATTTAGCGATTGGAAGTGCCTATGCTTTCTGTATCGAGGGTGGTAAGAAAATGTCATCTGAGGAATTAGCTGAGAATGGTCTGAATGAAAGTCTTACTCACGTAGACTTCATGATTGGATCTCCTGAAATGGATATCGATGGGATTACAGCCGATGGAAAATCTGAGCCAATCTTCAGAGCAGGAAATTGGGCTTTCTAAAATAACACAGAGAGAGGATGACCATAATGGTCATCCTCCTTTTTATTGAGAATACACAACTGCTCCGTCCTTTTCTTTAGCTATTTTTTCACGCATTTTCTTAAGTTGCTGAACCGGGTCCTCATTTAATACCTTTCCTAATAAATCTAGTAGTCCTAGTGAGCTTAATAGACTCTTTTCCCAGCTTTGAAGTTCTTTCGTTAGTGTTGAGTCATTCTGACAGATAGAATTCAAAGGTAACTTTTTCGAAATGGCTTCATCAATCAGGTCCAATGCCAATTCCTTTGTGATGACTCCATTGGCATTCTTTAACTGCTCGCACGTCGTTTGAACGACTTGATCAACCTTTTCTTTTGTACCTGTTACAATTGGCTCCACTGGTTTTAAGACTGGTTCAAGCGGTTTCATAACAGGCTCTAACGGTTTTAACACCGGTTCTAGTGGTTTTAGGACTGGCTCTAGTGGTTTCAACACTGGTTCTAGCGGTTTCAACACTGGTTCAAGTGGCTCCAACACCGGCTCCAGTGGCTTTGTCACTACGCCAACCACATCCGGAAGCGGGTCTGTGACAACTCCGATACTACCAGAAGACTCATCTCCCTTTCCACCATCCTCACACGTTAGCGGCAAATGTCCATTTGATATTTTTTCAATTTCTTTATCTATCTGATTGATAGGTAACCTACTTAAATCTTGTAAAAGTTTACTCTGATCAGGATGAGGAGCCCCCCGCTTACCAGCCACTGTGTCGAGGACTAATTGGTCAATAATACTGTTTTCAGATTCCATATAATGTGCATTCATAACCACATTTTCCATTCCCATCTCCGGAATCGTCTCTGATGCATTGACACAAGCACCTTTAAAGGAAATGGCCGATGTATCCACTGTCATATCTTTTACAGTAACGGGACCTTTTGCTTTTAAAGATATCGTAACTGGGCCATTGGAAGATTCTAATTGCTTGGTTAATCTCATTCCATAGATTACTGCAGATTTATAGTGGAATCGCAGCATGGGCTTCTGATCACTCTCAGATGTTTCCCGCTTTACAATGGACGCCGTCATACCCGATCCAACAACACGGTCCGCTTCAATAACAAAGCCTTCATTTGCTGTACTTTCGGCCTTTACAGCAGAGTTGAAAGGGAAGAATGATAAAAACAATAGCTGGATACAAATGTTTATAACGAAGTACTTGCTTTTCCACCACATAGTTCGCTCCCCTTTAGACAGTATGAACCGTCTCATCAACTCTGTTTGGAGGTGCTGCCTTCACTTGAACGGGAGCAAGACGCCATGCCATTAATAACGCCCCTCCGATAATTCCAAAAAGGGTTCCAAACAGGAAGCCTCCCAATGCCCCAATCACCGAGAGAATGGATAGAAAAATAGTAAAGATTCCTAGTATTTTAGATGCATTCGGAAAAAATAGGGCAACGATACCTAACAAAGTAATGACTCCGCCAAACAATAAACCGATGATGGCTATGGAGCCAGGAAGAAATGTACTGAGATAAAGGTTCAATGGGACCCACGAGATCATCAGACCACTAAGAATGGTAGTTACTGCTCCCCCTAGCGGCCGCTTTTTTCGCCACTTTTTAAATGCCATCAAAGTCCCTCCTCTTTATTTCTTATTAATCTTCTCAACTGTTAATCTCATCCCGTTCATATTTATCGTCTTTTGAAATAAGTAATGAGTTTTTAATTTTGCGTGCTCTAAGGTAATTTTAGAAGAGGTTTGCTGGAATTGTTTTTGCCAGTCATCGCTATGCTTTTCCTGGAGTACTAAATTCTGAAATTTGGCGTTGGCTTCAATAAGTCCGGCATCATGCTGCAAACCAGTAATCTGTACCGGTTTGGAGGCAGTTATTTTAACCCGGATCCATTCTCCACCAACTTGGAAGTCCTTGTATAGCTGTAGATTGTCGATCGTTAAGGTTTCGATTAAATTAGTCCCTTGTGGTGCTGAATCAGAAGAGCTTGTTTCTCCCATTTTCGGGTAGAAGACATAGCCATTTCCTTCTAATTTATCAAACTCTACATAAAAGTCTCCTACACCGGCAATAGGTACCGCATAGGCTACCCCAGATATTCCAAATGACACTAAAAGTAGGGCTAGAGCTATGATTCCTGTTCCTAATGCTGACCAAAAAACCTTTTTACTTGTGGTACCCTCAACAAGCTGAATCGTGCTTTCCATGAAACCCCTCCTATTTTCCCAATTTTCAATAAACAACCTTTCCTTTACAATACAACCTAAGGTATCCTCCTACAATCACGGAAAATATCGTAAAAAAAAGAGCCCCCCGACAAATGACGGGTACAGTTTTTTCACTACGGACATATTGGAAATTTTTTCTTCGTATTATTTAAAAAAAGATATGTTCATGCTCATTGGTGATTTTGGGACACTGTTGATTGGAGCGGAAGGCGCGAAGACTCCTGCGGGAGTAGCGGTCTCGGGAGACCCCGCAGGAGGAACGACGAGGAGGCTCCCGGAACGCCCGCGCACCGCTCGCGCCTGGAGCGGAAATAAACATACATGTAAAAAAACACTCTTTTCGGAGGTGGATGACAATGAAGCATAAAATCGAACAGCTTGTACAAAAGGGACTGACCCTCTTACTTGAACTGAAAGAGCCCTTCTTGATGGAATGGAGGAAACTTCAACCTACTATAATGATTCAAAATGATCATTTAGTAGATGAAATAGATACGATGATTAAAATTGCATTAAAGAAGATTTCATCCGGAAAAGCTCCAAATGCAGACACCTTCATCCATTCGATCCTCACAGAATGGCAAAATCGATTTTCTACCGAATACAATGAATCCGATTCTATTTCTCTCGTCTCAACGATTGAAAATATATTTCATAAGCTTCTAGCAGAAAAATCGGCAGCTACTTTTCTTGACCACCAGGCCATTCAATCATTTTTTTCACGAATGATGGATCAGGCATTGTTAACACAAAGCTGGGAAGAACAAAATAAAAAGTGGATTAAAAATATGATCGTCACAAATATCATTCCCATGAAGTGGGCGGCTGTGGTTAAAAAGGAACTGGAGAATTATCAAATTGAAAGTATTGTCTGTTCAGACGATTATGCAGTAGACACCCACTTAATCGACATGTGTTCCAATTTAAAAGCCAGCCAAATCGGCCATCTTTCATCAGCGATTAATAAACTAATCGGCACAGGCGAGGAGGAAAGTGACATTGTTCAGGTACCTTGTCTGAATGATGTGTTACTTGTTTGTGTACGGGAGCCTGGAACGACGATTACAGAACATCAATGTGATTTTATTAGAGGCATGTATCTTCGACAGTTAAAGCTCCAACAGCTTGAGAGCAGGATGGAATGGAAGGATGGTTCTCTTCTCTTCTTACAGCATTTGTTACGTGCACGGAGCGTGGATGATGCCGTAAAGGCGATTACAAAGGGATTAGTCGACTATATGCCATTTAATCGCTGTGGGTTGTTTTTGTATAATCATTACGAAGATAAAGGGATTGGTGTTTCGGGCTATAATGTCAGCATTCCTTCTGTGCAGCAAATCCAAGAAGAAATATTAGGGCTCTCTTTAATAGAAAAATATTTAAACTCGTTAACCCATTCGCAGCCGCTTTACTTTTCTAATGCCTTAGATGTGTTACCAAAAAAATATGTAAATGAATTTCAACTTCGCTCATTAGTGGTGTTACCCATCTTTGTTCCTACAAAAAGCAAACTGCTTGGTATTGCTCTATTAGACCAAGGTGAAAATTCGCATTTTGATATCAGCATGCAAACCTTATCGACGCTCATCAAATTTGGGCATTATGCCGGGGAATTGTTATATTCTATATGGGATGAAACCCTTCACCAGTTTGGCGGGACGCACTCTGTCTTAACCATGCGTGAAAAAGAGGTATTACAACTGATCGCCGGGGGTGCATCTATCAATGAAGCCGCTGAAAAACTCCATCTGAGCAGTTATACCGTACGAGATTATATATCCGTTATCATTCAGAAACTAGAAGCTAAAAATCGGACGGATGCCGCTGTTAAAGCCATAAAAATGAAACTCATTTCATAAAAGGAGCAACTGCTAGCAGCTGCTCCTTTTACGCATTAACGCATCGGGGGACTGTCCCCAAATTTAGCGGTTATCAATTTTTTCAGGGTATAGATCATGGTTCATCATACGATGATCAGCCATTTGCTCGTATTTTGTCCCTGGTCTGCCGTAGTTGCAGTAAGGGTCAATGGAGATTCCGCCTCTTGGCGTGAATTTGCCCCATACTTCAATATAGCGAGGGTCCATTAACTTAATTAAATCATTCATGATAATATTCATGCAGTCTTCATGGAAATCTCCATGATTACGGAAGCTGAAAAGATAAAGCTTAAGCGATTTGCTTTCCACCATCTTTTGATCCGGTATATAGCTGATATAAATTGTAGCAAAGTCAGGTTGCCCTGTTTTTGGACAAAGACTTGTAAACTCAGGAAAATTGAATTTCACGAAGTAATCACGGTTCGGGTGTTTATTATCAAACGCCTCTAGAACCTCTGGCGTGTATTCAAATAAATACTTTGTTCCTTGATTTCCTAGTAATGTTACACCTTCTAATTCAGCTTCTGTTCTTCCTTCTGCCATTGTTAGTCCTCCTTATATAACCCGGTTATAACTATAAGAAAGAAATAAAAAACCATATCCTAAGGATATGGTTGAATTCTCCATTTCCATAGTTTTTTATAGAGGGTGTCTGCTATGAACCTCTCCCAAGTATTCGGGTATCCATGTAATTAATTTCATAGTAACTATAGTTAATTTTGCGTCCACTGTCAATCAGCATTTTATTGGAAACCTTGAGAAGGATAGAGTATAAAGGTACAATAATACTAAATATAATGAAGGAGGTAGTATGCCATGTGGAAAGAATTTAAACAATTTGCCATGAAGGGCAATGTGATTGATTTAGCAGTCGGGGTTATTATTGGGGGGGCATTTGGAAAAATTGTTTCTTCACTAGTTGCCGATGTTATTATGCCATTAGTAGGTCTACTCTTAGGAGGCGTAGAATTTACAAAACTTATGGTAAAAATAGGGGGAGCCCAACTAAAGTATGGACAATTCATCCAAAATGTGGTGGATTTCTTCATTATTGCCTTCTCCATTTTCCTATTTGTCAAATTCATTAATCGCTTTAAAAAGAAAGAGGAACCCGCTGTGGTTGTAGCAAAAATTGACCGCCAAGAAGAACTTTTAGCTGAAATTCGCGACTTATTAAAGGAAGATCGAGATATTTTAAGAAAAAATGAAACATCTTGACCTCTTGTACGTATATTCTAATAACAAATAAATTTAGAGGTGAAAAACTTGTATACTCAAACATCTACTGAGTTTATGCCATCCGTATTACGGACATTTGCTCTATCGCTTGCTATCGCTTTCTTAGGCACGATGGCTGGTGCGTTTGTAGTACCACCGGCACTCTTTATCCCATTAATGATTGTAGAATTTGTGATGCTTATGGCTGCATTCTTTTTTAGACGAAAAAAAGCCATCTCGTACTCATTCCTTTATGTCTTTACCTTTATTTCAGGAATCACACTATATCCAATCGTCGCTCATTATCTAGCGACAGCAGGAGCCAACGTAGTAGTTATGGCCTTTGCAAGTACTACCGTTGTCTTTACGGGTATTTCTATTTATGCCGCAAAATCAAAACGTAATTTCTCGTTTTTAGGTGGATTTTTACTTGCTGCCCTGCTTGCTTTAGTAGCCATCTCCATCTTTAATATTTTCTTCCCGTTAAGCTCAACAGGAATGCTGGCTTACTCCTTTATTGGTGTAGTCGTATTTAGCGGGTATGTACTTTTTGATATCAGCCGAATGAAGCATTACGGTGTAAGAGCAGAAGAAGTTCCATTGATGGCCTTAAACTTATACCTTGATTTTATTAACCTATTTATCAGCATTCTTCGTATCTTGGGTATTCTCTCAAGTAAAGATTAATAGTAAAAGGAGCTTGGATCACATTCCAAGCTCCTTTTTTGCAACTAATTATTGATTAAGGTTAATCCCCGGTTAATCATTTGTTTAACAGATAAGTCCCAAGCAGCATTTTGTAGTTTATCCATAACAACGTTTACATTTTGATGAATGGCATCATTCCGTTTATAAAGTTCGAGAATCTCTAAGCGCAGCAACCACTCTTTGGGATATCGGTCATCTAAGATGGCTAAAACTTCCCCTACAAGGGCCGCACTTTGTTCATCCCAAATCGAGCCTTCACGTATGTGGCGAATCTCTTCATATAAATTTTCCAGTTCATTCCATTCTTGCTTATCAACAACTTCCTCTGTATCTTCTATCTCTGTCCATTCAAAATAAGCATTTGGATCTGCAGCACCAGCAAAGACCGAATCAATGCTTGCACCCACGGCCATATCGAATGTCCCCCATGCTGGATCAAACAAAACCTGGTCCTTATAGGTTACTTGGCAGTCTTTAAAGGAGATAATAACAGGTTTGGAATCTCTAAGAAGTATATCTTTTACCGTTCCCTCAACAAGCACTCCGCTTTCAAATGATAATTGAACCTTCTTATCAATCTCAATCCCCAAATCCTTCAATTGAGCCATCGAGCAATGTTCTAAGACTACATTTCCCTCTAAGCGTCCAATTGGTGTACCAAAACCCTTCCGGTGTGTTTCCTTCCCATGCCCATCCAATTGTTGATTGTTGTAGGCCAACGCTGTTGGTCCCTTTGTCTTGAAATAAACAGCTTCTCTCTTATCATTAATTAAGATATCAGCTAGGGTTCCTGTAACCTGCAACCCAGAGGAAAAACAAATCGTTGCCGTATTGTCTGTCTGCAGCGCTTGAACGAGACTCTCCGTTCCACCTTTTCTAAAGGCCATAGTCGAGGCAAAGTCATCGATAGCTGCGACTAAGTCATCAAAGCTTTTACAAACAAATAACTGTGGCTGTGGTTTCGTCACATCATATGGTGTTTTGATACATTCTTCAACCGAAAAAGGAATTTTTCGGACGTCATCCTTCAAACAGCTTTGGCTCTCGCCTACCGATGATAGTAAGCCAGCGCCATATATTTTGGGATTATCGAGTTCACCTATTAACCCATATTCGACCGTCCACCAAAACAGCCGTGAAACCTTATCTGCTTCCGTTAAACCTTGCAATTTACTGCGTGCCTCCGTTACCTTCAACTCCGCTTCTTTTACTTGCTCCGGAGTCGAATTGGGGTCTTCTGCCACAATTGTTAAATGACGAACCGCCATAAACACCTGTGCTTTTTCTTTACTTGAAAGAGCCTTTGCACCCATTTCCCCGATTTTCCTTACAAATTCGCGGTAGGCTTCATCTAATAAAATAGGAGCATGCCCTGCCGCTTCATGAAGCATATCCGGTGCCGGCGTATAAGCAATGTTTTGTACGTTTCGAATCTCTGTCGCAATCGGTAAGAGACGGTTAGCTAAAAAGCCATAAAAAGCAGAGCCCGGAATAAGTCCATCAATGGTCACCGCCCCCCAGCCAACCTTCGAAAGACTCGTATTCATATCCTCGACTTTTGGAATGGATTCCGTCTTGATCCCTGAATCCCTTAATCCATTCACATATGCAGGATGGGCAATTTCCTTTAGGAAATAATGATTTTGCTTCATAACAAAACGCCAAACTGCATGCTCAATTGGCGTATAACGATGGTAATGTTGCTTTGAGATGTATGGCAGTAAATTGGCAGGAATATTTTTTGTTCCTTTTCCAGTCATCTTAAACTCCCCTTTTCAAAGAATAATTACATATGGAGCATTTAAGCTAGTGATAGCATTTTTGGTCGGAGCCGTTCCTTCGCCCTTTTCATTCTTGTTTTAACAGTAGACATAGGAAGATTACTTTTTTTCGCAATTTCTACTAGAGACAGATCTTTATAATAATAAAGATAAATAGGATATCGATAAATTTCGGGTAATAGGTTTATCTTTTCCGCCATTTGCTGAGCAGAAAAATTATGTAGGACTTCCTCTTCTGGAATGTAGGGAGATTCGACTGAGACAGAATACGAATACACCTCTTCCTTCCAAAAATGCTTTGATTTATTTTCCTTCCGCCAATAATCACGGCATTTATTGATGGCGATCGTATATAACCAGCTTTTGTATTTACCCTGCTCCTTAATTGAAGGATATGCTAAATAAGCAGAGAGTAATACCTCCTGATATAGATCCTCCGCAAGTTCCTTATGTTTGACTAACGAATAAATATATTTATAGATGGTTTTCCCATATTCATTGACTAATTCTTCAAACGAATTCACTAATTGCTGTTTCATTTCTACCATTCCCTCCACACAAAAAAACTTTCTATCTTAATAGACGGAATGGACAGACCGAACCCCTACACTTTCCTTTTTGGGGACAGTCCCCCGGCGCTTTAGCGCAACGGGGGACTGTCCCCAATTTTCACGCCCTTCATAAAGACAGACACGCCAATTTTTTTACAGATGGTTAGATAATGCATCAGTGCTAGTAGAATGGACCCTGTATTCATTCCTATAATCACTCCGTTCATTCGCCAATCCGGCGAGGAACCAAGCCATAAGACGAGCCCAAAGGAGATGACAATTGACCAAACGATGTGTATAAAGGCATCCTTAATCAAATCAAGACCGATCATAAAGGCCTGCATTGGCATGATAAAAAAGTGAAATAAGAAATATGGCCACAGTAATTGCAAAAATACAGCCGATGTATCTGATTTAAAAAATAGCGATGTTAATTCAGGAGCAAAAAAATAAAAAATGGTTACTGCTGCGACTCCATAGATAAAAGTAAGCTTCATCACCTGTTGCAGCATTTTTTGTAGAGTAGGATAATCCTTTTGCGAATGGGTTTTTGATACGGCCGGAATCAGGACAATCATTAAAGAATGGGCAATAAAGGCCGGAAAAAATCCGATTGATACAGCTACGCCCATTAACATTCCAAATTGTTCGGTTGCCACTACATTAGACATTCCTGAGTGTACCAATGCGGCCTTGATGATAAATGGTTGAATCGCGCCAGTGAAAGCAGAAAACAAGCGAAGGCCTGTCGTAGGGACGGAAACGGCCATTAGATTCTTCCGTACCACTTTGCGATTGATGTTGGAAAAAGGCTGGCGCTTCAATTGTTGGAATTGAATAATAAACAAGTAGACTAAGTAAAGAAAAACGACAATTTCACTGCCAATCAAAGTACCAATAGCAATTAACAGTGATTCCTGTGAATCAAATTCAAACAAACGGAAGAGGATAAACAATCCACCAAGTTGGATGATTTTTCTTATAAAGTTAGAGATGGCGATTCTCCCCATCTGCTGTTTACCCATAAAATATCCTCTGGCAACGCTAGTAAACGCAATAACAGGAATAAGAATCATCACCAGCCATCGAATATAAGGATGATAGGCATTAAAGACTGGAATAAATGGAAGCACAGCCGCTGTTAACAAAAAAAGAATACTGGTAAATACAACTGTTATGGTAATCGCATGATGCAAAATATTCCGATGGTAGCGCTCTTCTCTTTCAGCAATAAACTTAGAAATGGATACCTGAAGTTCAAAACTTGATAGTAAAACGATTAAAAAGATAGAAGGCAGGATGGACATATAAAGCCCTAATCCGTGTGATCCCAGCTCTCGTGCAAGAATCATATTCACCAGCACTTCAATCCCTTCCCCTAAAAAGGCGGAAGCTGCTAAAAATAAGATTCCTCTATAGTAAATAGCCATACATCGACTCCCCTTTGACCCAATCTTACTTTTAATAACCTATGAGACAAGTTGTAAGATTAGTAGGGGAATTTTTTTCGAATGACGAAAAAAAGGGCGTATGAGCGCCCTTTTAAACTTCTGCAGAAACCATCTGTTTTCCTTCTCTTTTTTTCATAAAAAACACAATAAACATAATGACTATAAGTAAAAACACTTGAGATAAGGTGGTTTCCCAAGTTGGATAAAGTCCAATCCAATCCACAAATGGGAATCCTTCAACCGTACTGGTCGGGATCACATTAGATATTTGCAATGCATGAATACTGATGCCAAGAATTTTAAATGCCAAAAAGTATATTAGAATCGTGGCCGTTTTAAAGAAAAGTCGAATAGGAATCTTCACACTGTACTTGATAATCACAAAGCCGACAATGACTAAAATAACTATCGCTAACAAGACACCGCTAATGAGCTGCATTAAACTTATATAGGGAGTAATTCCTGTATAGAAGATAATCGTCTCTGCTCCTTCACGAAAGACGGATAGAAAACTAATGAAGGAAAACGAGAGAAGGCTACCCTTGGCGATTGCCTGATGCATTTGTTGATTGATGTACTTGTTCCAATTTCCAATACTCGATTTATTATGGAGCCAAGCCCCTACTGTCAGCATCATCACAACTGCAACCACACCGGTTAATCCCTCAATATACTCCCTGCTTGATGCAGCGACGATTTGTGAAAAGACGATGTTGATGATAATCGCTAAAACCGCACTAGCTAAAATCCCTGCAACAACCCCAGACCATATCCACTTTTGTTTTGAAGACTGGCCCATCTTTTTCAAAAAGGCAATTAGTGTGGCGACAACTAGTAATCCCTCTAATCCTTCACGTAAAAGGATGAGGGCTGCATCCCATAATGTGTAATTCGTTTTGCTTAATAATGGGGCAAGGCGGTCACTGATTTCCTTAATGATATCAGTAGCTTTTTGAGCCTTCACTTTTTCAGAATTTAACAGACTAATTGCCGTAGGGACTTTCGTCTCGATATCACTATACAACCCACTGTCCCTCGTCTGAACATCGCCTTCTACCATTGGCCATACAGTAAGAATTTCATTAAGTTTGTCACTTGCTGCCTTATAGTCCTTTTCAGCCATTTGCTTTTCTGCTTTTTCCAACAAAGCCGCTATATCAGAAAGTGAAGCCTCACCCTGGAGTTGCTTTGAAGCCTTTCCAGTTAAAAAGTTATCCACTTCTATCGTTAACTGTTCAAGGTTTTCTTTTGCTTTTTCCAGGTCAGCTGGCTCTTGTGTAATCGCAATTCGTATGAGAGCCATATATTTTTCGATATTTCCATATGCCGCAATGCTTTGATCATGAACAAGTTTTTCCGAGGCAGTCCACTGGTTCAATATTTTCTGATATTGACCTTTTAAACTAACAGTCTCTCCATTTTCAATTGAACTCTCCATCGTGCTAATGAGTGGAAGTAATTGTTTGACCTGTTCGTTTGCTTTTTCTTTATCCTGTGGATTTTGTTCCTCATCATACAAAACCACTGCACGTGAAAGAGACGAAAGGCTTTTGGCAAGTGTCTCTTTTTTCACATTTCCTTTAGCTAGTAAGCTTTGAACCTCTTTAAGCTCTTGGTCAACCTTTTTAGCCTGCTTACTATCTGCTTTCTTCATTTCCTTCCAATCAGCCGCAAATTGTTCCATATTACTAGAAACAACAGCTAGATCCCCATCCTTTGCCTTCATTAAACTGTCTCCAATCAGGACAAACAGTTCATCATGATTTTCTGCCGCTGATACGGGTTGGTAGGTTTGGAATAGGATGAAAAGTACCGTTAGTAATAATAATGGCTTAATAGTAAGTCTCTGCATTAGTCTCTCTCCTTAAAAGGAAAAACACTAGTTAAATAGTGTCTCTCCAATGAAACTTCCCTTTTTGACTCCTGGTAAACAGGCGAAAATTGCACTGCCACGGTGGGATGTATATTCATTTAATTTATCCATTTTCGCTAGTCTATTTTGAATCGGGATAAATTGTTTACTTGGCCAGCGCTGAAAACCTAAAAACAATAATCCTGCATCAAAGCTGCCTGTTTTCTTATCCATTCCATCGGAATACGAATAAGCTCTGCGAAGAATTTGCTGTGACCCATCTCCATGCGATAACCGTACATGTGAATCGGCCGGTATGGATTTTAGATCGACTTTATCAAATTCATCTTTTTTACCAAATGGGGCGCCACTCACACGATGTCTTCCAAATGTATTTTCCTGTTCCTTTAAGTTGGTTCGGTCCCAAACCTCGATAAACATCTGAATTCGTCTGACAACAAGGTAGCTTCCATCCACAAGCCAATCAGGGCCATCACCCGGCTGAACCCACAACTGCTCGTTCATGACCGTTTCATCATTTACATCAGGATTAATGGTGCCATCCTTGAAGCCAAATAAATTTCTCGGTGTTTCATTATTGGCATCTGCTTGTTTCGTACGTTGGAACCCTGTTTGTGCCCATCGTAAGGTTGCTTTTCCTCTCGCAATGCGAATGAGGTTTCTTACCGCATGGAATGCTACCTGCAAATCATCCGCACAAGCTTGAATACACAAATCCCCGCCAGTCCATTCTTCTTCTAAGGCATCTAGCGGAAATTTTGGGAGATCGACTAATTCTTTCGGCTGCTTATGTTTCAGCCCAAACCGGTCTTGATTTTCTTTTTGAAAAAGAGAAGGTCCGACGCCGAAGGTAATAGTTAAGTTTGAGGCTGATAACCCCGCTGCCTCCCCAGTATCTTGTGGCGGGAGAAATTCATTCCCTGTGAGTTCGCCGATGGCCTTGCCTTCTGTCATTAAGGCAGCTGCATTTGTCCATTCTTTAAACAGCTTAACTAATTCCTCTTTTTTCGAAGTTGTTACATCTAAGGAAACAAAATACACATGATTTTGTGTTTTTGTGGTGATCCCAGCTTGGTGTTTACCATAAAACGGTACAATCTCTTTATCTGTTCCTGCAGTTGATGCCTTGCTTTCTTGGATGGAAAGAATCCCGCCAAGACCAGAAGCACCGAGAATCACTCCTACCCCGCCGATTCCAGCTGTTTTAAGGATATCGCGTCGCGAAACCTTTTTTCCATTTAATGTCTCTAAGCTGTTAGTCGTATTCGTTGTCAATTAAGACGCCTCCGTTACCATTCCTATTTGAGATAGCGGTTCTGCAAGTGCATCGATGGCTTGACTCAGTTCCTTCACTTGCGCCTCTGTTAATTCCGTATAAAGTTTATAGCCTTCACCGTTTTTATGCTGACTCAGTAAAGCATATACATCATCAAATCGAGCTTGAATTTCTTTAGAGACTTCCTCATTTTTTTCCTTTAAGACTGGTTGAAGAAGCTTGTAAATTTTTTCTGCTCCCTCTACGTTCGCAGCAAAATCATATAGATCCGTATGAGAGTAACGGTCTTCTTCTCCAGTTACTTTTGAAGTCGATACCTCGTTTAATAAATCGACCGCTCCGGTAATTAACAGGTCAGGTGTCACCTCTACGGTATCTACCTTCGCACGTAATAGATTAACGTCTTTCATTAGTTGATCGGCGATTTGCTCATACCCTTTTGTAGTGTTGTCGATCCATAGACCTTTTTCAAGTTTATGGTAGCCGCCCCATTCCGCTTCCGGTACGTCCCCTTCACGTGCATCAATTTTAGGATCGAGATCACCGAATACCTCTGCGATTGGTTCTGCCCGTTCGTAGTGCATCCGCGCTGGTGCATAAAGTTGTTTCGCTTTCTCCACTTCTCCATTTTTAACAGCAGTTGTAAAAGTTTCTGTTGCCTTAACAAACTCCTCAATTTCACCGATCGCGTATTCACGGTACTCTTTTGATACCCCTTCAAGAGCCGCCGAAGCTTGAGTCTTTGTTTCTTTGACTTTTTCCGTTGTTGAAGTCTTCTCTGTATTTGAGCATCCGAATAGAAGACTGCTAGATAATAATAACGTTCCTGATATTTTTAGTAGTTTCATATGTAAAAACCCTCCTGGTAAATGATAATGATTTTCATTATTAATATAATAACAGTAATTGAGAAGAATTTTCAATTACTTTTTTAATTAATTTAGCGCTGTTAACTTGCCTGTTGATTTCCGCACCAGGCACTTCGCTTTCCGTGGGTGTTTCGGCGAGCCTCCTCGGCGCTTGCGCCTGCGGGGTCTCCCCTGAACCATACTCCCACAGGAGTCTTCGTGCCTTCCGCTCCAATCAACAGGGTGTAAAATATCAACACTGTTCTGTAACACAGTCAATTAAATAAAAAAAACTATCCTGTTTTATGGATAGTTTCTCGGTTTTATTTGATTAAAGAATGCTTAAACGCATAGATTACTGCTTGGGTTCGGTCTTGTACATTTAGCTTACTTAGGATGTTGCTGACATGGGTTTTGACGGTCTTTAATGCGATGAACAATTCATCTGCAATATCCTGGTTGGCTTTTCCCTCTGCCATTAGTAGCAGGATTTCTAATTCCCGGCTGGTCAGATCTTCGTGTGGCAGATGATTATGTTTCTGGCGCATCTTCACCATCATTTTTCCCGTCACTTCCGGCTCAAGTACGGATTGACCATGGTATGTAGCACGAACAGCATTGGCAATTTCACCAGCTTTAGAAGTCTTCAGCATATAGCTGGTTGCTCCTGCCTCCAGGGCTGGGTACACCTTCTCATCATCTAAGAAGCTTGTAACAATAATAACCTTTGCTTCCGGCCATTGTTCGACGATTTGCCTTGTTGCCTCAATCCCATCCATTTCCTTCATAACCAAATCCATTAAAATGATATCCGGTCGCAGTTCGAGAGCAAGCTCGACCCCTTTTTTCCCATCATCTGCTTCACCTACCACTTCAATGTCAGGTTGCGCGGATAAATAAGAGGAAACCCCGATTCTCACCATTTCATGATCATCAACAAACACGACTCTAATCATTCGCACCATCTCCATTTATCATCACTGGAATTTTCACTTCCAGCCTTGTTCCTTTATTTTTGACACTAATGACTTTTAAGGTACCGCCAACCTCTAGTGCCCGTTCATGCATATTTTGCATCCCGTAAGAACCGGCTTTCATCTCGTTTACTTCAAAACCAATTCCATCATCAACAATCCTAAGAATAGCAAAATCATCTCGTTTGACCATCAGCACCTCTAAGCTGCTTGCTTTCGAGTGTCTCAAGGTGTTTGAGATTGATTCCTGCAGAATCCGGAAGAGATGATCTTCGACACCTTTATCTAATGGAAAATCTTCTACTTTCCAATTAATATCCATTGTTACCTTTTGAGATAATTCGACTAACAGCTCTTCCATTCCTTCCTGCAGCGTTTTATTCTTTAAGGCAACGGGACGCAAATGAAGAAGGAGCGCACGCATTTCAAGCTGGGATTGATGAATCATCTCTTCCACCAATTTCAACTGCTTTGCTTCGCGCTCATTTTCAGACTCTTGTTTTGTTTCATTAATGGCGGACATCATCATTGATGCGGCAAAAAGTTGCTGACTGACTGAATCATGTAATTCACGTGCAAGACGGTTTCGTTCCTGCTCAATAATTTCTTGAATCCTTGCTTCCTGATCTTCTACTTTTTCAGTAGCTAAACGTTGGGACAACTTCACTTGCTCTGACATTTGTTTACCAATTTTATCAATCCGCTCGGCAATGGTTTGCATTTCTGCAATGGCAGGCTTACCTTCTGCCTCCGCTGCTCTTCCCTGCTCCAATTGATGAAGGGAATGATCAATAGCAAGAAACTGTTTCCGCCAAAATAAACCAGAAACCCCACCCAAGAGAATCCCAATGACAATGCTGAAAGCAGGAATAAAAATAACAAATGGAATATCCATGAAATGCCGTTTCCACAATTCAGACCAGCTGTTTAATGGAAACACAATGGTGAAAATTGCTGCAACAATAAGGGCCATGAGGAACGAGCAAGCGACACTCCAGACGATCTGGCGCTGGGTTGTACTCATATCCGGCTCACCTCTAAATTCCCAACAATAAGTGAGGTAAAGATTTTCACCTTTTGCTCTGACTCCTCATAACCAGGAGTTTTCAATTGAAAAACTTGATTAAAAATCTTAGGTTCATGGTTTCCAAACACTGCTGTTGAACCTACCACACAGGAGTGGTTAATACATACATCTATTTCATATGGAACATGGATGTGAATATTACCGATAACGTTTCGGATGAAAATTACTGTTTCCCCTTTTGGCAGCATCGTGTAACTGAGGTCAATAACGGTATCCCCTATTCCGGTCTGGATGTTAACATCCTTCCATTCGTACACGCCTACTGGTGTCTTTTGCTGACCCAACAACACATTTTCAAACAACGGCTCAACTTTAATAACCGTCTCTTCCTGGGCAGTTGTTTCTTGAGTCTGAATATCTAATGGAATCTTCTTTGGATTCTTCTTTGATTGTAAGTATTGGATAAAAAAGTGTAGTAATATCGCTAATAATAAGAAGCGAAAGGTCATCATATTAAAGACACTTATAACAAAGATAATAATTCCAGCAATGAAAAGGATCTTACCAGACTTACGGCCAGCCTTTTTCCTGCTAATATAAATCAGTCCACCTGCGATAATAAGGGAGAAAATGAGCCCTTTATTGAAAAATAAAATCTCCAATAGCAAAATGACTATACCGATGAATACAAGCCATCCTAAGTAATCATTTTTTTTATTTTTAATCATCGGCTCACCCTCCCTTTTTACCTTATGTATTTATTAATTGTTCATGGGATAAAAGGCGTAGAAACCTACGCCTTCTTTAGAATACCATATTTGTTATTATATGGACTTGCTTTCTTCTAATTTCATTTCTTTTTCTAGTTGAGCAATTCTTGCATCAATGGTATTGCGGTAGTAAGAGCTGTTGACTTGATGCTCTAACCGATCGAGATAGTTCTCGATGTCTTTGAATTTTGAAAAAGCCGCATCGGAATACGTATTTGAATCAAGCACTTTGTTGATTTGGAGATTGGCGCGAGTGACGTTTTCACGTCCCATCAATTCCATTCTGCGAAGGTGCATATCTTTAAGCTTGTGCTTCATTTCTTCATACTTTCTTTCTAACTCCCCAAGCTGGCCATTTACCTGTTCGAGTGAGGCGCTTAGACGGCTGGCCCGTTCAGCATATTGTTGATGTTCTGCAGCAGCGAATTGATACAGCTCCGATTCTCCCGCTTTTGAAGCAACTTCTGCTTGGTGCTTTCTTTTTTCTGCTAATTCCAACGCTTGATGATATTCTCTTGTAAATTCATCCTTCAGAGTATTTTGGCGTTCTAACAGTTTTCTTACCTTTTCTGTTTCTTGCTCGGATTGGCGAAGGTATTGATTCAGTAAGGCAATTGGGTTTTGATTTTCCTTTTTGTCTAAAGCCTCGTGTAAATCAGCAGTAATCGTGTTTTTAATTCTTGTGAATAAGTTTGTCATTGTTATTCTCTCCTTTAAATATTAATAATTTTTTAATTCGTTCCACTGTTTTTCAAAATTGACGAATGGATCTGCTTCTTCTTTTTTCATACTGTGCTTTTTCTCGTTCCATTTTTTATAAACGAGGTAAAGGACATAGGCTGCGCCTACTCCAATGATGGCAGGTGCATTGTGAAGGGAAGCCACTAGGACGATGAGACCGATGATTCCAAGTCCAATTTTCCCTCCAGTGGATTCAGCCTTTAAAAATTGTTTGAATATGAAGTAGAGAAGCACCAAGCTAACAAGTAACCCCACCATTGGACCGATTGTTGAAAGTAAGATGATAGCTGCTATCCCTCCAGCTACCAGTAAACCGAATTTCTTCATTTTGTTTCACTCCTTTTCTTTTCTTGATTTCATCTTACCTTTTTTCTTTTGTTCTCATAATTGCGCCTGAGCTTGATTTTTATATCAGTCTCAAGATGTAGAAAGGGTCAGCCCCTTAAGCAAAATGCTTAAAAAACTGACCCTTTTTTTGATATTTTGAAACTTATTTTGAGATAAACATTTGCACCCAATAGTAGCCGTAGGAGCCGCCTTTAGCATAGCCTACGCCGATACGGGTGTTTGAGCTCAGGATGTTAGCACGGTGTCCTGAACTGTTCATCCAAGACTGGACCACTGATGCAGGTGTCGTTTGACCGGCAGCAATATTTTCAGCAGCCGAACGATAGGAAATACCAAAGTTCTTCATCATATCAAATGGGCTTCCATAGGTTGGGCTCGTATGGCTGAAATAGTTTTTATCGCGCATATCGTTTGCCTTATAGCGAGCAACCCTTGATAGCTCCCAATCTGCTGTCATTGCCGGCTTTCCATTTTTGGCACGCTCTTGATTGGTTAATTGAATGACTTGATTTTCTACACTCTTAATCGCATCAAAGTTAGGGATGGTCACCTTTTGACCGGGATAGATTAGGTTAGGATTTTTAAACTGCGGGTTGGCCGCAATTAACTCTGAGATTCCAACCTGATACCTAACAGCGATTTTCCACAGCGAGTCTCCTGGCTGAACAGTGTAATATTGCTGAGCAAATGAAACGCTAGGAATACAGAAAAGAGATAGTAAGAACAACAAACTAATCCAAAAAGATTTTTTCATTTTTTCGCCTCCTCCGAATATATATTTTTGATTTCAGGCTCAAAATATACAAGGAACTGAAAAAATATCTTTTTGCCTGTTACAAATTGATTTTTGGAGGATGGAGATTTGAGGGAAATTTCATGGATGACCTATATTATGTTAATTTTAGCGAGCTACCGCTTAACACATTTAATTGTCTTTGATAAGATTACCGAATTTATTCGCAGACCGTTTGTCAAAAAGGTGAAGGTAGAAACGCAGGATGGTACGGAAACAAAGGAAGTTCCCACTTCTATGTTTGGTTATCTATTGAAATGTTATTGGTGTGCGGGCGTTTGGAGTGCCATTTTACTTGCCGGCGCCTATTTGCTTTTTCCAAGAGTGGCCTTTGTGATTATTTTAATCTTTTCTATTGCCGGCGGTCAGTCTATTATTGAAACTTTCGTCGGTGTTAATATTAAAAAGGTTGATTACTATTCACACTTAAAGGACAAGGACTAAATAAAAGCTTTGAAACATTGGTAAAATTAATCCCCCCTTAGCATATATTTTAGAAAAGTGGCTGACTTAAAAGGATTACGATTCCTTTGCACCTAAGACAGCTTCAATAAAAAAGGGGGATTTTCAATGGCTATTTGGTGGGTCACAACCATCGGTTTAGTCCTGTGTCTTGGTTTTGTAGGTGGTACACTCTTTCATTTCCTACGAGGAGCGCTTGATTCAGAGGATTCTACCCGAATCGATAAAATTAACTCCGATGAGGAGCCCCTTTAGATTTGACCTGTATTCAGCTATGTATTAAGGAATTCTTTATAATCATTTGAACTCATACACTGTTTTTCGGACCCTGAGTAACTCTCAGGGTTCTTTTTACGTTCTAGAAAAATAAATTTTGCGTTTACTACATGATTTTTTTAGTTTAGGAAAAATTATACATGTGATTATTACGACCTGGAGGAATACATATGAGTTCATCTGAAAATACACCAAAGTTCCCGAAAACCTTTTGGCGCGAAATAGATTTTTCCTCGTATCCAAAACTAACTGAAGACCTCTCAGTAGATGTAGCAATTGTAGGTGCCGGAATCACCGGTGTTACAGCAGCCTATTTATTATCCAAAGAAGGAGTAAAAGTTGCCCTTATCGAGGCAGGTAGTGTCTTAAATGGAACCACCGGCCACACTACCGCTAAATTAACAGCGCAGCATGGTCTGATTTATGATGAATTAATCAATCATTTTGGTAAAGAAAAGGCTAGACTTTATTTTGAATCACAGATGGATGCCATTCAATTTGTCGAAAGTACGGTACAGGAAAAAGGAATTGACTGTGATTTTAGCAAGGAAGATGCCTATATTTATTCAGTGACAGACGAGTATTCAGAAAAACTGAAAACTGAATGGGAAGCTTATAAAAGTCTGGGCATTGATGGTGCTTTAAAAGACTCTATTCCCTTTAATATTCAAACAACAGCAGCCCTAATGATGAGCAATCAAGCCCAGTATCACCCACTCAAATTTCTAAAAGCTTTGCTAGAAGAAGCGGTAACGGCAGGCTGCATGGTATATGAGAACACAACGGCTGAGGATATCGAGGACGATTATGCCGAACCTAAGGTGGTAACGAAGGATGGGCAAAGAGTAAGCTGTAAACAAGTCATCATTGCCTCTCATTTTCCTTTTTATGATAAGCCTGGGCTTTATTTTGCTAGGATGTATGCAGACCGTTCGTATGCCATTGGCCTGAAGACAGACAAAGAATATCCTGGTGGGATGTATATCAGTGCAGACAGTCCAACCCGTTCGATTCGGTATACACCTTATAACGGGGAGAAATTATTAATCATCGGTGGGGAAAACCACAAAACAGGGCAGGGTGTCGATACATTAAAGCATTATGAAGCACTGGAAGCATTCGCTGAAGAGGTATTTGGGATGAAGGAATATGAATATCGATGGTCTGCTCAGGATTTAGTGACGCTTGATAAGCTGCCATATATCGGGGAAATCACATCTGGACGTGAACATATATTAGTAGCTACTGGTTATAAAAAGTGGGGTATGACGACGGGAATTCTTGCCGGTCATTTATTAACTGATTATGTCATGCAACGAGGCAATCCTTACCAAGAGCTGTACTCCCCTTCCCGCTTTCAGGCGGATCCAGATTTATCGAGTGCCCTGACTACGAATGCTGATGTTGCCAAGCATCTCTTGAAGGGTAAGCTTGAAATTGTTGAGAAGGTTACGGATGATCTTCAAGATGGTGAAGGCGCGGTTGTTATGTATAAAGGAAAAAGAGCAGGCGCCTATAAGGATAAGAACGGTAAGCTTTATATTGTGGATACCACTTGTACTCATTTAGGGTGTGAATGTGAATGGAATCATGCTGAAAAATCATGGGATTGCCCATGCCATGGTTCACGGTTCTCGTATGCGGGCGATGTAATCGAAGGCCCAGCAAGAAAATCATTGGATCTGCTTGAAAAAGGATGATTTGTTGGCTCCATAGAGTGGAGTATGTTGCTATTTGTTTGGATGAAGGACATTATCATTGTGCTCGCGCTTGGTTTTGTCTTTCATGAGCTTGATGAAAGACATTTTTCATGTGTCCGTGCCAGTTTTTGTCCTTCATCCCCTTGATGAAAGACATTTTCCATGTGTCCGTGCTTAGTTTTGTCCTTCATCCCCTTGATGAAAGACATTTTTCATGTGTCCGTGCTTAGTTTTGTCCTTCATCCCCTTGATGAAAGACATTTTTCATGTGTCCGCTCTTGGTTTTGTCCTTCATCCCCTTGATGAAAGACATTTTTCATGTGTCCGTGCCTGGTTTTGTCCTTCATCCCCTTGATGAAAGACATTTTTCATGTGTCCGTGACTGGTCTTGTCCTTCATATCCATGGCTCCTCCCCAGGGCCTTAAGGGAGTAAAACAAAAAATGCACACATGATTTCACGAAAGATGAAATCATGTGTGCATAATAAATCCTTTTTATTTACTATTCGGACGGTTGTGTTTGATCGCTTCGCCGGTTGTAAATTCAACAAGCTCCTCGCTCATGACCATTGGCTTTTTGCGATTATTATTACGTTGTGCATTCTGATTTCCCAGTTTCTGTCTACCCACACTTACCAGCTCCTTTTCGAGAAATAAGAAATACAATGATAGTATGGGTGAAAACAAATCAGCTTATTCTTATTTAAGGACAGGGGCTTTTCTACATTTTGTCATCTGTTCATAAGCATAAGCTACTTCAATTAACAGTGGCTCACTATACGCCGTTCCTGCAAACGTAATGCCTACAGGTTCTCCTGCAGCTGTAAATCCTGCAGGAACAGCGATAGATGGGTATCCCGCTTTTGCACTAATATGTGACCCTTCTTCACCAGGGAAAATGATGACATCCAGCTCATATTTTTCTAAAGCATAATCAATCCCTTGCTTCGTCGAATGATAAAGATCAAATTCCAATGCTTCGAAATAAGCAGCCTCTGTCAGCGTACCACTCGTGCTTTCTGATTCAAGCAATACCTCTTGCCCAAACTTAAGCATTTTTTCCTCATCCTTCTGATTAAATTCAATCAGATCGGCTAGCGATCGAATACCAACAGAAGGGTGCAACTGATTTAAATATGCATTTAAATCTGGCTTAAACTCATAGGTTAACACATCATACTTCCACTTCTCTTTTACAGAAGGAATTTCAATATTATCAACAATGTCTGCTCCTGATGCTTTCAACGCTTCTACAGCTGAAGCCACAATCGCTTGCTTCTCTTTACTTAAAAGCTCCATGAATCCATCGAGTGCAATACCGATTCTTTTACCTTTAAGTCCTTCTTTTAAAAGAAATTCCGTAAAGTCAAAGTGATTGAACGGATTTGTTATCGTAATAGGATCCTGTTCATCCTTTCCACACAAAGCATTTAGCAGAATAGCTGCATCATGCACCGTCCTAGCCATCGGTCCAGCGGTGTCCTGTGTATGCGCAATCGGAATAATCCCTCTTCTGCTAATTAATCCTACCGTTGGCTTGATTCCTACAAGAGAGTTTTGACAGGATGGGTTCAAGATTGAACCGGAGGTCTCTGTACCTACTGCAGCAGCTGCAAAATTGGCCGCTATTGCAGCTCCTGAACCAGCACTCGAGCCACCGACATCAAAGGTCCCAGGTCCATATGGATTGAGTACCTGACCGCCTCGAGAACTATAGCCGCTTGTCATTCCATTTGCCATGAAATTAGCCCACTCGGTCATATTAGTTTTTCCAAGAATGACTGCTCCTGCTTTTCGTAACTGCTCTGCGACAAAGGAATCCTTTAAAGCAATCGAATCCTTTAAAGCATGAGATCCCGCACTTGTATGCATTTTGTCGTGAGTATCAATATTATCTTTTATTAAAATTGGGATTCCATGCAATTGGCTGCGAGGGCCTTTTTCCCTTCTCTCCGCATCTAACGCTTCTGCAATATGTAAGGCATCCGGATTAATTTCAAGGATAGAATGAAGCTTTTGATCATAAAGCGAAATTCTATGTAAGTACATGAGTACCAGTTCTTTTGATGTAAGCTCACCGCTATCCAATTTCTCTTGGATATCAGAGATGGTTACTTCCTCAAGCCACTCATCATGCATTTGTTTTAATTTTACGTTTTCCATTGTCTTCCCTCCAATTCTTTTACAATTCAAGATAAATAGTCTAAATCCTTTTTCTGAGGCAAAAAAAGCAGTGGAATCCTCCACTGCTTTTTTGGGGACAGTCCCCCGGCGCTTTAGCGCAGTGGGGGACTGTCCCCATTTTGTTTATCTTTTTTGTTTTTGAACTCGTTGATTTTCTTCAGAAATTTGGCCTTGATAAAATACTCTCTTTTGAAGCGAAACATTTAGCTCACGACAATAGCGTTTTAATTCTCTTTCTTCTCTTTCTGTAACAAGAGAAATGACCGTTCCATTTGCACCCATTCTTCCTGTTCTACCTGCTCTATGTACATATTGAGCAATGTTTTTTGGTGAATCAATCTGAACAACATGGGTTACTCCCTGAATATCAAGTCCTCTTGCTGCCACATCCGTCGCAATAAGCATCTTCATTTTACCATCACGGAACGATTTTAAAGCCGCCTGACGCTCCAGTTTCTTCATGTCACTATGAAGAATGCCGATGGAAAGATCTTTAAAAAGTAATTTTTCTTTAAACACTTGAATCTCACCAATATCATTAATAAACGCAAGGGATTTGCTGTTCTCCAAGCGGACAATCTTTTCAAGTAGCTTGATTTTATCTCTTGGTTCACATAGAAAATAAATATGTTCTACTTCTCCAGAAGAAGCTATTTCATCCTTTTCAATGCGAAGAACCTCTTGATCATTTGTAAGATCCTTTGCTAATTTTTCTGTTGCTGCTTTCATTGTCGCAGAGAATAGAACCACTTGACGGTCATTCATCGTTGATTTAACAATGTTTTGGACTGTGTTTAAATGTTCTGGAATGAGCAACTGATCGCCTTCGTCAAGGACAACCAATTTCACTTCGTGCATTTTCACCTTTTTCTGTTTAATTAATTCATGCAGACGGCCAGGTGTAGCAAAAATGACTTGGGGGCGCTTTTTTAATTTTTCAAGCTGTCGTTTCACGTTTGCCCCGCCAATAATGGATGTGCCCCTGATTCCGCTTCCCTCTGACCATTTTTGAAATTCCTGATATACCTGCATGACTAGTTCTTGTGAAGAGGCTAGTACAACAGCTTGTAGACCTTGCACGTCAGTATCAATTTTATCTAACAGTGGAAGTAAATAAGCAAGTGTTTTACCTGTTCCTGTTGGTGACTCAGCGATTAAATCTTTGCCTTCCAAAATCAGTGGGATTGCCGTTTCTTGGATCGAAGTCGGAGTTTGAAACCCTGATTTTTCCCATGCTTCCTGTAAAAAAGGCTTTAACGTATTTAACATATTGTACTCCTTTATAAAAAAATCATTTTTCTTATTATTAGTATTTGTATATCTTATTGATACTATCGTAATTACCGTGGAGTGTCTAGATTCAAAGATATAGATTAAAATGAAGTATTAATATAGAGGATCATCCATGCAGCATGAACCACTAGGACGGAAAAATATAAAATACAGGTAGATATCAAGAGAGTCTTCGTCCAGCCCTTTAATGGCCGTAAATAGAACAAACCCAGCAATAGCAGTGGAAGAGATATTTTAATCAAATAAAAATAAGACCAGCTTTTATGAATAACAACCTTCATCACTGGATTTCCTTCCGTAACAAATCCAGAAACAATCCCAAAATGAGTTAAAACAGCATCTAGCAGCCCAGCGATCAGCAGGAATATACAAAATCTCATTGGCTCCCCCTTTAAATCAAAATTAGATTAGTAACCAGTTTATCTACTTATACTTATGCTAATACATTCATAATCAAATGTTCTTATTAACGAACAGTCAAACGGAATAATAGGGCTGCTCCTATAGCAACCCCAATCTCGAGAATTAAAATCAATTGACATATCGTCCACTTTCAGGCCTGCCAATCTCACTAAAATGTTCAACTAAGTAATGAAGACTTTCTTCCAATTCTTCACCACTCATTGGCAAACCATGTCCGGTTACAGCAACCTGAGGCTTTAGCGCCTCTAGCTTCTTTACCGATTCATAAGCAGCATCCCAATCGGTCGTATAGTATTTGGGCGGTCCACTAATTTCTTTTGTCTGTGTCATTACCTTATAAAGTGACTCCTGTTTGACCGTAACAAACGCATCACCGGCAATTAGCGTCCGATCTTGTTCACGGAATAGTGAAACATGGCCAGGTGTATGGCCAGGTGTATGTATCCATTGCCAATTAGGCATAAATGGCACAGATCCATCTGATGGAAGTGCGTTTACGAGTGAACTAATATTGATCCCATGATTAGGGAACATGGGTGATAACTTGGCTACCAAACCACTGTCCACACTTGGATCTCCAGGAGGATAATCCTTCTGTCCAGTTAAATACGGAAGTTCCTCTTCGTGGGCATAAACAGGGACATTCCAGTCTTCTAATAAGGCAGCAATCGAACCAACATGATCAAAATGGCCATGTGTTAAGATAATCGCTTTGGGAATTGCATGCTCACCAAATCTTTCTTGGACCATTCCCTTTATTTCTTCTGCTGAATTAGGCATACCTGCATCAACCAGTACAAATTCATTTGTCTTATTTGGGTTTCCCACCAGAATCAGATTGACAATCTGGTCCGTATAACTAAAGACATCTGGGAGAACAGCTATACCCACGCCATTGCCAATGGATGACATCGGTAGAAACGTTTTCTCAAATTTACTATCTTTTTCGATTTCCAAATGTATTCCTCCCTTTTTGCCTAGTATTAATCTGGGAGGAAAAATTATTACGGTATCTATTTTTTTAATGTCATTCCCTTCTAATTATATATCATAACGCACTTTTTGTTCGTTATAAAAAATGTTTTTTGGAACTTTTCTGTTGATTTCTGCTCCAGGCGCGAGCGGTTCGTGGGCGTTTCGGCGAGCCTCCTCGACGCTTGCGCCTGCGGGGTCTCCCCTGAACCGTACTCCCACAGGAGTCTTCGCGCCTTCCACTCCAATCAACAGTGTATAGTATCAACAATGTTCTTTAACACAGCCATAAAAAAAGAAACTGTTTTCAATGAACAGTTCCTTTAATCAAATGAACGTAATGTTAATTTATGAATGGTCTGGTTGATTTCATCTATTTGGATATGATTTTCATTAAATTTTATTTGGACTTTTCCGGTTCCTGACAGGATCTTTACTTGTTCCACACCGGTGGTCTTTTCGATTCTCCTTTTTATTTTCCCCATACACCCTGTACACGCAACATCATTTAAAGCTAATTCAATCATACTCATTTTTCAAGCCCCTCTCATCTGTGAAATAGATTCCATAAACGACTGACCAAACATAATACATTGTTGTTTTTCTGAGTCATTTGGAGCTAAATCGATTTTCAAACCATCCTGTACGACGTCTGCGCCGAGTTCCTTTAGCTTAGCAATTAACAAATCTACAGCCCCACCTCGATGCTCATAAGAGGAGTCACAGGAACCGAATGCAGCGGCTTTTTTTCCTGCTATATTTATTAGATCCATTTCATCATAAAAATCTAGAAATTCGTCTGGTAACTCTCCATTCCCCCAAGTATATGCACCTAAAAGGATACCGTCATATTTGTGAAGATCTGTCACATCTGCCTCTAAAATATCCTTTATTTCCACTGATCCTCCGGCCTTTCGAATACCCTCCGCAATCCATTCCGCTAATTCTTCTGTATTGCCTGTCATACTGGCATAAACCATTAAACAAGCTTGCATGAACTACTCACCTCTTGTTTTTCTTTTATTATATTGATAATAATTCTCAATAACATTGACCTAAATCAAGAAACAATCATTTTGCAAAATTAGGTTAAGCTCCTACTAAGATTGATTGATACAAATCACTACATCTTCTCTAAAAAGTAGCTATGATGAACCTATAGAATGAAAACGGTCATATAGGAGTTGAATGAAGGATGGGCTGTGAACATTGCTGCACACATGATTCTTCGTGTCTTACAACTGTTCCTGTTTTTAAGGGATTGAAGGAAGAGGATCTTATACTATTACAAAAAGTCACCAAGAGCCGTCAGTTTGTAAAAGGAGAGTTTATCTTTCATGAAGGGGAGAGTTCAGAAACATTATTTGTCATCAATGAAGGGTTAATTAAACTAACGAAAATGTCCGCTGAAGGAAAAGAGCAAATTGTTAGGTTGTTATTTCCTGGAGACTTCTTTGGTTTATCTTCCTTACTCCGAAAGGATAGACATAATGTAAATGCTGAAGCGGTAGGAAATACGGTTATATGCTCGATTGAGAAGAAGGATTTTTTAAAGACGATGGAGACGAACGCTGATTTAACCTATCGATTCTTATTAGCTTTAAGTGATCGTTTGTATCAAGCAGATGAATCGGTTGGATTATTAAGCTTGATGGAAGTAGAGCAACGGCTCGCAAGGGTTCTTATTCTTTTTCATGAAAAAATGAACGCAGGTCATGATGCCTTTACCCTGCCTATTTCAAAAAAGGACTTAGCCAGCTATATAGGAACAACTCCAGAATCAGTAAGCAGAAAGCTTTTATCATTCGTGTCAAAAAAATGGATCAATATGAATGGACGCAGACAGATACAGCTTCTAGAGTTGGACCAACTAAAAATGATTGCTGGAATGGACTAAAGCTCAGATAATTTAACTGCCATGAGCCGGAAATGCATGGGTTCAAGTTCATTAACGATCACATTCATTCCTAACGATTGAATGCTACCAATTAACGGCTCGCCTCGATGTGGCAAATGAATTTCAAAGATCGTACCAACAGGTGCTGATTTAATAAAATTTAATATTTCTCGTCGTGGATGCTCCCCCTTTGCAATTCTTTCCCGAACATCCATGACTGCTTTTTTATCTACGATTTGAAACATATTTTTCTACTCCCCTTTATTAACTATTGGGTTAAGTTTATCACCTCTATTTGCGAAAATAATTGATTTACATCAAGCAAAACCGACTCTAATTTCGACAGGTTTGTGAACTTTACGAGCAAATTGATATAAGAATATGAAAATGGTGATAGAATGACAACAGTTAAATAATATAACGGAGTTGAAAATGATGTTTAATAAGATATCTTTAATAACTGCTCTGTTGTTTTTTCTATTAGGAACGAATGTGTTTGCCCATTCCCATTTAGAAGATTCCTCTCCTAAAGATGGCGCAGTGCTTACGGAATCATTGAAAGAAATTACGCTTACGTTTGAAACAAATTTGGAACCGACAAGTACATTAACATTGGCGGATGCAAACCGTGCTACTATTGCTCTACCAGTTGAAATTAAAGGCGACCAGTTAGTGGGTGTTTTGCCTGAGGATCTTGCAAACGGATCTTATTCTATTCACTGGAAGATTATTGGGACAGATGGACATCCACTTGAAGGAGACCTTTCTTTTACTGTACAATTGCCTGAGACAAGTAGCTCAACAGCCCAAGTTAGTAGTGCGGATTCAGCAACTGAAAAAGATGAGCAAACATCAACTGAAGAGGCTAAACTTACAGACACCGCATCCTCATCTAAGTCGACTGATGGGAAAGAACAGGCTGCTTCTGTACCGACAACAGCTAGTCCTGCTGAGCCATCTTTCAAGGATTATGTCATCCCGTTTTCTGTTGCCTTCATTATTATTGTTGGCTTAGGGAGCTATTGGTTAATTTTTAGAAGGAAGCATGCATAAATGTTAATTTTGAATGTACTTAGCGAAGCATTGCTATATTTATGTTTTTCCTTGTTGCTCGGAAGTTTTATTATCAATCTTGTACCCGAAAACTACCGTCCTGAGATAAAGGTCTCAAAAGCGGTTATCCTGGGGGCAGTTCTTGGAATTGCCCTATTTTCCTTTGTGCCTGTGCTAAGAATTATTCTATATTTATCTGATGGCGGGTTGGGTTTAGGTAGTACACTGCAATCGGTATTAACTAACTTTGAATCAGGTAAATCCTGGATTAAAACAGGAATTCTTTCGATCATATTGTTTATATTTCTTCTCCCGATTAAGGTGGAGCGAAAACCTTACCTGTCTATCACTGGTTTAATCCTGACACTTGCATTGATTGGAACCATCGGCTTATCTAGTCACGCCAGTTCACTATCTAAATGGCCTGGTTTCTATACTCACACCGCTCACTTCTTAGCTGTTAGCACTTGGATTGGCGTTTTGATGATGGTCAGCTGGTTCTCAAAAAATCATGACAATTGGCTAAAGTTTTTAACATGGTTTACTCCGCTGGCTGCGATTTGCTTTCTTATTACAATCATTACTGGGATTTCCTTAATGACCTTTGTGATGGATGTAAAGGACTATGCTAACACATGGCCATTATCATACGGGCAAGCCCTCTTGGTTAAACATTTAACGATCGTACCGTTACTCGTATTTGCTTTTATTAACAGTGTACTTGTTCGGAAAAAGATGGCCAGTGATTCAACCTTTAACCCCCTTTCATGGGCCAAGCTTGAGAGTGTAATTGTATTACTACTTTTTGCTGTTACTGGGGCACTAGGACAGCAATCACCACCGCATGATCTATTCATTACACTCAAAACAGAGGGTGTCTCGTCGCTTTTTAGCTTTTTTCATTCGAGTGAGGTTGTTTTTCCATTACACGTAACACTTGGTCTCGGATCCGTAAGTTTGTTACTAGTAGCCATCTTTTTTCTCATATTAATGTTCATTATTTTTGTAAAAAGAGCTCCAAAGAGTCTAACCATTTTGATGAGCGTCTTATTTATTTTCACGGCTTATGTAGCATTGATGTTAAGTATAAAATAAACAATGAACTTGAACATAGCCAGATAAAAAGACGAAGCATGAGCATAACGGGTTCCGTTTGCTATCGCAAACATTAAAAGTGTAATGCAAAATGACCTGCAAATTGTATCCCAATTTGCAGGTCATTTTTGGTTGATATGAAGGGATTTGGGTTATAATTTTTAGTGAATTTGTAGTACAACTTGTATATGAAAATGTAGGGTACAATAGCCAGTGTACCCCTACAAATTGCCCTACATTTTTGCATACAAATAGCTCCAGTTTAAGCTGAGCTATTGATGGCATTGAAAAATAGGCGGAAAGATTCCGGCTAAATCAGGAAATTCACATATTTCCCTATAAATAGGCGGATTTTTTCCTGCTATACTATGCATTTCCATGATTTTAAGGCTTTTTAGGTTACTTAGGCGGAAAATCTCCGCCTATTTCACTTTCAAACCACTACTTTTTCAAAATAAGCGGAATTCCTCCGATTAAACGAGAACACCTGCCAAAATAAATTAACAGAGAAAAAATAAAAAGACACCGCAAAATACGGTGCAATTAGTTATACATTTTTCTATTCAATTTTGAGTTTTGCGATAGGGAACGGAATCCGTTAGCATGAGCATGCTTCTTCTTTTTCATTATCTAGTTTTTACGAAGGATTGCACGGACTGGACTTCCGTCTCCCTCTACTAATGGCAATGGCAAAGCGATAAGTTCATAATCTCCTGGTTCAATTTCATCGAGGAGGAGTGATTCCAGGATGTGAATTCCGTGTTGATTTAAACTATGATGGGCAAGCAGCTCTTTGCTGTCGATGGGATCGACTGACGGGACATCCAAACCAATAAGCCTAATCCCTTTCTCCGCTAAAAATGAAGCCAAATCCTGCTCAATATGGGGAATCTTCTCTGGGAATAGGTTGGAATTTTTCCAGGCAAGAGTTTTAAATATGATTCTCGTGACTCCATCAAGATTAATGTCTTTTACATCGGCTGCTCCAATGCTATCTTTCCCTGTCATGTCAACAACTCTTGCAGGCCCTATGTATAGATTTAGATCCAATTCTATGATTCTTTTTCCATTGTTATCAAAATGAAACGGAGCATCGACATGTGTGCCAGTATGGGTACTTAATTCAAGTCTGCCCACATTAACGGATCCGCTTTCCTCCATTGGCCAGGATACCTCATATTGAAAAGAAGTATCCCCAGGCCAAACCGGCATCCCCTTTTCCAACTTCCTAGAAATATCGTAAATCCTCATGAAATTCACTCCTTCAATTTCCAATGATATTTATTCACATTATTTCATATAGCACCAACGTTTTTCTATTGTTATTTTCAACATCTTTGAAAAGAAAAAGGCAGGAATAATCCTCCCGCCTTCCAATCAATGAAACGATCTCCAAAATCCTCCAGCTTGATTAATGATGCTCTTCAATTCCTCAAAAGGAATTGTAAAAGTGGGGAATCCCGCAGCAAAGGCTGCAATTTCATAAGGCTTAAAGTAAATATTCAAACCTTTCTCATTAATAAAAAAGGGCTGGTCTTCATTAATTCCATGATAATCATCAGGTGTGATGTAGGAATATTGAGCATCAGTTTTGATTTTGTTCCCAATGAAGTCACCAATAATTTTTACGAACGGGCTCGCCTTCTTGAACAAATCTTTTAACTGATACATAGTACCGGTTTTAAGATTGATATGCGCGTATTTAGAAATGGGCATACCATGAGCCGCACAAGATACATAATCATACCCGGTAATTTCTATTACTAGTAAATCCTTTTGATAAAAAGGAAGCTCAAAATCACCATCATAGCTGGATTCCAACTGTGTATGGGACGGTACTGGCTTTACACCAGCAAGCTTTGCTAAGGCTGCATTCACGGCTGCCTGATTAGGAATCCCTCTTAGTTGTGGATAGTAAACTAAATAATCTTTATTGGGCCGATATTTTTGTTCTAAAATGAAGTACTGCTTGGTTAGGGGGATCACAGTGTTTTGCTTCCATATTAAATCACCGTTAAGACTAAAATATTGCAACCGCATATCGACTTCACTCTTAATCATTGTTTTCTCAACTTGCAATGTTCCACTCCCGTTAACCAATGGCAGGTGCTTCACTCGCCTTCCACTTTTATCAATAAAGAAAGTATGTTGGTCATCAGATACAGAAGCCACCCCTTCTTCAAAAGTAGTGATTTCATTAAAAATATAACCGGTTAAAATATGTCCATCAGAATCTCCCAGCGCATAAATAGACTTGATGCAGGGCTGTTCTTGCTGCCTTTCCTTACCAACCGCAAACCGATTTTCCCCTAGATTGATTAGATTATTGTAGTTTGGTTTAATAACAAAATGCCCTTTTTGATTGATTAATCCATAGCGTGCTTCGTTACCCTCAGACAAAGCAACGATGGCACGCCCTTCTATAAATGGTTCTGCATCAGTGAAACGGGGTTCTATGACGATCCTACCTTCTTCATCAATAAATCCAAATTTGCCATCTTCCGTTTTCTTGAACGATAGTAAACCTTGACCATAGTTACCGACAAATGCATATGGAAAGGACTTCAGCACCTTTCCAGTTAAATCAATTAACTGAAAGGTCCCTTCCTTCGTTTTTACAATTGCTTTTCCATCCTTAAATTCACTTGTAGAAACATAGAGTAGCGGAATGACTTCCTTACCTCTTTTGTTCAAGTACCCATAAACATACTGACCATGTTCATCCTCTATCGCCGCTGCAACGCGCCCTTCCTTATACTCGGGCATAATTACGGAATAGGCTCTTTCTGTAATTTCCTTGCCGCTTTCATCAATAACCTTAGTTCCTTGACGGTCATTAACAATGGCTCGGCCTTCTGAAAACGGCTGAATCGTATCGTATTTGGGTTTTACGATAATATATCCCTTTGAATCGATAACCCCTGCTTTGTCCAATAACCTTATGATGGCTAAACCATTGTCATGAAAATCCTGGGCTTCTTCATAAGCCGGAGGAAGAACGAATTTCCCTTTCGCATTAATATAGCCCCACTTGGTGCCTCCAACCTCTTTAATTGGCGCAGGAAAGAGGTAGACAGCCCTTTCTTCTTGAGGATTAGAGAGTGCTCGGATGGCTTTAGTAACTATCTCATTTGATAGCGGATAATAGAACCAATACTGGCCCGCATAGTTTTTTAATACATATAAATAAAGCTGTTGATGGTAACGGTACATTCCAAACACTTCATTTATTCCATCACCATCCAAATCATCAGATCGAAGGACATTCTGTAATTCTGATCCAGTGGGAAGGCAGGATTGAATCCATTTCACTAGTTGAAGATTACTTTCAAACATAACAACACACCCAGTTTACTTTTCTATATGTATATGAAAAAAGTAAACTGGGTGTTTATCTAGAGACTTTATAAATGCTCTTTTAGGTCATATTGTCGGAGAAGGCTTTCGATTTTGATTGCCTTACTAAGATCCCCTTTGATTTTTAATTTTCCCGTCATAAATGCCATGGTACCATTTAATTTCCCCAACAAAAATTTCTGAAAATCAGCTAATGACATCAATAAGGTACAATCAGCTGGTGGTTCGCTCTGTTCTTTTACAAGTGCCTTTCCAGAATCGATTTGCAGCTGATAAGCTCCCTCTTCTTCACCTTCAATCGTAAATTGATAGCTTGCTGAGACGCCCTCAATCGGAGTCGGATTTTCATTTAACACTGTTTCAATCAGCTTCATTAATTCAGGCAAAGAATACCCCTCAATTGCTTTGGCCATAGCTTGTTTAAGCCCCTCCTTAATTTTCAAATATAGTTTCATAATAATGGTAGCTACTTCCATTCCGCAACCTTTATTTCTAAATTTTCAGACTTATTAACCATAAAAATAAGCAACCCATAACAGGTTGCTCATTTCTTTAAGTTTAATGGCCTACATAATTAGCATCGGGAATCAGTTGCTTCCACTCTTCATAAGAAATAATGGTATCCCAATGACCGGTAAGTTTTGCAATACCTACGACTAAAATAAACATCACTAGGAAAGCGACAGGAATAAACCATTTGTTGACCTTTTTATTTACAACCGTCATATTTAACGTATCCTTAACAGGACAAGCTTCCACGCAGGACATACACGCCGTGCAGTTAAGTGAATTAACTACTTCCACCTTGTGGACCTTTAACCTCTGCGGGCATACCTTTGTACACATTTCGCAATTCGTGCAGGTCTCTTCATTTCTACGAATCTTTGTAATTCTAAATATGGAACCAAGACCAATTAATGCTCCATACGGGCAAAGGAAACGACACCAGAAGTTTTTAAAGAATAACGACAGAATAAAAATCACTGCAATAACGGTTAAACCTGTTCCGCCAATAGTTAAAAAGAATTGCAACATCTTTACATCAGAAACTTTATTATAATCCAACTCTAGGAAAGCTTTTGCACTATAGGTGGACATTTGTATGACCATACTCAAGAAGAACAAGAGCAATAAATATTTGATAGGTGATAAAAGCCATGCTAGCCACGTGGGAATTTCAAAATTCCTTTTAAATATCTTTTTTCCTAGCCTTGCCGTCCACTCACTAATCGTCCCAACAGGACAGAACCAGCTACAAAAGGATTTACGGAAGATGATTCCTGCTCCTACAAAAAAGGTAAATAGGACTAGACCTGCCGGGTGAATCTGATCGAATTCCCCATTATTAATCCAAACCTTTAATGCAACTAGTGCACTGATTGGCAAAAAGCCTTCAACCGCAGCAGGTCTTTCAACAAAGGTGGTTTCTCCAAGCGTTTCAAAGTACATATAAAAGCGGTAGAACTGCACACCTACATATAGTAAAAATAATAAAAAAACAGACTGAACCACATATCTTGTGATGGTAATGGGCTTTCGCTTCAACTGTTTTTTATACCATGCTTTTGATTTCATCACATTTCCTCCATTCTTCCATTACTTTTACTATAAAGAACGGTAAAAACAGGGTATGTGATATTAATCATCGAACTGTTTCATTTCATAAAGATGTCACATTAGCAACTTAATTCTGTCAAAAATGATTTTCACTATGTAAACGATTACCTTTATTTTTTTTAAAAAAAGGGTTGCAAAATTATTTAAAAATAATATAATTGCTTTATTCATATTTATTAGAATCTTTTAAAATTATTAAAATCGATGACGAGAAGAGTAGCTTAAATTTCTTGTACCTCAGAGAGCCGGCGGTTGGTGGAAGCCGGTGTCAGGAACTAAGTGAAAATCATCTCCGAGATGCAAGGCCCAAAATTGTAGTAAGCCTTTGCCGACCTGCCCGCCGTTAACATGGGACACGTATGATGGTACGTTGATCGAGAGCCGCAATTGCTTTTATTTATTGCGGAAGTAGGGTGGTAACGCGAGCTAGCTCGTCCCTATCCATAGGGGCGGGCTTTTTGTTTTGGATAAAAATTGTTTCAGAAAAAGGAGAGAGAAAGATGAAGAAGAAGGATACGTTATTTGTTGGTTTAATGCTATTTTCAATGTTTTTTGGTGCAGGGAACTTAATCTTCCCACCCTTTTTAGGAATGGGCTCTGGAACATCTTTCTGGCCGGCCATCACTGGATTTATTATTACCGCTGTGGGACTTCCACTGTTAGTTCTAATGGCTATTGCACTAGTAAAAGACGGCGTAAACACACTAGGCAGCCGGGTGCACCCATGGTTTGGTCCTATTTTTACCGTTGTCGTTTATTTATCCATCGGACCGTTCTTCGGTGTACCTAGAAATGCGAATGTTGCATTTGAAATGGGATTCAAACCTTTTCTCGGTCATGTTTCTGCTAGTCAATCCATGCTATTATTAGGTTTTACAGCAGTTTTCTTCTTGCTGGTTTACTTACTAAGCTTAAATCCATCTAAAGTCGTTGATTACATGGGCCGCTTTATTACACCAACCCTGTTATTATCCATTGTTGTCCTGTGTGTCACTGGTTTTTTAAAGTTAGATAAACCATTTCAAGCACCGGTAGAAAATTATCAATCTGCATCCCTTTTCAAAGGCTTTATCGATGGCTATTCAACAATGGACGCCTTAGCCGCCCTTGCCTTTGGGATTGTTGTTTTAACTACACTTAAACAAAAAGGTGTATCTAGCAAAAAAGAACTAACTTCTTATACAGTTAAAGCTGGCTTGGTTGCCGGTACAGCTCTTGCTCTTGTTTATGTCGCCATTGGTTTATTGGGTGCAAAAATGGCGGGTTACGGTACATTTGATAATGGAACGGCTATTCTTTCCTCCGCATCCACCCTATTGTTAGGCAACAGCGGAAAAGTCCTTCTTGGGGTCATTTTTACACTTGCTTGCTTTACCACCTGTGTCGGCTTAACTATTGCATGTGGTCAGTATTTTTCAAAGGTGGCACCGAAGCTTAGTTATCGATTAGTGGTTACCTTAGTTACAGTAGCAAGCTTTTTAATTGCCAATCTTGGATTAAACCAGATCATTACGATCTCTGTTCCATTCTTAGTTATGGCTTATCCGTTAACCATTGTTCTAGTTACACTTGCCTTTTTTCATCGTTTCTTCGGCGGTTCACAAAAGGTGTATGCCCTGTCCATGCTTTTTACTGGATTGGTTAGTTTGTATGATGGTTTAAAAATGTTTGGAGTAAAGATGAGTTTTTTAGAAACATTTATGAGCAGTTTACCATTTGCTTCTGTGGGCTTAAGCTGGGTTGTTCCTGCGCTCGTCGGCGCATTAGCTGGATTGGTTTGGGAAAAGATTCATCGCACTTCATCACCTAGCAAAGCACGTGATTTAGGGAAAGCTGCATAAGAAAATGCCAGTGGATTTAACAGCTCCACTGGCATTTTTTACTTTTCTGTAGAAAAAATAATATTATTCTGTTTACGTGCTTCTTCAGTGATACTAAGGACCATCTGACTCCAATTTTTCAACCGAGTATATTCCTCATCATTCTTCGTTTCAATGATCTTGGCAAAACTTAAACATTCATAAACCATGTTTTGTTCTTCTTGGTCCACACTCAAAATCTGACTGTCCTTCGAATGGCTATCGATAAATTTAATTTCTGAAATCGGTGCCGCATCTTCGAGTAAGAAGCTTCCCTTTTCGCCATGAATTTCACATGGAAGCTCTGAATGGGATATTTTAGAGCAAAGGATGGTACATACAAAACCTTCATATTCTAATACAAGTGTCCCGCTGCCATCCACTCCAGTTCTGAGTAACACGGCTTGATAGGTGACGTTCTTAGGCTCACCAAATAAGCAGACTGCTAAATAAAGTGGGTACACACCTAAATCAACAAGTGCTCCTCCAGAATAGGCAGCTGAGAAAATATTCGGTTCTTCTCCTTGTAAGAGTAAATCATAACGAGATGAATAACTGATATATGGTAACATCGCACTTCGCAGTGGCCCCGCCATTGCCAATTTTTCCTTAAGGATATGGAAATTAGGTGTATGAATATTACGGATAGCTTCTACTAAGTAAACGCCATTTTCCTCTGCCGTCTTGTACGCCATTTCCAATTCAGCCGAATTTGAAAAAATAGGTTTTTCACAGATAACATGCTTTTTATTTTTTAAGAAAGTTAGTGCTTGTTCGTAGTGAAGTGAATTAGGAGAGGCAATATAGACTGCTTGAATTTCTTCACTTTTGGCCATCTCCTCTAGATTTGTATAAAAATAAGCAGCCTGATGCTTGTCGGCCATCTGCTTCGCTTTCTCTTCTGTGCGTGAATGAACCCCTACTAACAGGAACTCCCCACTGAGTTTTGCTGCTTGGATAAAAGAGTCCGTAATCCATCCTGTACCAACTGTAGCAAAGTTAATCATCTTATTACCTCTTTCAATTATGTACTTTTCAACTTATCATTTTAACGCATTAAAGACCTGCTTACTAATTTTAAGAAAATATTTTTTTATTACCAATTAGTTTTGTGCAAGAATAGTTGGGAACAATGGAAAAATATCAGTATTTATGGTATTTATAGATAATAGATAATAGATAAGATGAAAGAGGTTGAAAAGGGTGGACAATCACACATCAAATTTTATTAAGGATATCATGATAAAAGATTTAGAATCCGGAAAGCACAATAAAATCGTCACTCGTTTCCCGCCAGAACCGAACGGTTATTTACATATTGGCCATGCTAAATCTATATTCATTAACTTTAGCTTGGCTGATGAGTTTAACGGGCTGACTAATTTACGTTTTGACGATACCAATCCGTTAAAAGAGGATATCGAATATGTAAACTCCATTAAGGAAGATGTTAAATGGCTTGGATTCGAATGGGATAACTTATTATTTGCATCCAATTATTTCGAAGAGATGTATAATCGTGCCGTTCTTTTAATTAAAAAAGGACTAGCCTATGTGGATGACTTGTCTGCAGATGAAATTCGTGAATACCGTGGAACATTGACAGAGCCAGGGAAAGACAGTCCTTACCGTACCCGTACTATTGAGGAAAACCTGGAGTTATTTGAAAAGATGCGTGCGGGTGAATATGATAATGGTCAAAAGGTTCTTCGTGCGAAAATTGATATGTCATCACCAAATATCAATTTACGTGACCCTGTTATTTACCGTATTGCGCATGCGACCCATCATAACACAGGTGATAAGTGGTGTATTTACCCGATGTACGCATTTGCTCACCCACTTGAAGATGCGATTGAAGGGGTTACTCACTCCATTTGTACGATCGAATTTGAGGATCAACGCCCTCTTTATAACTGGGTGGTTGAACAATGCGAAATGGAAAGCACACCACAGCAAATTGAGTTTGGCCGTTTGAATGTAACGAATACAGTTATGAGTAAACGTAAACTGAAGCAATTGGTCGAGGAAGGGTTTGTTGATGGCTGGGATGACCCACGTATGCCAACTATTTCTGGGATGAGACGCAAAGGTTTCACACCTGAATCGATTCGTGCGTTTGTTCGTGAAACTGGCGTTCATAAGGGTTCTGGTGCGGTTGATTCGCAAATGCTCGAGCATTTTGTTCGTGAGGATTTAAAATTAAAGGTACCACGTACGATGGGTGTCATTAATCCGTTGAAGGTGGTTATCACCAATTATCCAGAAGGTCAAATTGAATTGCTGGATGCGGAAATTAACCCTGAGAATCCTGAAATGGGTATGCGGAAAATCCCATTCTCTCGTGAAATTTATATTGAAAAAGACGATTTTATGGAGGAGCCTCCAAAGAAATACTTCCGTCTGTTCCCTGGCAATGAGGTCCGCCTCAAAAATGCATATTTTATTACCTGTCAGGAAGTCATTAAGGATGAGAATGGTGAAGTAGTCGAACTACGATGCACGTACGATCCTGAAACAAAGAGTGGAACAGGATTTACTGGAAGAAAGGTAAAAGGAACGATTCATTGGGTAGAATCTACTCATGCTGTTCCTGCTGAATTCCGCCTGTATGAGCCACTCATTTTAGATGCAGATAAGGATGAAAGTGATGAAGGAAAAACTTTCCTAGATCATGTCAATCCAAATTCCCTTGAGGTGTTACAAGGCTTCGTTGAGCCAAACATGAAGGAAAGCCGACCACAGGAAAAGTTCCAATTCTTTAGACATGGTTACTTTAACGTGGATCCGAAACATACGACAGTAGATAAGCTTGTGTTTAACAGAATTGTTTCGTTGAAGAGTTCATTTAAAATATAATATAAAGGCTGACTCCAAGATGTAAGGAGTCAGCCTTTTCTATTTGCTTATTAAAATTGGAACTTCTAAAATAATCTTTGTTCCCTTTCCAATTGATGAAACGATGGTTAGCTCACCGTTTACCGACCGGGCGCGCTCATCCATACTAAAATGTCCCACACCAGAGGACTGGTTATTCCTATCAAAGCCTACACCTTGATCTTCAATCATCACCCTGATATGGTCATCCATTTCTCTAATTGTCACCTTTGCCTCTGAAACTTCAGCATACTTTCTGATATTTGTTAATGCCTCCTGAATAATCCGATAAATCGTCAGCTCAATATTAATATGGAGGCGGCGATTTAAGACACAATCAAAATACACATCGATATTGTAATGATCAGAAAACCGAGAAAGGAAAGAACGAATCGCCGGCACTAATCCAAGGTCATCAAGGACTGATGGCCGAAGCTCCCACGAGATTTCACGAATCTCTTCAATTAATTGGGTCGCTTCTTTTTGCATTTGCTGAAGCAATGGATGGTCGAGTTCAGCCATTAAACGATTAATTGTAATTAGATGACTGTATAGGTTTTGTCCAATGCCATCGTGCAAGTTTCTGGAGAACCGCTTTCTCTCTTCCTCCTGCACATCAATAATCGTTGTCATCATCTTTTGAAGTTCCTGTTCTATCCTTTTCCTTGCCGTTACTTCATAGCGAATAGCTAAATATTGATAAGGCTTACCCTGCTCGTTTAAAAAAGGAACGATGGTCGTATCTACCCAATAATACTCACCATTTTTTGCCTTATTATAGATTTCACCCTTCCAAACGTTTCCGTTTCCGATAGTTCTCCACATCTCTCTGAAAAATTCCTTAGAATGATATCCAGAATTTAGGATTCGATGGTCATTGCCCATTAACTCTTCTCTAGAGTATTTAGAGATATGGCAGAATTTATCGTTTATATATGTAATAGTCCCCCGAGAATCCGTGATGGCTACGATCGAAGATTCATCAAGAGCAAACTTTATATCTACCAATTCCTGCATGGATTTTTTTAACTCTAATTCAAGGTCTGCTAGCTTGTCTGCAGGCTGGTCCATTTCTTTTTCCATAACTACCTCCTGCATCTATAATAGGATTTGGTCCTTTAATATCTGTTCCAAGGTTATTGCGGAATCATATACCTTTTGCTGTTCAACTTCAGTAAATACGGTTGATTCTCTATTTCCGATCAGCAATACCCCTTTTGGAACAGAATTAAAAAATAAAGGGACCGCGTAGGCGGATACAAGTTTTTCAGCAAGCATAATGGGATGATCGGTCACTTTTCCAAGGATGCCGTTTGGAAAATCAGTCATCATCATTGGACTGCCACTTGAGATAATTTTTCCAGCGATACCCTTTCCAAAACGAACGGTTATTCTTTTGTATTTCTCATTTAGATTGCCCGATGCATAATGCCATCTTACATCAGGACCCACTTCATTTTGTAGGGCCAAGGAAACAAAATCGCAATTAACCTCAGTCAATAGCTGATTACATACCTCAATCACCGCGGGAATTTCTTTTATCTCATTCATCTCACGTTATTCTCCTTATATGCCATAGCCTAACAACCCTTTTCTAACTGCATATTCCACCAGTTCAGGTCTCGTTTTCATCTGAAGTTTTTCCATTAATTTGCCTTTATGGGTCTCCACTGTTTTCACGCTGATGACAAGTTGTTCCGCAATTTCTTTATTGGCGTACCCTTTTGCTGTCAAGGTTAAGACTTCTTTCTCACGCTCAGATAAAAGATTATACGTATCGTTACCATCTTGTTTCATACTACTTAGATATTCTTCCATTAATCGCTTTGTTGCAGAAGGATGAAGATACGCATCCCCTTTTGCAACAGATTCGATGGCTGACATGAGCTCATCATGTGGGGCGCTTTTTAGAATACAGCCCGATGCTCCCCCTTGAATGGCACGAAATAGGTACTCTTCATCATCGTGCATCGTTAAGATTAAAATGTTGATCTCTGGCTTTTGCTTTTTTAATTCTGTCGTTGCCGACAGCCCATCTTTTCCATGAGGCATACTTAAATCCATGACTACCACATCTGGATTAAGCTTCAAGGCTTTTTTGATCCCTTCATTGCCTTCCGATGCTTCACCAATCACTTCCATTTCTGGATTTGTGTTTAGTAGCATTTTTAAGCCCATTCGAACTACGGCATGGTCATCAACCAGCAGGATTTTTATCACTCTTAGCTCCCCTTTATTCCCTATTTAATAACGGAAGAGATAGTTCTATACATGTTCCTTCTCCTATTTTAGAGGAAATGTTACACTGTCCGCCAGTTAGAAGCATTCTTTCTTTCATAGCTTCAAGCCCTGATGATGGATGATTTTCGTCTTGTTCCTCTGGTCGAAATCCTTTGCCATAATCATTAATGGTAATTTTTAACATATTTTCAAACCAAATAAAATTCATTTTCACATTGCTGGTATCTGCATATTTAGCAATATTCGCAAGCGCCTCTTGGCATACACGGAATACTGTAATACTCGTTTTCTCTGGAATGTCTTTCTCTTCACCTGTGGATTCTAGGTCTACAAGAATTCCAAAGGTGGAAGTATATAACTTAATATAGCTCTTCATTGCGGAAAGTAAACCGAGAGTGGTTAGGGTAGGCGGATGCAATTCCACAGACAGCAGCCTTATTTCCTGGATTGTCTTCTCTATCAACTGCGACATTTCGCGGACATAATTTTTCATGAACGGTTCGTTTGCACCTGTTTCAATAAACTGTAACCCGGTTAATATACTATACAGATTTTGTCCGACGCCTTCGTGCAGTTCCAAAGCGATTCGTTTAATTTCTTCTTCTTGTGACTGAATAATATATGAGCTGATCTGCTGCTGTTTTGATCTCAATTGATCCATTTTGCACCTCCTACTTTTCCTTATAAAAAAAGGCAGGTTCTTTTTAAAAGACCTGAACCTTTTTTACTGTATATGTTAAGCCGCTTTCCTGGTCAAATGCAGACCATTGATTCTCTGACTGACTTACCTCACTTGCTAACGGCACCGCGAGAAAATAGAAATCGTCAAAATAGTAACGAATATGAGTGCCATCTGGACAGTATTGCACTTTTTTCACTGTTTTTTTGACCGTTGGAGCTTGATCTCCACCCTCGGAGTCTTGAATGGCAATTTCAACAGGTACACCCACAAATCGTTCTACATCCTCTAACTTAATGAGTTCCACAGCTATTACACCCTCTCAATACAGGATAGATGAACATCTTATAGCCCTGAAGATACTCCCAAAATTTCTCGCCAGCATTTTCCTCGATGTACTGAATGGTTTCCTCCTCGGATGACCAATCACTCATCCCTTTAATTTCAGCCACAACCATTTCTGCTCCATCTATCTTTTTTTCTTCCAAAAACCAATTCAACCGTTTTTTTGCAAAGGTACTCTTCAATAACTCATCAATTTCTGTAATAAAATCGCCTGCTTCCGGACGGACGAAACAAAAATCTATATATGTTTCACTAGTCATTGACCTTCACACCTTTTTTATAAATGAGGATTGCGACTGGAAATAAGACCACGTTAATGACAGCAGCAATAATCGTATTTGTATAATTTTCGTAGAAATATTGATGAACCATATATTGTGTAAAAATAATATTGAGCATCAATACGGCTAGTAGAAATGCCACAGGGATATAACTACGCTTCATAACGCTTCACCCCCACGGCATAAACGGCACCGTTTTCTACTTTTACATAAATTTCAGGAAGCGGACGTCTAGGCGGACCGGCAATTGGCGCCCCCGTTTCTACGTCAAATTTACCATGGTGGCACGGACATAGCATTTCGCCTTCATCCTTTTTCCAAAACACAGGACAACGTAGATGTGTACAAGCATTTTGGTAGGCAACGTATTTTTTTTCAGACAGTCTGATTAAAATCGCGCTGTCATGTTCACCTGGGAATGCAAAGTCAACCGCATCTCCAATTGGTAAAGCCTTTACATCAACAATTTTCTGCTTTGGATATTTTTTGTCTCCTAGCCCATTCAATTCTTTTGCTGCTAACACTCCCCATGGAAGAGAGGAAACGGCAAATACTCCTGCAGCTCCAACCAATGTTTTCATAAATCCACGACGGTCTAATTTTCTTTCGTTATTGCGGTTTATATTATGAGTATAGTTATCTTCTTCGAACGGGATTTTATTATTCTTATCAGTCATGTTAATCCCTCCTAAAACAATTTAGTGACGCCCTGTAAAATACCAGGAAGATTCACTTTTACGTTTGTTTCGCCTTCTAAATAAGGCATGCTTGTTACCCACTTACCATTATCTAAATTAAACTGCTTTTGTTTTGCTTCAATTTCTTCATCGGTTAACCATTGAAGAGTATTAGATGGACACACACTCGCACACATTGGCGGGATGCCATCCTTTGTACGGTCAATACATAGATCGCACTTATACATTAAATTCTGCTCGGTATCAAACTTCGGTATACCGTATGGGCAGGCAATCGTACAGTTTTGACAGCCAATACACTTTTCCACAAGAGCCGATAGTACGGCACCTGTTTCGTGAATTTGAATGGCTTGTGCCGGGCAGCTTCTTGCACATGCTGGATTCACACAGTGAAGGCACATAAGAGGCATCGTTTGACGGTTAACAAGCGGGTTCACATCGTAAACATAGTTACGGTTACGTTCCTCATGTCCTCCGCACTGTGTACAAGCCGCCAAACAGGAGCGGCATCCTATACAGTTTTCAAGTTCTAAATATAGCCTCTTTTTCATTTACTGCACCTTCTTCATTTCTAGTTTTTCAATCTGTGCGGCACACGCTTTGAATTCCGGCATCCGAGAAATTGGATCAAGAGCCGCAATGGTTAAGAGATTAATAGATTTATCGTGACCGAAATGGTATGGAACAAATACCGTATCTTTTCTAATGGCTTCCGTAATTTTCACTTTATATTCTGCTTTGCCTCTACGAGTAAAAAGAAGAACATATTCTTCATGCTCGATCTTGTATTTAGCTGCTGTTTCTGGATGTACTTCTACATATGGCTCTGGACACATATCACGTAAAAATTGAATTCGGCGTGTTTGATTTCCAGATAGATAATGATACACCACACGGCCTGTTGTTAAGCGAAGCGGATATTCTTCACATGGCTCTTCAGCAGGTGGACGGTAAGGTAGGGCACAAATTTTTGCTTTCCCATCTGGATGATAGAATTTCTTATCTAAGAACATATGTGGAGTTCCTTTGTCATTTTCATCTTTACAAGGCCAAAATACACCATCTTGCTTTTCAATCTTATCCCATGTGGCACCATAATAATCTGCATAGCCACCTTTTGATGCTAAGCGGAACTCATCGGCTACATCTCTTGCTGTTTTTAAATGAGAGAAATACTTTCCTCTTCCAAGGCGCTCCGCAAGTTCTACCTGCATCTGCCAGTCTGGCTTTGATTCACCAATTGGCTCTTGTGCTTTATTAATCTTGATAATACGGCCTTCAATATTTGTTACTGTCCCTTCGTCCTCAGACCAAGTCACACTTGGGAGAATAACATCGGCGAATTCAGCTGATTCTGAAAGGTAGAAATCTGCACAAACCATAAAGTCCAAGCCTTTCATCGCTTTACGAACAAAGTTTAAGTTTGGTGCAGATACAGCTGGGTTTGAACAAAGTAGATACAACCCTCGGATTGTTTTTTGCTCCATTAATTCAAACATTTCATATGCTGAAACACCTGGTTTTGGCATTTCATCCGGTGTGATTCCCCAAACCTGGCACACTTCTTCAACGTGTTTTGGATTAGTAAGTTTACGATAGCCAGGAAGTAAATCTGACTTCTGTCCATGCTCACGTCCACCTTGACCATTCCCCTGACCTGTAAATGTCGCGACACCTGATTTTGGACGGCCAATTTTCCCAGTGACAAGCGCCATGTTTGTGTAGGCTGATACATTATCCACACCCTTATGCTGCTGCTCGATTCCACGAGCAAACATGACAACAGCATTTGGTGCCTTACCGTAAATTTCAGCTGCACGAATAATCTTCTCTGGAGCAACACCAGTAATCTGACTTGTATATTCAGGAGTGAATTCTTTCACTAATTCTTTTGTTTCTTCAAAACCATTTGTATGTTTGTTAACAAATTCTTCATCTGCAAAACCATTTTGTATTAATAAATTTAAGATTCCGTTCGCAAGTGCTAAGTCTGTTCCTGGTCTTAAGTCCAAATGAACATCTGCTCTTCTCGCAATTGGTGTTTCACGAGGATCAGCTACAATTAAGTAACCACCTCTCTCTTGTACATGCCAAACACGGAACATCGAAGTCGGATGGCATTCAGCCGTGTTACTTCCCGCAATAAACAAGCAATCTGTTTCGTGGATATCTGTCCATGGTAGTGTCGAACCACGATCCACTCCGAAAGAACGAAGGAAGCCACCTGCCGCACTAGACATACAGAATCGGCCATTGTAGTCAATATAACGTGTTTGCATAGCAACACGAGCAAATTTTCCGGTTAAATAACATTTTTCATTGGTCATGGATACACCACTGAAAACAGATAATGTATCTTTCCCGTAGTTTTCTTGTAGCTCGCCGAACTTTTTCGCAATTAAATCATAAGCTTCATCCCAAGTTGCTTCCCGGAAACCTTCTTTTGTACCCTTTAAAGACGCATCGTCTCTAATTAATGGTTTTAAGATCCGATCATCATGATTTGTTTGTTGGTAAGCCGTTACCCCTTTAGGACACATCTTTCCAACCGTTACCGGCCAATCATAACGTGGTTCAACCCCAATAATCTTGTTTGTTTTTGTATTTACACGTAAATTCATCCCGCATTGCATTCCACAATAGCTGCAGTGTGTTTTTACGAGCGTTTCATTTGGATGACGTACATTTTCTATTTCTTTAAAAAACTTATCCCTTTGCATTCTGATTTGCCTCCTTGACCTTCACTTGGTGCGTTGCGAATCCTGAGAATCTTGAAATACGATATTTTCTACGACATGGAAGACATAATTCTGCAAGATTGAAGCCATCCTTCATATCGAATTCCATCTCATTGACTCCCAATACTTGGATTACATCGTTTGATTGTTCAACTGATACAAACTTCTCTCCGCATACCTTACATTCTTTCATATGTTGTTCTCCATAATGTTCACGGTAGTTTCTTGCAAACACGCTCATTGGACGGAAAGGAATATGAGCAAGCTTTCCAAATGGCAGGTAGATTAAAGTAACTATGACTGAGAATTGGTGAATGATTGACATCTGTGGCTGCATCCAGCCATGTAGAAATACGTTTTGGACTGTTAATAAAAGTCCAGTAATGGAAATAAACAATAATAGATACAGGGGCAAGAAATCATACATAAACTTTTGTTCCGCTCTTGCTTGCATATTTCTCATACGGCGGTAAAGAGCCATACAAACACCGGCCGTAACCATAATCGCTGCAATATTTAACGCATTATAGGATAACCAGCCGATGATTCCATCTGCCTTAACCTGCATAATATTCATTCCGAATAACACAATTGTATAGTAGCCATTGTCTTCCATTGTGAAGTACATCCAGCTAAAGACGAGTGGGAAAGTGACAAGGCAAGCAAGCACACAGCCCCATCCAATTAAAATATGCTGAACCCAGCGGTAAATTCCCCGGTTGCGGATGAAATCATAAATCGCTAAATGGCTAACAGCCGTTTTAGGTGTGCTTTTTCTAAAAATGAGCTTCAAACCCTTTTTAATAAAGATTTTAGTTGGTGGTCTTTCGCCCCAAGCAATAAATCGGTAGAAGAAACCGCCGATAAATACGATCGTTCCAATCATATATCCATATAGATTTAAGTCGACATGTGTAAACATTCTTGTGCCGATAAAGGTTAAAATCACAAGTCCGACAACCGTTAAAAACATTGATTTAGCAAAATGTGATGCAAATGCATCATTGACCGAACGTCCTTGGTTTTTAGTCGTTGAGATATTCGCTTGCATTTGGAGTTCCTCCTATAAAAAAAATAACACTTCCGTTTTCTTACTCTAATTGTAAGAAAAACAGCAGTGTTATCTATATAGGGGAACTCCCCTATCATGGGGGGAAAAAACCCCTAGTTATTCAATTTTAGACAAAAGTCTGTCACAAAGAAGAATTATCGCTCTCGAAGAAGATATTTTTTCCTCCAAGAATAAATTAACAAGATCAATCCAAATAACATTTGCACTGTGAATAAAGTTGCATCCCAAAATGGAAGAGAGGTCGGCCCTTCCAAGTAGCCTGGCATAACCCTTTTCACGGCAAACAATAATTGTGGAACATAAAAAACAACATATAAGCTGAGCGTTAGAACTACGCCAATGAAATAAAAAATGGAGTAGGTGAAGATCATCCTTCTTTCCCCTTCGAAAACAACTTCTTCCGTTTTCTGGGATTTAAGAAAAGGATACCATCTTTTAATCATCTGTTGGGCATTTTCCATCAAGTTATAACAGCCAGTTACATTTTCAAAGAAGTAATATAAATCGGTTTTCATGTAAATACAGCATTGATATACGAGACGAATAAAGGTATCTAATACTACGAGCGACATGATACTCAGGAAAATCCCTGATCCATTTGTAAAAATCACCTGACTAAGTAAGGCAGCGAAGAGAATAACCATATCAAAACAAAGACCAGCCAGATATAAAACATTTCGATCTTTAGATGGCAGTTTCCAAACTGAAGACATATCTGTCTCAAGGACGACCAATATTAACCTGTGGCCAACTTCTAATCTAGTAGTGAGATTATTTGCCCTCATTGCTAGAATATGACCAAATTCATGGATAAGCACGGTACAAAATGTCACCACAAGCCACGTTATGATATTTAATACCATGTAATCAAATATGAAGATATCCCTGTAGTGTGGGAAAAGATTTGGATTGTTTATTAACAAGAACACATTAATAATGAATAAACCAACATAGAAAATCATTGCCGTCTTATTAAAAAAGAATTTCCCTAGTATAGGTGAAATCCACTGGAAACCCAAATGTTCTTTTTTCTTCTCTGGTAAAATTACTTTTACTCCGTCAATTTCAGCAATGAGCTGAAGCTGTAGCAGCTGTTCAGCAAAATCAATGAGGTCTACTTCTTCGTTTGGATATTCTTCCTTAAGTGAGTGCTCGATACTCCCTAAAGATTCACGATTATTTATCAGAGTAATAGCATCAATACAAATCTTCGGCAATTCATAGTACTCGCCGGAATTTATATCTTCTATTATATAGTGTTTTTTCTCTTCCCTAATTTCAATGGTGACTAATGTAAGAATTGAACTAAGTGTAATCTCCATTTTAACACCGTTCCTAACTAGGATTCTATAAATAAAAACAGGATACTATGAATATTGCTAGCATCCTGTAAAAAACTTATCCCCAAAAACAAATCCAACAACCCGTCACCTTAATCTTTTTTAATTTACGAATTTTCAAGGAAATCACCTCCTTAAATTAGTTGCTTACTTAACAATAGCATTTTCTACATTTATCTCTTTAACAGATTTATCATGGAGTTTTTTCCATACTGGATAAGTCTTTTGAAATAAATCCACTAATTCAGGATCAAACTGGGTGCCTCTACCATCTACTATCCGTTTGTAAGCTTCATCAACGGATAATGCGTTTCTATAGGATCGATTGGATGTCATTGCATCAAAGGCATCTGCTACCGCTGCAACTCGGGCAAGGAATGGAATGTCATCACCTTTTAATTGGTCTGGATACCCCTTACCATCCCAACGTTCATGATGTGAGCGAATAACTTCAATACTACTATTTAATTGAATAACTTTTGAAACTGCTTCAGCTCCCACATTAGTATGAGATTTAATAATTTCATATTCTTCTGTTGTAAGCTTCGTAGGTTTCATTAAGATTTGATCTGGTATATGAATCTTCCCAATATCATGAAGTAGACAAGCAAATTCAAATGACTTTAACTCTTCTTCCGAATATCTCTCAGTGGCTCTTGCTAGTTCAAGAGCATAGCTCGCCACACGTTCACTATGGCCCCTTGTATAAGGGTCTTTAAGCTCAAGAGTAGCTATTACTCCCTTTACAATACCAGTAAGCTGTTGATCATACGATGCTTTTATTGCATTTACATAGGCTTGAAAACGGGATAATAGGACAAATGAGAATACAGATAACGTACTCACTAATAAAATTGCTAGGTATACTATTGGGGGTTTGATAACTAATCCAATAAAAACATATTTCAAAAGTAATCCAACTGAAGCAACTATCATAAATGGCTTACTTACAAAAATAGGTGATAGTAATAGCCAGTAAATCTCTCCTGCACTACCACCCTTATAGACATCTGCGTGACCACTATAAGTAATGATTTCGTTTATAATTGTGATTAGTATATAACTACTAAAATAGATATATTTTACATAGTAAGATTTTTGCTTTTTTATAAGGTGTTGCGCTACTGGGATTAATGCAAACATAAATAAATATACCCAGTAAAATATTTTCCCTGTTGTATCATCTTTAGGTGTGAGGAAATTATAAACTATATCAAAGGATATAGTTATTATATAAAATAAAATTAAAAACCATTTTAACGTCTGGGCCTCTTCATTTCTTATGTTAGGATCTATCAATTTTTTCATTAGTAAACCTCTCATAAAGGTAGTCATAGTTTTAATAAAATAAATCTCACTAAATACAGATACTTTTTTGACACTTTCCTACATTATAAAACATTTACATTCATTTAAATACAAGGAAATTAACAAGATTTATGTATAAAATAGAAATATTTTATCGAAAATTGTATAATATTACCACTTATTCTGTATCTCTTTACCTCTTATGGATAATGAGTAATGGGTAAAATCACTTCCACAGATGTCCCTTTTTCAGGTTCACTTTGGATATTAAGTTCTCCAAAGTGTTCTTTAACTATTTGATTAGTTACCATTAATCCTAGTCCCGTACCATCTTCTTTTGTCGTAAAAAACGGTTCTCCTAAGTTAAGAATGTTCTCATCCTTAATTCCGCAGCCTTCATCTTGAATAGAAATATACATTTTCTGTTTTTCTACAACTTTTACATTTATTTTTATACATCCTCCTTCAGGCATTGCTTCGATAGCATTTTTTATTAAATTCAAGAATACTTGTTTTAGTTGTTTACTATCACAATCAATCGGCGGTAAAGGCCCAGCTATGATTGTTTCAACTGTAATTCCTTGCCTCTCAGCATGTTGTTGGGTGATTGATAGGGTATAAGCGATAATTTCCTCAATACTAGCTTTTTCGAATTTGACTGCTCTAGGTTTTCCAATGTACATCAAATCATTAACAATTGAGTTAATACGATCTATTTCTTGGATCATGATGGGATAGAAATCGTTTGTATTTGGGTATCTTTCTTGCTGTAGTTGGGTAAATCCTTTTAGAGATGCAAGAGGATTACGTATTTCATGACCAATCGCTGCAGCCATTTGTCCAATAACAGCTAACTTTTCTTTTTTGCGAAGTTCATCGTGTACATTGGTTAAGGATTTTATATACGAGTAAAACCGTATCAGCATAACATATGCAATTCCTGATAAAATTAAATATATAATTATAGAAATGAACACCTGTAGATCCTGCAGAATCAATCCTAAGATTATATATTTACCTATCATCCCTAAAGAAACTGTCCAAAAAAACCTTTTGCTCACAAAAATCGGGCAAAAGAGGACAAATAAAACCTCTATAATATGCCCACTGGTATAATGTTTAGGATTACCTATGTAGATTAGTAAAGTGTTAAAAAAATCTATACCTAAATAGCTGTAGATATAAATATATTTTACTAGATAGAGATTTCCTTTCTTAACAATCCATATCGTTATTGGTAAAAGGATCAGTAATAAAACATAGATCCAAACACCTAACCCTTCCCCAGGACTTCCCATTTTTTCACTCTTAAAGGTCCTAGGTAGTATATAGTATGTAAGAATATCAAAAGAAAAATAAACTATATAAAACGACCACAAAAATAGCTTTACTGCTTTCCTTTCTTCTAATATTAATTGCGGATTCTTGATGCTTTCTTTCATTTTGTTACTCCCTCAAGATAAATATAGTTCAATCATACTTAATTCTATTTTATCATCTTTCCTCCAATAATTTGACAATAAGTTCAAAAATCATTGCTAAATTTCGACATTTTTCGATTATATGTAACAAAAGGACCTGCATTCCATTGCAGGTCCTCTTCATATTAATTTTATAGGGTAATTAACTTGATAATTAATATCTTTACTTCTGATGAATTGGTAATATGATATTCACACTTGTGCCCTTTTTTGGTTCACTTTGGATGTTCAATTCACCTGAATGTTCTTTAATTATTTGATTGGTCACTAATAACCCTAACCCTGTTCCTTCCTTTTTCGTTGTGAAAAACGGTTCACCTAGTTTAGGAATGTTCTCATCCTTAATTCCATAACCTTCATCCTGGATGCAGATGAACATTTTCTGTTTTTCAACCTTTACTTTTATGTTTATTCCTCCTCCTTCAGGCATTGATTCGATAGCATTTTTAATCAAATTTAAGAATAGCTGTTTTAGTTGTTTACTATCACAATCAATCAGAGGTAACGAACTAGCTATGATGGTTTCGACTGTAATCCCTTGTCTTTCAATTTGATGCTGGGTGATTGATAGAGTATACGATATAATTTCCTCAATACTAGCCTTTTCAAAACTGACAGTCCTAGGTTTACTAATGTACATTAAATCATTAACAATAGAATTTATCCGGTCAATTTCCTGAATCATAATGGGGTAGAAATCATTTGTATTTGGATATTGTTCCTGTTGAAGCTGTGTAAATCCCTTTAGTGATGATAGAGGATTACGTATTTCATGCCCGATAGTTGCAGCCATTTGCCCAATAATTGCTAACCTTTCTTTTTTTAGGAGTTCATCATGAACTCTTGTTAAAGATCGAATATATGAATAAAACCGAACTAAGATAACATAAGCAATTCCTGTTAATATTGCATAAATAACTGTCGGAATAATTACTTGAATATCCTGTAAGATAACGCCTAGAACAATATACTTGCTAATCATTCCCAATGTAACGGTCCAAAAATATTTTTTACTTACAAAAACCGGACAAAAAAGAACAAATAAAACTTCGACTATGTGTCCACTTGCAAATGGTTCTGTACTTCCTAAATAAATTTTTAGTGAATTAATAAAATCTAAACAAACATAACTATAGAAATAGATGTATTTTACTAGATATATGTTGCCCTTTTTAATAATCCATATGGCAATAGGTAAAATAGCAATAATAAACAAATAAATCCAAAAGCCTAATCCTTCTTCTGGATTCCCAACCTTATTATTTTTTAAAGAGTTTGGTAATAAGTAATAAGTAAAAAGATCAAATGAAAGATAAACAATATAAAATAACCATATGAATAATCTTACTGCTTTCTTCTCTTCCACAATTAATTGGGGGCTATTGATGTAGTCTTTCATTGTGCGACTCCCTTAAATTCTATATATTTCTTTTAAACTTAATTTTATTCTATCATTATCCCTCAAATTATTTTAGGATTAATCTAATAAAAATCACTAAAATTCGACATTTTTTCGATTAAATTCCACAAAAAAACCTGCAAACAATTGCAGGTCCTTGTCTTTTTATAACAATTAACTTACTTTTCTCATGTGGTTACTAGAGATGTTCAAGGTTGAGTGCTGACGCCCGTATCCAAAGTACACAAACAATCCGATTACGAGCCAAATGCCAAAGCTGATCCAAGATACTGCTGGCAGCTGAAGTGCTAGATATCCACAGAATACGAATGCTAGAATCGGAATGTATGGAACAAATGGTACTCGGAAGCCCGTTTTTGGTGCTTGTTTATTTTTACGAAGGTATAAGATTCCAATTGAAACTGTCATAAAGGCAAATAATGTACCCATATTTACCAGCTCCGCCAGTCTTCCTAGTGGGACTAAACCAGCAAAGAAAGAAACTAATAAACAAGTAATCCAAGAGTTAACTGTTGGAGTTTGCTTCTTCTTATCAACCTTTGAAAAAACCTTTGGTAACAAACCATCACGGCTGATTGCATAAAATAGGCGAGTTTGGCCATAAAGCATAACAAGCAATACAGTTGTGATACCTGCAATAGCTCCTAGTGAAATGAAGCCAGCCACCCAATCTTGATGGATGTAGTTAAGAGCAAAGGCAACAGGGTTTTTCACGTCAAGCAGTTGATAAGGGACAATTCCCGTCAAAATAGCAGAAACAATGATATAAAGAACAGTACATACTAACAATGAAGCAATAATTCCTATTGGCATGTTTTTCTGCGGATTTTTTACTTCCTCCGCTGCAGTAGATACCGCATCAAAGCCAATATAGGCAAAGAATACTGTTGCTGCACCCGTTGTTACACCAGAAAAACCAAACGGCATAAATGGAGTCCAGTTTCCTGGCTTCACATACCATACACCAACACCAATAAATAAAAGTACGACAACTAACTTAATAATTACCATAATCGTGTTAAAACGAGCTGATTTTTTTACACCTTGTGTTAAAAGTAGAGTAATAACAAAAACAATAATAATAGCTGGAACATCAATAAATGTCCCGTTTGCTGGATCGTAAGCACTGGTTAAGGCTTTGGGAAAATGAATTCCAAAACCTGCAAGCAATCCTTGAAAATAACCAGACCATCCGCTCGCAACTGCAGATGAAGCGAGTCCATATTCTAAAATTAAATCCCACCCTAAGATCCAGGCAATGAGCTCTCCAAAGGTAGCATAACTATACGTATACGCACTCCCTGATACAGGAACAGTTGAAGCGAATTCCGCATAACAAAGTGCAGCAAATACACATGCCAACCCAGATAAAATGAAGGAAAGGATTAATGCAGGCCCTGCATGTTCAGCAGCCGCGACTCCTGTTAGAACAAAGATTCCCGTACCAATAATTGCCCCGATACCAAGCATAGATAAATCAAAGGCTCCTAGTTCCTTTTTTAAGGTCACATCTTTTTGACCAGCTTCTTGAATAAGAGCCTGAATCGACTTCTTTCTAAATAAATTCATAGGTAAAATCCCCCTGGAAAAAACTAATTAAATTTTCCGAAAAAACATTTAAAAAATCTATATCGAAATAATATATTTATTTTACACAAAAAGCAATATATTTTGAAAAATAAAATAATTTGAAAATAATTCCTTGTAAATTAATTACATCAATATCTAAAACGCCAAAATTATTATTCTAGTAGATTAAAATACTTTTTATATGTAAATTATCGTTAATTATCCTTATGTTTTCCTTTAAAGACTCTGACCTTATTACTTATATAACAAAACATTAGCACCATCTGAAACCATACAAGTTGTTAGAATTTGTTTTGTCTTCCGATAAATGTTACTGCTTTATCCTTCTACTCTGTCAGTAGTAGACGTAGGAGCCGCCTACGTCGACTTTCTTGCTTTCTCTTAAGTGAAAAGTAGACGTAGGAGCCGCCTACATCGACTTTCTCGCTTTCTCTTAAGTGAAAAGTAGACGTAGGAGCCGTCTACATCGACTTTCTTGCTTTCTCTTAAGTGAAAAGTAGAC
>NZ_JBDGJV010000025.1:0-60355 GCF_057656715.1 Neobacillus sp. Soil_C_43
GCGAAGTGGCTAAACGCGGCGGACTGTAAATCCGCTCCCTCCGGGTTCGGCGGTTCGAATCCGTCCCCCTCCACCATTTTAGGGGTATAGTTTAAAGGTAGAACGAAGGTCTCCAAAACCTTTGGTGTGGGTTCAATTCCTACTACCCCTGTCAATATTACTTATGTAAATTCCAAGTATGTACTTTGGAATTTTTTTTATTTTGGCTGTGTTAAAGAGTATTGTTGATTTGTTTACCCTGTTTCTTTCAATAAAAAATCCGATTTCTTCGATGGAGACAGGCTCTACTTCTACTTTTTTAATAAAAAGTCCGATAACGTCGATGTAGACGGGCTCTACTTCTACTTTTTTTAATAAAAAGTCCAATATCGTCGATGTAGAGAGGCTCTACTTCTACTTTTTTTAATAAAAAGTCCGATAACGTCGATGTAGAGAGGCTCTACTTCTACTTTTTTTAATAAAAAGTCCGATATCGTCAATGTAGACGTGCTCTACTTCTACTTTTTTTAATAAAAAGTCCGATAACGTCGATGTAGAGAGGCTCCACTTCTACTTTTTTAATAAAAAGTCCGATAACGTCGATGTAGACGTGCTCTACTGCTACTTTTTTTAAAAAAATCCGATATCGTCGATGTAGACGTGCTCCACTTCAACTTTTTTCAATAGGCTGTGTTAAAGAATATTGTTGATTTGTTTACCCTGTTGATTGGAGCGGAAGGCTCGAAGACTCCTGTGGGAGTACGGTTCAGACCCCGCAGGTGCAAGCGCCGAGGAGGCTCGCCGAAACGCCCACGGAAAGCGAAGAGCCTGGAGCGGAAATCAACAGACAATTTTAATAGAGCCTTATTTTAAAAGACTTTCAACTTATTAGTTGAAGGTCTTTTTCTTTTATTAAGAGAAACGAATGTTCCTAAAAAATGATACTCACGTATTTCTTTTTCAGATGAAGGTGCTGTTCTAAGCACAATGACTAAATTGTTTCATTTTATTTAATTATTTTGGGAAACCTATTGTGCATGCAGTCATATAGATGGAAGGGGTAGTTCGATGCCAGAGCTTCCTGAGATGGAAACCTATAAGATCCTTTTAAATCAAAAAATAGTTGGTCAAGTCATTTCAGATATTCAAATCAATAGAGAAAAATCCATTAACCTAAATCCAGATCTTTTTAAAAGAACAGTTCTTCATCAAAAAGTAACTAATGTCCAAAGGAGGGGAAAGCACCTACTTTTCTATCTCCAAAATGGTCATGTGCTGCTGTTGCATTTAATGTTAGGGGGATGGATGTTCTATGGCCTTGAGTCGGAAAAACCAAAACGAACCATCCAAGTCCAAATTTCCTTTGGAGAAAATCATCTATACTTTATCGGTCTTCGACTTGGATATCTACATTTATATAATCGACAAGAAGTTGAGGAGAAACTCACCGATTTAGGACCTGAACCATTGGCTAACGATTTCACTTTAAATCATTTTCTAGAATTGATTAGTCATAAGCATGGACGATTAAAGACCACTTTACTTGATCAAGAGTTTATTGCTGGGATCGGAAATTGCTATTCAGCAGAGATTTGTTTCCATGCTGGAATTTTGCCTATGATAGACATTGATCAAATAGAGGAATCAAAAAGGAACATGCTATATCATTCATTGAAGGCAGTCCTGCAGGACGGAATAAAGTACGGTGGTTATATGGAAAATCCTTTATTTAATGGAGATACCTTAACGGGAGGATTTAATGAGAGATGTCAAGTTTATGACCGGGAAGGCAAGAACTGCAATCGTTGCGGGGCCATTATCATAAATGAAATGGTTTCTTCTAGAAAGACATTTTACTGTCCTAATTGTCAAAAGTAAACTAAGACCTGCTACATTAGCGGGTTTTTATTTTTGTCAAAAAAAAGTGAAAGTAATTGTTTCGTATTTCACACAAATGTAATATACTATATATAAATAAGTATAGCACATTTATAATTAATCTAACGAATATAACATATTTATTATAAATAAGGGGGTGGTAATGATTAAACTAACTAAACGACAGGATGAAATCCTACAGATTGTGAAACAAAATGGACCGATTACAGGAAAAGAAATTGCAGATAAGCTTTCGTTAACACGGGCTGCTTTAAGACCAGATCTTGCCATCTTAACGATGTCGGGAAATTTGGATGCCAGACCGCGTGTGGGGTATTACTTTAATGACAATTATGAAGTAAAACAGAAGGCGAAAAAGTTTATTCACCAAAAAGTAAATGATTATAAGGCTCATCCAATTGTAGTCGAAAAATCAACCTCCGTTTACGATGCTATTGTTCAGTTGTTTTTAGAAGATGTAGGTACACTTTATGCAGTGGATACTGAAGGGCTATTAGCAGGAGTGATATCAAGGAAAGACTTACTAAGAGCTTCACTTGGAAATAAGAATCTAAATGACTTACCAGTAAGTGTCATTATGACCAGAATGCCTAATATCATCACCATCGAACCCGAGGAAACACTGTTAGAAGCCGCCAAAAAAATGATTCAAAATCACATTGATTCTCTACCAGTAGTGAAGGTAGAAGACCAACTGAAAAATACATATTTGCTTGTGGGAAGAATCACAAAAACCACGATTACAAGGGCATATCTAGAAATTATGGAAGAAAAAACAGACTAAGAGGAGTGGCTGTTATTTTGGTACAGAAAGAAGTGGTTTATGTAGTTTCTGACTCAGTGGGGGAAACAGCTGAGTTTGTAGTAAAAGCAGTCGCAACACAATTTAATGGAGGTCATGTGGACATTCGCAGAAGTTCATATGTAGAGGACTTTGAAGATATTGAAGATGTCCTTTTACTAGCGAAAAGAGGCAACTCCATCATTGCATATACGATTGTTGTTCCTACTTTAAAACTATATTTAGATAGCAGAGCCTTAGAAGAGGGTATATTAGCAGTAGATTTGCTTGGTCCATTAATGAATGCGTTCGTAACTAGATTTAATAAGCAACCGCATCATCAACCAGGTTTGATGAGAAAGCTGGATGAAGAATATTTCCGAAAAATTGAAGCTATTGAGTTCGCTGTGAAATATGACGATGGGCGTGACCCAAGAGGAATTACAAAGGCTGATATTGTTTTAGTCGGTGTATCTAGAACATCTAAAACACCATTATCTATGTACCTAGCACATCAGCGCTTTAAAGTGGCCAATGTTCCATTAGTCCCGGAAGTGCACCCACCAGATGAATTATTTCAAATCCCTAGAAAAAATTGTATTGGATTAATCATTTCACCAAATAAATTAAACGAAATTCGGACAGAACGTCTGAAGGCTTTAGGGCTAGCTTCACAAGCAAATTACGCAAGCTTTGAGAGAATATTAGAGGAACTCGACCATGCTGAAAAAATTATGAAACGTGTAGGCTGTCCTGTTATTGATGTATCTAATAAGGCTGTGGAAGAAACGGCAGGCTTAATATTAGAAGTGTTAAAAAAAGAGAGGAGCTTTTAATAATGGACAAATTCGTTTATTTATTTCATGAAGGAAATGGCAATATGAAAGAATTGCTAGGAGGCAAGGGAGCCAATCTAGCTGAAATGACTAGAATTGGATTACCTGTTCCATACGGTTTTACCATTACGACACAGGCTTGCAATGCATACTATGAAGCTAGTAAAACCATTCCTACAATTGTAGAAAAACAAACGCTAGAAGCACTTGTCCGCTTAGAAGAGAAAATGGGTAAAAAATTAGGCGACCCTGAAAACCCTCTCCTTGTTTCAGTACGTTCAGGTTCCGTTTTTTCCATGCCAGGTATGATGGATACCATTTTAAACTTAGGAATGAATGATGAAACGGTTGTTGGTATGGCGAAGTTGACGAATAATCCTCGTTTTGCCTATGATTCATACAGAAGATTCATCCAAATGTTCAGTAACGTAGTCCTTGAGATTGATACCTATTACTTTGAACAATTATTAGAAGAAACACGTGAGCAAAAGGGTTACTCCACTGATCCAGAGTTAACTGCAGAAGACTGGCAAGAGGTAATCAAGGGGTATAAAGGAATTGTTAAAAAGCATACAAGAAAAGACTTCCCACAGGAACCAAAAGAACAATTGTTTCTTGCAATTAATGCCGTCTTTAATTCTTGGAATAATCAACGTGCAATTGTTTATCGACGTTTAAATAAAATACCGGATCATTTAGGAACTGCTGTCAATATTCAAAGCATGGTGTTCGGAAATATGGGGAACGATTCTGGAACAGGTGTGGCGTTTACAAGAAATCCATCAACTGGGGAACATCTTCTCTACGGCGAGTACTTAATCAATGCTCAAGGCGAAGATGTGGTTGCCGGAATCCGTACACCTCAGGCAATCGCTACATTAGAGGATGAAATGCCAAGTGTATATAAACAATTTGCTGAAACGTGCAAACGGTTGGAACAACACTATCAAGAAATGCAGGATATTGAATTCACTGTGGAACGCGGTAAGCTGTTCATCCTGCAAACGCGTAATGGGAAGCGTACGGCACAAGCTGCGATTCGCATTGCCGTTGAAATGGTAGAAGAAGGAATCATCAACAAAAAGACAGCTCTTTTACGTGTCGATCCTGATCAATTAAACCAATTGCTCCACCGACGTATTGATGATGCGTTTGAAAAACGAATTTTGGCAAAAGGTCTCCCAGCTTCACCTGGTGCTGCAACAGGTCAAGTAGTCTTTGATGCGGATGAAGCAGAACAATTAGGAAATGATGGCAAGAAGGTGATTCTGGTACGTCCAGAAACTACACCTGATGATATCCATGGAATTGTGGCCTCCCAAGCAATATTAACAAGCCGGGGTGGAATGACTAGCCATGCGGCTGTTGTAGCACGAGGGATGGGGAAAGCCTGCATTTGTGGATGTGAAGCCTTAAAGATTGATTTAAAGGCGAAACAGTTCACAATTGGTAGTACCCTCGTTAATTATGGAGATATTATTACCATTGATGGTTCGACTGGCGAAATTATGCTTGGTGAAATTCCAATGATTGATCCTGAACTTTCAGATGAGTTCCAGCTATTACTTGCATGGGCCGACCAAGAGCGGAAAATTGGTGTCCGAGCAAATGCTGATAACCCTGAAGATGCGAAGAAAGCATTTGAATTTGGGGCAGGCGGAATTGGCTTATGCCGCACGGAACATATGTTTATGGATTTAAAACGTATTCCGATAGTACAAAAAATGATTCTTGCTGATAATTATGGGGAGAGAATGGAAGCCTTGAACCAGCTGTTACCAATGCAGCAAAGTGATTTTGAAGGGATTTTTGAAGCAATGCAAGGGTTCCCTGTGACTATCCGTTTACTTGACCCGCCGCTTCATGAATTTTTACCAGATAAAGAGGAACTATTAGTAGAAGTGACTAAGCTTCAACTGACTGACCCTCAATCTGTGGAATTAAAGCAAAAAGAAAAATTACTTAAAAAAATTCGTCAGTTAGATGAATTTAACCCAATGCTTGGTCACCGTGGCTGCCGTCTTGGAATGATCTATCCAGAAATTTACGAAATGCAGGCAAAAGCAATTTTCTACGCAGCAGCAGCACTTGCAGAAAAGGGAATGGTAGTTGAGCCAGAGATCATGATTCCTTTAGTCGGTCATGTTAATGAGCTAAAACAAATGCGTCAGCTTGTGGTAGAAACAGCATTAAGTATCCAAGAAGAGACAGGGAAGAATTTCGAATATACCATCGGAACAATGATTGAGATTCCTCGTGCAGCATTAACTGCAGACCAAATAGCAGAGGAAGCTGATTTCTTCTCGTTTGGTACAAATGATTTAACACAAACAACCTTCGGCTATAGCCGAGATGATGCGGAAGGGAAATTCCTGCAGGCCTATATCGAAAATAAAGTCCTACCAGAAAATCCTTTCGCTGTCCTTGACCAAAATGGGGTAGGTAAGCTGGTTGAAATGGGAGTGAAGCTAGGTCGTTCAACAAAACCTTCATTAAAAACAGGTATTTGCGGCGAACATGGAGGCGAAAAGAGCTCGATTGATTTCTGCTACCGAACAGGATTAGATTATGTGAGCTGTTCTCCATACCGTGTACCATTAGCCAGACTAGCAGCGGCACAGGCAACCATTCGTCATGAGTTAAATAAAGAAGAAGTATTTACAACAGCATAATATGAAGAGAGGATGCGTGTCTTGTGACGCATCCTCTTATTTTTGAAAATGTAATCATGATTAGTCTATTTTTGCAAATAATATAAAAAATACTATCAAAGGGGTTAGAATATGGGGGCTATTGAGCGGAATGGATATCGGTTTGTACCAGAATACAGTGTGATTCAACAGAATGGAGCTATACATGTATATAAACGAGAGGATTTTATTGAAGAGATCCAATTTAAGTTTTCGGGAAAGTTTCCAGAACTAGACCAAATAGAGGATCTAGTCGAAAAGTACTGTGATTTACATAATATTTAAAGAACGCTTGTTCGGTATATTTTTTAATGATATAATTGAAAATGCAATAGTATAGTTTTCTCAAGGGTGGACGGCACACTCTCCTATCGAAAGGGGGTGATGCTTTTTGACAGTTTTTCAAGCATTGATGTTAGCTATATCGTTTGCTAGTCTCATTGTCACTGTTCTGTCTTTCCACAAAAAAAAATAACCCACCCTTGAGCCGGCAAGCAGAAGTGGTGGATTATGCCCTTTATGCCGATCCCCTTTAAGGGAATCAACTATTGCATGACCGAGCGTGTCTCAGGACTCTCGGTCTTTTTTACTATATGATTATCTATACTCACATTATACATAACTTTAAGTAAAAAGGAAATTCAAAATATATATAGGAGGGGTCGTATTGAGTAAATTACTTACCATTTACCCTCAAGCAATTGAACATACAAAAATGAAGATTCAAGAAGATATGGATCGTTATTTAGAAATGAAGGAGTCATTGCCAACCTTTGAAGACTATTTAGCTGAACGTGGCCACTATATAGAAGAAATTTGGGTCAATGTATGGTTAAATAAATCAACAAATGATGTACCGAAAAATGAAAAAAAGACTTATCTAAGTGAAAAAGGTTATGAGGTTCAAGGGATTGACAGGAAGTTCTTAAATAAGTTATTCCGGGATGAAATGAGAACGTATCAGCCCTTTGATGCACTTGACTGGATTAACAAAACATTTGCTGGGCAAGAAGAGGTGTGGGAAAAACGATATCATAATGCAAAGGAAAACTATATAAAGCAACAAGTGCAGAAACAGCTTGATGAGCAGAAGCAAGTAATACGAATGGATATAGAAGAAGAAGCCAGCAACATTATTGAGAACAATTACGAATTATTTTACTTACATGTTCGATTCTTCGTTGCTACCCAATTAAGGGCGGATCTCGAAAATAATACGAAGTTTCAATCGGTTGATACATTTGCACTCGAGGAAAAATTGGTCAATGAAGGTCCGTTTAATCCCTCTACCTATACTACTGTTGCCACTTTCTTTGAAGAACTGACAGGTGATATTCATAAAACCCTTCATTTGGGACGAAGTTTCTACGAATACCAAACCTATTTCTTTGTGTATGAAAGTTTAATTTCTGATTATGTGTCAGAGCTTATACCACAAGAAGTGTTAGAACAGCTTCCACCTGATTTAAAAGCGAATTTTTTTGATACTTTTCATGAACCGCTTTCTGCATCGTTCGTTAAAGGTAGTATTGCACAGCTTCTTTATGAAGTTGAAGGCTATTTTATCGAAGACATTCAAGAAGAATATCTTTCAGACTTAGTCAAACTAACTGAACTTCCTTTTGATTTAACGGTACACAAGGAAGTTTATGAAAAAGACTTGCAGGAACGGGAAAAAAAACATCGGGAAGAGCAGGAAGAGGTAGAACGGAAAAAGGAAGCAGAAGAGCGGATGATGAAGGATATATTTGGTACTGAATATGACCCTTCACTAAAGAGAAATATCCGGTATGTCCTTCATATTGGTGAGACCAATACAGGAAAAACCCATCAGGCATTAGAAAAAATGAAAGAGGCAGACAGTGGATTATATTTAGCACCACTACGGTTATTAGCTTTAGAGGTATATGATAAGTTAAATATAGAAGGGACACCATGTTCCTTAAAAACAGGAGAAGAAGAGAAAATCGTTCCAAATGCTAGCCATACTTCATGTACGGTAGAAATGTTTCATGAAAAGGAGTTTTATGAAGTTGTAGTTATTGATGAAGCACAAATGATTACAGATAAGGACCGTGGCTTTTCATGGTATAAAGCCATCACGAAAGCAAATGCAAAGGAAGTCCACATCATAGGAAGCAGAAATTCTAAATCCATGATGCTCGAATTATTAGGTGATTCGAATGTTGAAATTAATGAGTATTCTCGTGATACGCCGTTAGAAGTGGAGAAGAAAGAATTTCATATTAAACATGTGAAAAAAGGCGACGCCCTTATTTGTTTTTCAAGAAGACGTGTCCTAGAAACAGCTTCAAGACTACAAAATGATGGTCACTCGGTCAGTATGATTTACGGCAGCATGCCTCCTGAAACCCGGAAAAAACAAATTGAACAGTTTAATAAAGGCAGGACGAAAGTCATTGTGGCGACAGACGCGATTGGTATGGGTTTAAATCTCCCGATACGCCGGATTGTCTTTTTAGAAAATGAAAAGTTTGACGGAACAAGAAGGCGACTGCTTACTTCTCAAGAAGTAAAACAAATTGCTGGCCGTGCAGGTCGTAAAGGAATCTATGATGTCGGAAAAGTGGCATTTACAGCCGATATTAAAAAAATGAGAAATTTGCTTTTACAAGAGGATGAACCTGTCCATACGTTTGCTATTGCCCCTACTAATTCAGTTTTCGAACGCTTTCAGCGCTATTATCATGACCTCGGAACATTTTTTGAATTATGGGGAAAATTTGAAAGTCCAAAAGGTACAAAAAAAGCTTCACTTTCAGAAGAAAAGACGCTATACCAATTGATTGCAGGAACGGAAATTGAAGCAAGGCTCTCATTAATGGACTTATATGGATTTTTACATCTTCCTTTTTCCAAAAATGAGTCAGCATTAACAAGACAATGGGAGGAAACGATGTACAGCATCATTCAAGGAAGAGAACTCCCTGAACCCATTGTAAAGGAGCGAAGTCTAGAAGAACTGGAACTAAGCTACAAAGCCATTGGACTTCATCTCTTATTTTTATATCGTTTGGATGAAAGAACGGAAGCCATCTATTGGGAGCGACTCCGAGAAGAAGTGAGTGATCGAGTCCAGGAACGGTTAAAAACAGATATAAAAAAGTTTGTTAAGAAATGTAAAAATTGCGGTAAAAAACTCCCTTGGGACCATTCGTTTCCAACCTGTGATGCCTGTCATAGGGCTAAATTTAGAAGGTACGATAATGGCGGGTTTGAACAATTTTAAAAAACGTGCATAAAACAAATCCACCAAACGTTTGCTTGGTGGATTTTCTATAAGCGCTATCATAATGTGTGTTAGGAATTTTGGCATTAGAATCTGCCCCGATTGACCTACGATTATAGATTTGAGGAAGACGAACTTGTCGAGCGACGAGTTCGTTTTTTGTCTGTAGGAGCGTATATTCACTTTTTAGGACCATATGATGGTAAAAAAGGGAGCGTGATGTTATGGCTGTTCATGTTGTAGCTGCTGGAGAGAACTTGTGGACCATTTCAACCTTATATGGTGTTTCTATACAAACGATAGTAGAGCTTAATGGACTGCCATCCGCTACTTCTATCGTGCCTGGCCTTGCCCTTTATCTTCCGGATAACCTGCTGCCAATCCGTTCCTATCGAATAAAAGCGGGCGATCATATTTGGCAGCTTGCACAACAATATAGCTCAACTATAGAAAGTATTTTGGCTGCAAATCCAGGCTTGAATCCTAACCGTCTTACCATTGGCCAAGTGATTAATATCCCTTCACTTGTAAAATTAGAAATAGCTACTCTTGGTTTTCTAGTACCTTCATCTGAAAGTGCAAATGTGTTGACCCTTACTACTCTCGCTGGTCAATTAACGTATGTAGCAGTTGTTGCATATTCATTTACGCAAGAAGGGTACGCTTTCAATCAAGTAGATGATGCTAAAATTGTAGCTCAGAGTATAGAATTAGGGATTATCCCATTGTTGATGATTAGGAATTTTACTGCCAATGAGTTTAGTGCAGAGTTGGCCGGAAAGGTGTTAAAAGATCCTGTTTTTAGATCAAATTTGGTTAAAAGTATAGTCAATTTAACTTTCGAGAGGGGATTTGGTGGTGTCAGTATTGACTTTGAATTTATACCACCAGCCCAGCGAAATGATTTTACTAGTTTCTTAACAGAGTTAAAGCTTGCCCTAGGAGATCTTATTTTGCAGGTGAATGTACATGCAAAGATAGCTGATATTCCGACTAACCGCATTATTGGTGCTTACGATTATGCGGCAATTGGAAAAGTAGCAGACATTATGGCTGTGATGACGATTGACTATGGATACCCAGGTGGACCGCCTGATCCAATTGCTCCAATTAATTGGATGGAACAGGTTATTCAATATTCCATTACTCAGGTTGAACCTGGTAAACTTCAAATTGCGTTGCCGTTATATGGTTACGACAAAGTGGTTTCTACCCATGTTACCCGTGCACTATCTGTACTCGCAGCCCAGAATCAAGCTATTTCCAAGGGGGCGATGATTGAATTCGATAATATGGCTAAATCACCTTGGTTTCGCTACTATCAAGGTGCTGAGGAGCATATTGTTTGGTTTGAGGATATTCGTAGTTTTGTAGAAAAGTATCGGTTGATGGATCTGTACCAGTTAGTAGGGACTACATTTTGGCAAATAAGCTTGCCCGCACCACAAAATTGGGCATATTTGAGTAAAAATATTACAGTATTGTAGGGGAGAGTGTAATACTACCCTGTTTGCTGGCTTTGAGTATAAGGTGATAAGAAGTTTGTGCTTTTTTGGGATGGTTTTGTGCCATAATTTCTTGGTTTTGTGCTTATTTTAGGGTGTTTTGTGCAAAAATCACTTTGTTTTGTGCCATTTTTAAGGTGTTTTGTATAAATATACATTATTTGGAATCTGAACCACGTTTTTATTGAATCCAACATACAAATGGTACTATTTGGACAAACTCAAGAAAAAAGGGAAGGCTGGATTTCGCTTGAAATTAAAGTTGAAAATCGTATTACTTATCTTCATATCGCTTTGGGCAACAGGTCCTAATATACATGTAAATGCTATGAGTCCCCCAACAAACATCACAGTACAACTCAACCAACTATTGATGAATGAGCTAGCTTTACAAGGAGCCATTGCAGGAATTAGTGTTCGGTCAGCTGCGAGCGGGCAAGTCATCTATGATTATCAAGGCAATGTTCGGTTACGCCCTGCTTCTAATATGAAACTCTTAACGGCTGCAGCAGCTCTAAATGTTTTGGGTGAGAATTATTCCTTCTCAACTCAAGTATTCGCAGATGGTCCGATAAAAAAGAACATCCTTAATGGGGATCTATACATAAAAGGAAAAGGTGACCCAACCCTATTAAAAACTGATTTTGATCGGATGGCCGAGAACATTAAAAAGCAAGGAATCAAAAGAATAAAAGGAAATCTGTTCGGTGATGATTCGTGGTATGATGACGTCCGCTATTCATTAGACTTGCCTTGGAGTGACGAAACAGAGCATTATGGTGCACAAATATCTGCACTTACTACATCTCCAACAGTAGATTTTGACGCCGGGTCAGTCAAAATTGAAGTAAAACCAGGTCTTAAAGCAGGGGACAAGCCGACGGTGAAAATGACACCGAAAACAAATTATGTAAAAATCATAAACCTTGCTGAAACGGTCGCTAAGGATGGAAAAAAGGAAATGACGATCGAACGGGAGCATGCTAAAAATACAATTATGATCGAAGGGACAATTCCTGTAAAAGCAAAACCAGAAAAAGAATGGGTAGGAGTATGGGGCCCAACCCTCTACGCCGTTACCCTTTTAAAACAATCACTAACCAAACAAGGAATAACCGTGACGGGAAAAATCAAGATGGACACGGTGCCTGACACAGCTAAACTTTTAACCACGCATCAATCTATGCCACTGTCCAAACTGCTTGTGCCTTTTATGAAGTTAAGTAACAATGGACATGCCGAAATTTTAGTGAAGGAAATGGGAAGGGTGGTTTATGGTGAAGGCAGCTGGGAAAAAGGATTACAAGTTTTAAATGCAGAGATGCCAAAATTCGAGCTCAACCCTCAAACAATGGTTATACGAGACGGGTCGGGCGTTTCTCATGTCAACTTAATTCCAGCGAATCAACTCTCACAGCTCTTATTTTCAGTTCAAAAAGAGAAATGGTTTCCTAGTTATTTAAATGCTTTATCAGTAGCCGGTGTCCGTGACAAAATGGTCGGAGGCTCTTTAAGGTACCGAATGAAAGGTCCGGATACCCTTGGAAAAGTGAAAGCCAAAACAGGTACCCTTTCAACAGTAAGCTCGCTTTCTGGATATGTAACATCCAAAAACGGGCAAACTCTTATCTTTTCAATCCTGTTAAACAATATGATAGATGAAAGGAAGGGGAAGAAAATCGAGGATCAGATTGTGACTATACTGTCAAATCAATAATTTTACATGCGAATAAATAGGGGAAACAGAATTTTCTTGAAATTAGCAAGTATTGATTTTACACTAATAATAGTGGATAAATAATATAAAAAAGCAATGTAAATGGGAGAGCTAGTCTTATATGAATAAAAAACAGAGTCCGTTACTATCGGAGCGTTTTGAGGTAGCATTTAATCTAGTACATGATGCACTTAGGGATATCGTACAGATTAAAGATGATAGATTTGTGGTATTGGTCAAGGTTGGCGCTAAAAAATATCAAATGATTGACACCTATAAAAAGGACTTAGAACAGTATGCTAGACTTCGTAATGCCATAGTTCATGAAAAAATGGAGATTGGCTTTTATATTGCTGAGCCAAATGCCAAGGTGGTGTCTCATATTGAAAAAATTGCTAACGTGTTTAGCCGGCCTAATTACGCACTATCTATTGCAACGAAAAATGTGGTTTTCTTTGATTACCGGGATAGTGTTTTAAAAGTAACAACAGCTATTAAAGAGCACGGCTATTCAAAATTTCCAATTTATAAAAACAAAACATGTATCGGTCTTCTGACAGCAGGGTCAATAGTAAAATGGATGGCGCAAAATATGGAAAACAGTATGGTGAACTTATCTGACATCCATGTATCCGATATTATGATGTACGAAAAGGAACACCCAATCGAAATCGTACCTAAAGATATTAATATTTTTGAGGTGGAAAATATTTTTGAAAAGGCTCATAAAAAGAAGCGAAAGCTAGAGGGGGTAATAATCACTGAGAATGGAAAAGCGGATGAGGCACCTCTTGGAATCATTACAGCATGGGATCTTATTGAAATCGATTATACAGTTGATTGAGGAAAAGGAGCATACCACAGTGGCATGCTCCTCCTTTTTTATCAAAAATCAAACTCGCTTAACTGGTCCATATGGCTAGCAATCATCGCAATAATGGTACTTGCTTCTTCCTTACTAAAAATAAAATGAGATTCATCTTTAATTAACTCTTCATCCGTTGTCCAAATCCGGTTAATTCGTTTGAGGACACCATCTCCGGTTTCTTGTACTACCCCAAATTGATAGGTAACTTCGACTTCATCCTCATGCTTAAAGGCAGTTACCTCTGGTGTTGACCATTCCACATCGATTTCTTCAAAAATATCGTCTTCATTCAGTTGTTCTGCTTCGTAGTATTCATCGGTATTATCTTCATCAATAGTTTGATATATAACTTCGCTTTCATCCTCAACATCACATTCTTCAGAAGTGTTGAGGTATACTCCATCATCTGTATAGTGATCATCGTCGTTCATATAATCATGCAGGCTCTCATGAACCTCTTGAATGATTTCCTCAATGTCAGAAAGGATGATCTTCGCTGTATGCCCACTGTCAACGTCGAAAGTATCAATATAAAATTCCTCGTTTTGCGGGTCAAAGAACAAGGTGCAGAAATAATCACGATCAAGTTCTTCGGTATCAACATCTGCCGTATCGACAAAAAACTCGATTCTTGGATGTTTGGCAGCTCTTTCAATTGTCATTTGACCAACTTGATCATATTCTTCACAAATAGACTCAAGATGATCCTGTAATTCCCCACATACTCTGTCAAACCATTCTAATGACATCAAACATCCCATCCTTTCAATCTTTATCGAGGTTATTATTGCCAAATAAATTACCAAATAAACAAAAACATTGGTTTGATAATATTTTAAATATTTAGAAATTTAATGGTATGTTTTTTGTGGTCTTGTATATATTCATGATAGAAACAAAAGTCAACCAAAAGTAAAAGGGGGCATACAAATGAAAATCAAACATCTCTGGAAGAGTATTCTCGTCACAGTTTTGTCTATATCCATTTTGTCAGCTTGTTCATCAGGGAAAAAAGAGGAAGTGAAAACAGACCTTCCTTTAGATGAGATTATTCAGAAGGCGAAAAAAGAAGGGAAAATTAATTCACTCGCTATGCCAGACACATGGGCAAATTGGAAAGAAACTTGGGAAGAACTTACAAGTGAATACGGAATTAAACATAAAGATACAGATATGTCTAGTGCGGAAGAGTTGGCAAAGTTTGAAGCAGATAAAGAAAATGCGAGTGGGGATATAGGGGATGTTGGAATTGCTTTTGGACCAATCGCTGTAGAAAAAGATTTGACAATTCCCTATAAAACTTCTTATTGGAATGATATCCCCGATTGGGCAAAAGACGATAAGGGGAACTGGATTGTTGGCTACACTGGAACCATTGCTTTTCTAACTGATAAAAACAAAGTGAAAAATCCACCAACCTCTTGGGAGGACCTTAAAAATGGAGATTATAAAGTGAGTATTGGGGACGCATTGGTGGCAAGTCAAGCACAGTTTGCTATTCTTGCAGCCGCTTATGCATACGGTGGAGATGAAAAGAATCTGCAGCCTGGTATTGATTTCTATGCTGAATTAGCAAAGCAAGGCCGTTTATCTGGAGATCCAAGTGTGGCAAATATTGAAAAAGGTGAGATTGAAGTTGCAATTCTTTGGGACTTTAATGCGTTAGGTTATAGTAGTCAAATTGATAAGAATCGATTTGAAATTACCATTCCAAAAGAAGCATCTGTTACATCAGGTTATGCAACTGTCATTAACAAATACGCCAAACATCCATATGCCGCCATGTTAACACGTGAATATATTTTATCTGATGCAGGTCAAGAAAATCTAGCAAAAGGGTTTGCAAGACCAATTCGCGAAAATGCAAAATTGTCCGATGATGTAAAGGCACTTCTTTTACCAGACGAACTTTATAAGAATGCGCGTCCTGTAGGAGATCAAAAGGCATGGGCGGAGACAACAAAGACCATCCCACAAATGTGGCAGGAAAAGGTACTCATCCATGTCAAATAACCGATTGGTTTTAATTGTAATTGATGCCCTGCGTTTTGATACTGCATGTTCACACATGGGTTTTATGCATCATCTTGTGGAAAATAAAAAAGTGGCCCGCTTTGAAGTTCGTTCCGAATTACCCGCATTGTCACGTCCGCTTTACGAGACCATATTAACTGGAACTCCACCACATTTACATGGTATTACTGGCAACCAGGTTGTTAGATTATCTAAACAAACGAGCCTATTTCATTTAGCCAAAAGCAGCGGGAAATCAACCGCTGCTGCGGCTTATTATTGGGTTAGTGAGCTTTACAATCGTGCACCTTTCCAATGGGGGGAGGACCGTATTCAATTAGATCAAAAGCACCCAATTGAAAATGGAATTTTTTATTTTGAGGACCATTACCCTGATAGCCATTTGTTTGCCGACGCACTTTGGCTATTAAAAGAAAAGGAACCTGACTTTTTGTATATCCATCCAATGAATGTCGATGACGATGGTCATAAGTATACTGCTGATTCTGTTGAATATAGAAATCGAGTTATGAGCGTAGACTCTCTTTTAGCTCAATTTTTGCCAGTGTGTCTGGAACGGGGCTATGACGTTATTGTAACAGCAGATCATGGTATGACATCAGATGGAAATCATGGAGGAAATTCGATAGCTGACCGTCATGTCCCATTGTTTATTTTCTCTGAAAAAGTAAAACCAGGTATCTACAAGGAGGTTGTTTCACAGCTGCAAATAGCTCCTCTTGCCTGTCATTTACTAGGAATAGCAGTGTCCAAGGATATGATACCATTTCTTATTCCTGTAAAAGATGAGATAAAAGGAAAGGATTTGGTGCTGTGAGCAGAAAAAAAAATACCATTTTTTTAATGTTGCCCTTCTTGACAATGGTTTTGTTATTCTTTATTGTCCCCATGATCTATATGTTAATTAGCAGCTTTACGTCAGCATCTACAGGAATCACAGTTGAACATTACAAAAACGCATTAACGGATAGCTATATTTTGCAAGGATTTAAGAATAGTATAACCTTGTCATTATTGTCTGCTTTTATAGCGCTTATAGTATCACTGCTATCTGTTTACACGATTATGCGCTTTTCGGAATCTTTAAGAGAAAAAATATTAATATTATCAAACCTCACTTCCACTTTTTCGGGCGTACCACTTGCATTTGCCTTTATTATCCTACTAGGAAATAGTGGTCTCTTCACCCTTCTTTTTAAAAAATGGGGAGTAGATTTTTCATCTTCGTTTTCTTTATATAGCTGGAGCGGGCTGTTATTAGTCTATATTTATTTTCAGCTTCCTTTAGCGCTCATGCTGCTTTATCCCATTTATTATGGGATTCAGGACCGATGGAAAGAAGCAGCTTCACTGCTTGGAGCATCACCATTTGTTTTTTGGTGGAAAATTGGCATCCCAATATTACTGCCGGGAATTGCGGGAACATTTAGTGTTCTCTTTGCCAATGCCATGGGTGCTTATGCATCCGCTTATGCATTAACTGCAAGTAGTTATAATTTAGCTTCGATTAAAATTGGATCTTTGATTAAAGGAGATATTTTTGCACAGCCTGAATTTGCTTGTGCTATTGCAGTGTTACTTGGAGCGACAATGGTATCTGCTATGTTGCTAAATGAGTGGTTTATCAAGAAGTCTAGAAAGGATTTGGCCCAGCCATGAAAAGGTTTAATAGTTTCGTTTTTGCCATTACCAGTTTATACCTGGCTTTGCCGATTATCTCAACCGCTCTTTACGCGATTTCAACTGAATGGAATAGAACAGTGTTTCCTGAGGGCCTAACACTAAAATGGATTTCTTCCTTATTTAATGATTTACGATTTATCGAAGCCTTTGGTAGATCAGTAGTCCTTTCTGGGAGTGCGGTCATATTAGCAGTTATTCTAATGATTCCAGCTATATTGATTATTGTGATTTACTATCCTAAATATGAGAAGTGGATACAATCTATGGTAGTGATGGTCTATGCGTTCCCACCTATCATTCTAGCTGTCGGCTTGATCAATTCATATTCAGGTACAGGTCTATCTATGGTCCTTATTTTATTGGGTGCCTATGTAATTGGTATTCTTCCATTTATGTATCAAGGGACACGAAATAGTTTAAGAAACTTAAATGCAAGAGAATTAATGGATGCAGCAGAGCTATTAGGGGCTGGAAAACTGGAGGCCTTTAGGCGTGTCTTACTACCATCCATCTATCCAGGAATTTTCGTTGCATCAATCTTATCCTTTTCTGTTCTTTTTGGAGAATTTGTACTAGTTAATTTATTGGTAGGTTCACAATTTGAAACGGTTCAAATATTTTTAATTGCCGTTTTAAAATCTAATGGTCATATTGCTAGTGCAGTTGTTCTAATTTATATCATTCTTATGGGGGTTACAACTGTTATTACTGCATTTTTAGCGAAAAAGTCGGAAGGGGTTACCCGCGGATGAGTTATGTACTGCTTCAGGATATAAAAAAGATATACCATGAAACAACTGTATTATCTGGAATTGACATGGAAGTGAATAAAGGTGAATTTGTTACACTTCTTGGACCGAGTGGGTGTGGAAAAAGTACCATATTACGTATCTTAGCAGGTTTAACAGAAGCAACTTCAGGATCTGTTTATATTGATGGTAAAGATATGAGAAATGTAACACCTATGAATAGAGAAATAGGAATGGTGTTTCAGTCCTATGCATTGTTTCCAAATATGACGGTGGAAGATAATGTGGCTTTTGGACTTAAAATGAAAAAGGTTCCACAGTCAGAGGTTAAAGAGAGGGTTGATCACATCCTAGATGTTGTACACCTTACCGAAAAAAAGGCCGCATATCCTAACCATTTATCTGGTGGCCAGCAACAACGAGTTGCCTTAGCCCGATCTCTAGTCGTACGTCCAAAAGTATTGTTATTAGATGAACCCCTAAGTGCTCTAGATGCACAAATTCGCAAGCGGCTTCAAACAGATTTACGCAACATCCAAAGAGAGATGGAAATGACAATGATACTTGTTACTCATGACCAAGAGGAAGCAATGGCTGTTTCGGATCACATTTTTGTAATGAAGACAGGGGAAATTGCCCAGAGGGGAACACCAATTGACATCTATACAAGGCCGAGATCAGAATTTATTGCGAGATTTATAGGGAATTACAATATTATCCTACGAGAACAATTAGAAAAACTAATAGAACGTCATTTAGGGGATGACTTTGGAAAATACGCCATACGTCCGGAAGCTATTCACTTTAGTCAAACACCTTCATCCTATCATATACGGGCTGAAGCGATTGATTCTACGATGCACGGTAATGTGATTCGAACTATTTTTGAAGCGGAGAGAATCCGTTTTCTTTGCGAGCGTTTGCATCATGGGACAGGAACCTTGCAAAAGGGAAAAATTTATGACTGCTTTATTGAGCCAGAAGATGTGGTGGGACTTAAATGAATGTGATAAAAGAAGAAAGACAAAAAACAATATTAAAAAGGTTAGAAGGTGAGAAAAAAATCTGGGTCTCTAAACTTGCGGGCATGTTAGACGTGACTCCAGAAACGATTCGTCGTGACCTTGCCGAACTAGAAAATAAAGAACTGTTAACAAGGGTTCATGGTGGGGCGGTAACCTTTATTCCTTCGCAAAAGGAATTAGCTTTTCAACGTAAGCTGGATTTGAATAGGGAGGCAAAAATAAAAATTGCAGCAAGGGCCGCAGAGTATATTAACAATGGAGATTTTATTGCTATAGATGTAGGGACAACAACCGTTCACATCGCCGATATGATACAAAACCTAGAAAATGTGACTGTTGTAACTAATTCAATTGCAGCAGCAGAAAGATTCAATTTGGCATTAGAAGAAAAAAGAATGACAGGGAGGGTCATAATGCTTGGTGGTATAACAAATCCGGAGCAATCTTCCGTTGCAGGAGCCATGACCCTTGAAATGCTTTCGCAAATGAAAATTAACAAATCGTTTATTTCATGTGGCGGAATAACTAAAACGACTATTTATGAATATGACCTTGATGAATCACTTGTTTCAGCGGAGATGGTTAAACAGAGTACTTCAACCTTTTTACTGACAGATGATTCGAAAGTAGGTAAGTCATCTTTTTTTTCCATCTGCTCTATAGATATGGTAAATGAAATTATTACCAATAAACACTGTCCCCAAGATTGGGTGAAATCACTAAATCGTAAAAATATTAAATGGACATTGATTAGCTAAGAAAGGAGGAATCTAGGTATGCTCATAGATTACCATGTTCATTTAGAGGAAGGGCCCTATTCTTTTAAATGGCTGTCACGGACAGCAAAGGCATTAGAAGCATTTCAGGGAGTCCCCTTTTCATCTATTGGTTCTAGAGGAAGACTTATAGAGCAAGTAAATTCTTTACAAGAGCGTATGTCAAAGGGTTGTTATAGTGAAGAATGGTTACATTTATATTTACGTAAAGCAAAACAGTTGGGGATAAAAGAGGTTGGAATTGTCGATCATCTTTATAGATTTCGTGAAGCAGCTGATTATTTTTCCAAAAGAGTGAATCTTGATCAGAATGACACCATTGGATCATTACAGAATTACTGGTTATCGAAAGTGATGAATGAAGAAATGGAGCATTTTGTCGAAGTAATACTTAATGCAAAAAAAATATGGGAAAAAGAAGGTGTACATTTAAAACTCGGTCTCGAAGCTGACTATTTTCCAGGAGGGGAAGAAGAACTATCAAAATTGCTTGGGGACTATCCATGGGATTTTGTTATTGGGTCTGTCCACTTTGTTAACGGTTGGGGGTTCGACAATCCAGAAACCATCCACATTTTTAATGAATGGGACACTCTTACTTTATATACTCACTTTTACGGGACTGTAGAGAAAATGATTCGGTCAGGTTTGTTTGATTTTGTGGCTCATTTAGATAACTTAAAAGTCTTCAATGTACGTGCAGAAAACGAATCATTTACCCTAACATGGCAAGAACGGATTGCCCAAGCTCTTATTGATACGGATACTGCAACTGAAATAAATGCCGGTCTTTATTACCGCTATCCTGTAAAAGAAATGTGCCCAGGGCCTGATTTTTTATCAATTCTTGTCAACAAGAATGTCTCATTTACTTTGTCCTCAGATGCTCATTTTCCAGATGATCTTGGAAATTATGTTGCCGAGAATGCGGGAGTCCTAAGGGAAATGGGGGTTAAGGGAGTTGCAACATTTGAAAAACGTAAAAGGATTATTAAACGGTTATAAACAGTCGCTGCCAAATGCAGCTTCTTTTTTGTGTTTAGAATATTATTACTTTCCAGAATCTTAATTTGACACTACAAATGATGATATATAAAATATTTAATATATTTAAATACTACTAGTTACTAACAGGGGGTAAATGGATGACAAATCATGAAATAAATGCAGTGTATTCCCTGTGCAAAATACATACAGATCTCTCAGATGATGACATTCAAAAGATAAATGATGTGGTACAAAATCTTTCATTAATTGCTGATTTAAATCAAGCAAATGTCTTTATCGATTGTCCAACAAGCGAAAGAAAGCATGCGATTGTCGTAGCGGAGGCGTCACCAACAACAGCTAAATCGGTATACAAAAATCCTGTCGTCGGTAAGTTTGCCTATGAAACGTTTGAACCAGCTGTTTTTTATGCACTTCGAACAGGAAAGCCTATCTTCTTGAACCATGCGTTAACACAAGAAGGGAAAAAAGTAGAGCAGAGTGTGGTCCCTATTGAAGGCATAAATAACCGGGTGATTGGGACGTTAATTATGGAAAAGGATATCAGTGATAAGCTTCAAAATCAAGATAAATTGAAAACGCTAACAGAGGCAAATGAGACTCTAAGTGAGCTTCTGCTCGGAATCGCTGAAAATAGTCCCTTTATCCATGAAGTGATTGAAGAGTCCTTGTTTATCATAGACTCTGAATTACGAATTCAATATGCAAACCCGTCTGCTATGAATCTATTGTTCGAAATGTGTTCCAAAGAGTATAAAAATGGAACTTCCTTTTTAGAATGTTTTCCTAACTTACATGAGGTTTGTTTGCTTCCTGACGAATTACTCATTCAAGAAGTAACGATAAAGAATAAAGTGTTTCAAATGAAAAAGATCGGCCTGGTCCAAAATGATAATAACAGTGGTTCCTTCATTATTTTTCGTGACCTGACTGAACTTAGGGAAAAGGAACGAGAACTTACAGTTAAGACAGTTGCTATTCGCGAAATCCATCACCGTGTAAAAAATAACCTTCAAACTGTTGCAAGCCTATTGCGGCTTCAAATGAGGAGAGGGGTTCCAGAAGAAAGCAGGGTTCATTTTATTGAAAGTCTTAATCGGATATTAAGCATTGCTTCTGTATACGAAATCATCCTATCAAATTCTAGTATTGATGATGTTGAGATTTTTAGTTTAATTGAAAAAATAGGCAATATGTTGGTATGTAGTGATGACCATGATAGTAAAAATATTACAATCACATATTCAGGTCCTAAACTTTTAATAAAATCAAATGTTGCTGTCTCTGTTGCATTGGTCATTAATGAACTTATTCAGAATTGTGTTAAACATGCTTTTACTGGATTAAATGAAGGTGAAATTGCTGTAACCATTCAAAATTATACACCTATGATTAAAGTTCAAGTTAAGGATAATGGTATAGGGTGTCAGTCTACTATGAAGCCGTCTTTAGGTTTGGATATTGTAAAAATGATGATAGAACATGATTTATCAGGTGAATTTACTATCATTGGAACAAGTGAGGGTACGATCGCCACAGTTGAATTCCCCTTAGAAAGGGAGTATTAATCTTGAAAAAACGAATTATGGTAGTAGAAGACGAGTCAATCGTTCGCTTGGATGTTTCACTCATGTTAAAGGATGCGGGGTATGAGGTTGTTGCCGAAGCAGCTGATGGGGAAAAGGCTGTTGAATTAGCTTTTCAACTAAAACCTGATTTAATCATCATGGATATAAAAATGCCAAAGTTGAATGGGCTGAAAGCCAGTGAAATTATTTCTAACAAATTTGATATTCCTATTCTTCTTTTAACTGCTTATAGCCAAAAGGAATATATTGAAAAAGCAAAACAGGCCAATATTTTAGGTTACTTAGTGAAACCCATTTCTGAAGCCAGTTTAATCCCTGCAGTTGAGATCGCTCTAAGGCAGGCAGAAAACACAAGCCTTTACAAAGAAAAAGTAGAAGAAATGAATAAAGAACTGGAAAATCGCAAATTAATTGAAAAAGCAAAAGGAATTTTAATGAAACAATTGAATTTACAAGAAGAAACGGCTTACAATAAGATGAGAAATATCAGTATGAAAAAACAGCTCCCATTGGAAAAGGTAGCTAAATACATTCTCTTGAAATACCCCAGTTAGACAGAATGATTACAAGTAAATAACCATAAGCAATGGAGCTTAATAGATTTTATTTTTATAAAAAATAAGGTCTATTAAGCTTTTTTTGTCTTATTAAAAGAAATGGAGAGGTATTCTCATGAGTGATGAGAAAAAGAGATTTATTCAAGAATTTGTCCCTGGTAAACAAGTGACATTAAGCCATTTAATTGCAAATCCAGATCCAGATATGTTTGAGAAATTGGGTATCCAGGAAAGTGGTGCATTAGGAATCCTAACATTAACACCGAGTGAAACGGTTATTATTGCTGGAGATTTAGCAACAAAGGCAGCAAATGTAAAATTAGGTTTCCTCGATCGCTTTACAGGCAGCTTAGTCATTGTCGGGAATGTATCAGAAGTAGATATGGCCATGAGGGAAATCAACCGGTTTCTTGCGGATACCCTTCACTATACACCAGCGCAAATTACAAAGTCTTAATTTCTGAAAAGGAGAATCCAAATGAAGAACAGAGCAATGTTAATCGGCTCAATTGGTGCAGGAAAATCCACCTTAACAAATGCTCTCCTTGGCCGAGAAGTAAAAGCGGTAAAAACACAATCCCTACTATATTTTGATTGGATTGTGGATACTCCTGGTGAATATAGTGAAAACCCATTTTTTTATAAAAATATCATGGCAACCGCACTTGAGGTTACTCATGTCCTTTATTTACAGGATAGTACGAAGAAAAAGATGATTTTCCCTCATGGGTTTAGTACAGGTATAAATAAACTTCCGATTGGTGTCGTCACAAAGAGTGATTCCGATAAGGCAGATATCGAGTTAGCTGTCTCCCTTTTAAAAAAGGTAATGGTGAACAGAGGGCCCATTGTGATTACATCTTCCCTTAAAAATGAGGGGATAGAGGAAATTAAAATGCTGGTGGGCATGAATACGATACAGGAAATGAAGGAGTATATCGACAATCATCCTTCCCCGTATATATTTTTTTGAATGAAAGCCTTTACAGTATTCAGAAAATAAATTATATTATGGTTACACAAATGAATTTACAGGCAAAGGCGCCTCTTTTAAACCATCTAATCTTGGATGGTTTAAAAGGGGCGCCTTTGTTTTTGGGGAGATGGGATATGAAATTTACTAGCCCACATAAAGAAGAAATGATAAGTGCTGGAATTGATATCGGAACGAGTACAACTAAAGTAGTGATTAGTAAGTTTACATTGATGAATATGGCTGGCGGTGCACATGTTCCTCGCATCGAGATAATTGATAAGCAGGTCGTTTATCGCAGTCCCATTTATCGAACACCACTTCTTTCTCAAACATCAATCGATATCGGGAAGATTGAGGCATTAGTAAAAGATGAATATAAAAAAGCAAGAGTTGAGCCTAAAGATATTAAAACCGGGGCTGTCATCATCACGGGAGAAACAGCAACGAAGACAAATGCAGAAGTAATGATCCACCAGCTATCGGATCATGCCGGAGAATTTTTGGTAGCAACAGCCGGACCAGATCTAGAAGGGATCATTGCTGCAAAGGGTTCTGGTGCCTATGAGTACTCGAAATCATCAGGAAAAGTCACTGCCAATATTGATATCGGTGGAGGAACAGCAAATATAGCCGTTTATAAATCAGGGCGACTTTGTGGCACTTGTACACTCCATATTGGCGGTAGACTTATAGAATTTCACGACTCAATAATCAAAAGTATTTCACCCCCTGTGAAGAATCTGCTTAATCATTGGGGGACAATCATAAATGAAGGACAATCCATAAGTGTAAATGAAATAAAGAGAATTACTGATTTTATGGCTGGTGTAATTGGAAGGATGCTACAAAAGTCACTTACGAAAGAAGACCACTTCCTTTTATTAGGTCATGAACCTAATTGGCAGGAAGATGTAGAGGCTATTATGTTTTCAGGAGGAGTTGGTGAATGTATCTATCGTTATGAAGACGAGTCTGCTAACCCAGCCCAATATGATGACATCGGCATGGTTCTGGCTGCTTCCTTGAAAGAAAACAAGGTCTTACATAAATGGTCCTGGGTCAAGCCGGAGGAAACTGTAAGGGCAACCGTCTTAGGTGCAGGGTTGCAAACAACGGAAATCAGCGGGGCGACCATTGAGGTAGATAGTAGCCAATTACCACTTAAGAATTTGCCGGTTTTTCAAATCCGATTTGACAATGATTTTAACGAGGTAGTGGATTCTATTTCGAAAAAGGTGACAGAAGCAATTGAACTATATGATCCCCAGAAGGAAGGTCAGAATTTTGCCCTATATTTTTCGAATCTACCCTATTTACGCTTCCGAGAAATTGACGAATGGGCAGAATGCATCCTTCAAGGGCTGAAGCAAAAACCTAATCGTTCGCAGCCCGTAGTCCTTGTTTTAGATAGAGATTATGCAAAAGTACTCGGACAAACGATTAATCGGAAAAATCCTTCGCAATCGGTCATTTGCATAGATCAAATAACCGTTGAAAATGGTGACTATTTAGACATTGGGCGCGTACTAGAATCCGATGTCGTTCCGGTCATCATAAAAACCTTAACATTCCAGAATGAAGAAAGGAGGACTTTCAGGTGAGATTAAAGACGAATTATTTCGGCACAGTCTACCAATTTTCCTCATTAAAGGACTTATTTGCAAAAGCAAACGAAGAAAAATCAGGTGACCGCTTAGCAGGTCTTTCAGCAGAAACCGTACAAGAGCGTATAGCTGCAAAGGAAGTATTAAGCAACCTAACACTTCATGATATTAGGGAGAACCCGCTACTATCTCCTGATGAAGATGAAGTCTCACGCATTATTGAAGGTCAAATCAATGAACCAATCTATCAATCGATTAAAAATTGGTCCGTTTCCGAGCTGAGGGAGTATATCCTAAATGATACAACCACTGGAGAAGATTTAAAGCGGTTAAGCAGAGGTTTAAATAGTGAGATGATCGCTGCAGTTGCGAAAATCATGTCCAATTTAGACTTGGTTCATGCAGCAAACAAGATTGAGATTCTATCAAAATGTAATATTACGATTGGTCAAAAAGGGGTGCTTGCTTCAAGACTACAGCCTAACCATCCAACAGACAATGTTGAGGGAATGATGGCATCCATGAAAGAAGGTCTTTCCTATGGAATTGGTGATGCGGTCATTGGAATCAACCCCGTGGATGATTCAGTAGAAAGTGTAAAGAGACTGCTACACGCTACCCATGACTTCATTCAAAAATGGGAAATACCGACACAAAACTGTGTGCTAGCCCATGTCACTGCTCAGATGAAAGCACTTCAGCAAGGAGCTCCTGCAGATATGATTTTCCAAAGTATCGCAGGAACCGAAGCCGCTAACCGTTCATTTGGTATTACTGCTTCCCTTTTAGAAGAAGCCAATGAAATGGCTAAGGTATATGGAACTGGAACAGGGCCACAGCGTATGTATTTTGAAACGGGTCAAGGCTCTGAGTTATCGGCAGAGGCACATTATGGCATTGATCAATTGACCTTAGAATCACGTAATTATGGCTTTGCTCGATACTTTGATCCTTATATCGTAAACACAGTGGTTGGCTTTATTGGGCCAGAATATTTGTACAACAATAAACAGGTAATCCGAGCAGGGTTAGAAGATCACTTTATGGGCAAAATGCATGGGATTCCGATGGGAGTAGATATTTGTTATACAAACCATATAAAAGCAGATCAAAATGATATTGAGGATTTAGGTGTGCTTTTAACCGCTGCTGGAGTGAATTTTATCATTGCTGCACCAATGGGTGATGACTGCATGTTGAATTACCAGTCCTTAAGTTATCACGATGTGGCAACCTTAAGACAAACATTGAATAAGCGCCCTGCTCCATTATTCGAGGAGTGGCTTGAAAAGATGGGGATTTTTGAAAATGGAAAGTTAAGTAAAAAGGCAGGAGATCCAACTATTTTTTCGAGGGTAGGAGGTGTTTAGAATGAATCCCGAGTTAGTTGAACAAATTACCAAATTAATATATGAAAAATTACAATCACAAACTGTGGTGACCGATGAACAGACGTCGTCAGAAGTAGAGGTGAAGTTTTGGAACCATAATGCAGATGGTCAATCACCCCCTTCTGCGAGTGATAAAAAGATGCACCAAACCATACAAGATGAAATTGAAGAAATTAACATAGAGTCAAAGCCTGTTATTGGAATTGAATCCCCATTTGATAAAGATGAATTAGCATCTTTGATTAGTAAAACACCTGCAAGAATTGGGGTGGGGAGAGCGGGACTAAGACCTAAAACGAATACCTGGTTGAAGTTTCGTTACGATCATGCAGCTGCAGTGGATGCTGTGTACGGTGATGTAAATCCTGGTTTATTAGAAAGTTTATCGCTTTTTAAAGTTAACACAAAGGTGTCTGACAAAGAAGTGTATGTAAGACGTCCTGATTTTGGGCGCAAGCTTTCTGAAGAAGCTAAGCAACTGATTACAAAAAAATGCAAAAAATCTCCGACTGTTCAAATCATTGTATCAGATGGTTTAAGTTCAAAGGCGATTGATGAAAACTTAGAGGATGTTTATTTGTCTCTTAATCAAGCGCTACAAGGATTAGGCCTTGATGTTGGGACACCTTTTTTCATTGAAAAAGGAAGAGTAGCTGCCATGGATGATGTTGGAGAGCTGTTAAAGCCAAAAGTGCTTGTGTACTTGATTGGTGAGCGTCCAGGTCTTGTGAGTGCGGAATCTCTTAGTGCCTATCTATGCTATGAACCGCGCATAGGAACAATTGAGGCGGACCGAATGGTTGTATCAAATATTCATAAAGGCGGAATCCCACCGGTTGAAGCCGGTGCCTACCTAGGTACAGTCATTCAAAAAATATTAAAATATCAAGCTAGTGGAGTTTCGCTAGTTCAAAAAGAACAATAAGGGAGGACTTGTTTGTGACCTTAGAGCGAATTCATGCAGAAATTTTAGCTGTCCGAATAATCCCAAACGTAGACTCCGCCCTGGCCGAGCAATTTCAACTACAGCCCAATCATCGAAGCCTGGCCATTTTTACTTCCACCATCGATGATGTTGGATATACAGCATTAGATGAGGCTACAAAAAGAGCGGATGTTGAGGTTGTTTATGCTCGCTCGTTCTATGCGGGTGCAGCACATGCCTCTGGACCCTTATCAGGTGAAATGATTGGCATCCTTGCTGGTCCAACACCAGATGAAGTGAAAAGTGGAATGGAGGCGGTCATCCAGACAGCAGAAAACGATGCTTTTTTCGAAGCGGTAAATGAGGATAAAAGCCATGCGTTGTATGCCCACGTGGTAGCAAGGACGGGAAGTTATTTATCGAAAGAAGCTGGTATCAGGCAAGGGGAAGCACTTGCTTACTTGATTGCTCCGCCACTCGAGGCGGTTTATGGAATTGATGCAGCGTTAAAGGCAGCAGACGTAAAGTTAGTTAAATTTTTTGGCCCTCCTTCAGAAACGAACTTTGGAGGGGGACTACTGACCGGTTCGCAATCAGCCTGTCAGGCAGCAGCAGATGCGTTCCGTGAAGTCATTCTTGATATCAGCAGAAATCCAAGACAAATTTAACTAACTACTATTTTTAAAAGAAAGGTGTGTATCCCAGGTGCAGTTTGACCATGATTTACGATCAATCCAAGAAATGCGGGATGCCCTTCAAAAAGCAAAGGAAGCGCAACAGAAGTACATGGCGTTTTCACAAGAGCAAGTCGACGCAATCGTGAAGCGAGTTGCGGAGGCTGCTTTTGCTAAATCATTTGAATTAGCAAGGTTTGCGGTTGAAGAAACAAGAATGGGTATTGTTGAACACAAACGAATGAAAAATGATGTCGGATCAATGGCTGTATACCAATCTATCAAGAATGAAAAGACAGTTGGCATTATTAAAGAGGACCATGCTAACAAAGTAGTGGAAGTGGCGGCACCATTTGGAGTAATCGCAGGTATAATTCCAACGACCAATCCAACTTCGACGGCTATTTTTAAAGCATTAATTAGCTTGAAAACAAGAAATGGAATAGTTTTTAGCCCACACCCTAGAGCAGTTAAATGTACGATAGCGGCATTGGAAATTTGCTTGGAGGCTGCTAAAGAGGCAGGAGCACCTGATGGAATTATCGGCTGGATCTCTAAACCAACGATGGCAGCAACGACGGAATTAATGAAACATCGTGACATTGACTTAATCCTGGCAACGGGTGGAAAAGATTTAGTCCGGGCGGCTTATAGCTCAGGAAAACCAGCTTATGGGGTAGGTCCTGGTAATGTTCCGGTTTATGTTGAAAAATCAGCGGATATAGCAAAAGCTATGAAAATGATTGTGGAAAGCAAATCATTTGATCATGGTACGATTTGTGCAACAGAACAAGCCATGGTGGTTGATCGCAATGTCCAGCAGTTAGCGATTAGAGAACTAAAGAAAAATGGCGCATATTTGTTGGATGATCAAGAAAAAGTCAATTTAGAAAAAGTCATTTCACCGCTTCCTGGAAAATTAAATCCTAATATTGTAGGACAAAGTGCACTGAAAATTGCTGAAATGGCAGGAATTTCTGTTCCTTCAGATACAAGAATTTTAGTGGCTGAAGAAACAAGAGTAGGCAAGGATGTACCTTTCTCTATAGAAAAGCTTTCACCCATCCTAGCCCTATACACAGCGGATAGTTATCATCAGGCAAAAGAAATATGCTTAAGCTTGCTAAACCTTGGAGGGAGAGGACATAGTTTATCCCTGCACACGAATGATGACAAGGTAGCAAGGGAATTTGCCCTAGAAATGCCAGTTTCAAGGTTGATGGTAAACACGCTCTCCTCGATTGGGGCGGTTGGTGCTACAACTGGTCTCGTGCCATCACTGACACTTGGCTGTGGCTCTTTTGGAGGCAATATTACTTCAGACAATGTATCTGCCAAGCATTTAATCAATATAAAAAGAATGGCATATGGAACGAAAGAAGTTATCATTCCAAAGTCAGGCAATCAACCTAGTCAAGTAAAATCAGAATCAACCGAAAATGTATCTGAAATTGTAGAACAGGTTTTAAAACAAGTAAATCTCGCAGGAAATGTAGATCCAAGTTTGATTTCTGAAATGGTGAATCAAGTTTTAAAAAAATATCAAATGAACTAATAGGAGGAATGGACAATGGCAAGAGAGTTAACAGCATTAGGAATGGTTGAAACAAAAGGGTTAGTGGCATCAATTGAGGCAGCTGACGCAATGGTAAAAGCGGCAAACGTCAACCTTATTGGAAAAGTTCAGGTTGGAGGAGGCCTTGTAACTGTATTTGTACGCGGGGACGTAGGTGCGGTAAAGGCAGCAACAGATGCTGGTGCTGCAGCTGCACAACGTGTTGGGGAGCTTTTATCTGTTCACGTCATTCCACGTCCACACAATGAATTGGAAAGCATTTTACCAAAATTAGAAGCTGAACTCTAATCTTTAGCTTACTAGGTTAGGAGCATAAGTGATGAATAAACAGGCCATTCAAATGATCGTGGAAGAGGTCATTCAGCAATTTTTGAATAAAAATTCGGTGACTCGTAACATTCCGATGGCTGTTTCCGCCCGACACTGTCATGTAAGTCAAAGTGATTTAGAGGTGCTATTTGGTAAAGGCTATGAATTAACTAAAAAAGCTGATTTATCACAACCAGGTCAGTTTGCTGCAAATGAAACGGTGATGATTGCTGGACCAAGGGGTTCTATTGAAAAGGTCAGAATTCTTGGTCCTGCCCGTTCGCTCACTCAAGTAGAAGTAAGTAAAACAGATTCGGTTAAATTGGGGGTAAAACCTCCGATTCGTGAATCTGGAAATATTAATGAATCTGCTTCTATTACACTAGTAGGCCCAAAAGGAAGTATTTTTAAAAAAGAAGGTCTTATCATAGCCCAGGCACACATCCATATGACACCTGAAGATGCATTGAATTTTGGTGTGGAGAATGGAGAATATGTACGGATTAGAACGGGCGATGAACGTCCTGTATCCTTTGAAAAAGTACTCATTCGTGTGTCTGCTAGATATAAGTTGGAGATGCATATTGATACGGATGAAGCGAATGCAGGTCTGATTACTAGCGGAGATATGGGTATTCTAGAGAGATATGAGGAAATGGACGATGTAAAGAGGGAAAGTTTTGTCAAACTTCCCGAAAAGCAAACGGCTATTGAGCAACTTAATGAACCAGTCGTCTTTGAGAATAAGCTTTTATCACAAAGAGATGTACAAACATGGAAGAACCACACAATTACGATATATAAGCGTACAATCGTAACCCCTTTAGCACGTGATACCGCAAGAGAGTTAGGGAAAACCATCAAGGTAATTGACTAACGATGGGAGATGATTTTTTTGCAAGTAGGTACAGTAATCGGAAATGTATGGGCGACTAGAAAGGAAGACCATTTAACTGGATTGAAATTTTTATTTGTGCAGCCAGAGCTTCCTAACGGATCGCCAATTCAAACCCCCTTTATTGCTGTAGACCGAATTGGTGCAGGTGTTGGGGACAAAGTGATGGTAACTTTAGGTAGTGCTGCAACGAATATGGCAGCAGAGACTAGTCTACCTATCGATGCCCTTATTATAGGCATAATTGATTCGATAGACGTTACAGGAGGTGCCGAGCATGGCGAAGGCATTAGGAATGATTGAAACGAGAGGGTTAATTGCCTCCATCGTGGCTGCAGATGCAATGGTAAAAGCGGCAGATGTCAGGCTCATAAAGAAAGAAAAGGTAGATGCAGGCCTTGTGGCTGTATTAGTGGAAGGCGATGTAGGAGCCGTGCAGGCTGCCGTTGATGCAGGCAAGTATGCAGCAGCTAAGGCAGGAGTGCTGGTTTCTGCACATGTGATTCCACGTCCTGACGATGGTGTAGGAGTGATTCTTGCAGAGCAGCCAAAAAAGAATCAAGAAATATCGAAAACAAATAAAAAGGATACAAAAGCAAAATCAATTTCACCTAAAGTTGATTCTACACAAGAAGAACCTCCAAGCAACTAAACGATTAATCTGAAAACCTACTATGAGTATAGAAAATAGGAGGAGAAGAAATTGGCTTTCAAACGGAGAAAAATTGCAGTAATCGGAGCAGGCTTTACCGGTGCGACGGCTGCATTGATGCTTGCTCAGAAAGAATTAGGTGACGTGGTTTTAGTAGATATTCCAGCTCAAAGTGATCCAACCAAAGGGAAAGCACTCGATATGTTAGAAGCAAGTCCTGTGCAGGGATTTAATGCAAATATTACTGGAACGTCAAATTACGAGGATATCCAAGATGCTGACTTAGTGCTTATTACAGCAGGGATTGCTCGGAAACCGGGAATGAGCCGCGACGACTTAGTGTCAACAAATGCTAAAATTATCGAGCAAGTATCAGAAAACGTGAAAAAGTTTGCGCCTAATAGTTACATTATAGTTCTAAGTAATCCGGTGGATGCAATGACGTATGTATGCTATAAAACGACCGGGTTTCCAAAGAATCGTGTAATCGGTCAATCAGGTGTATTAGATACAGCCCGTTTTAACACATTTGTAGCCCAGGAATTGAATGTATCAGTTGAGGACATTTCTGGGTTTGTACTTGGTGGTCACGGGGATGATATGGTACCTTTAGTACGCTTTTCCTATGCTGGAGGAATCCCACTTGATAAAATTCTCCCACCGCATCGGATTGAAGCAATTGTAGAAAGAACGCGTAAGGGCGGCGGTGAGATTGTCAATTTACTTGGACAAGGAAGTGCTTATTATGCTCCTGCCGCATCAATGGTCCAAATGGCAGAGGCCATTCTTAAAGACAAAAAGCGCATTTTACCATCCATCGCTTATTTAGAAGGTGAATATGGATATCATGATCTTTATTTAGGGGTTCCGACCATTCTTGGCGGGGATGGAATAGAAAGTATTATTGAGATCCCGTTAACTCCTGAAGAGAAATCTGCATTAGATAAATCTGCACAATCCGTCCGAAATGTTATGACTATTTTTAACAAGTAGTTCAAGTCTATTAATATTGTAGAATAAGGTATACATTCTCCTACGAAAAATTTTCAGAAAAAGACCAAACAATAGTGGAAGCTTTAAATTCAAAAATGTTCTTAAAAGGGGACGATCTTATTGGAGAAGGAAAAAAACCAATTGCATAAAAGTCTGAAGCCTATCCATTTATGGGGTATTGCTGTGGGTATGGTTATTTCTGGTCAGTATTTTGGTTGGAATTACGGGTTCGAACAAGGGGGAACCATTGGCCTTGCTATTGCAGCACTTATAATTACTGTGTTCTATACAACTTTTATTTTTAGTTATTCTGAGTTATCCACTTCTATTCCACATGCTGGTGGGCCATCTGCTTATGCAAGGAAAGCAATGGGGCCATTTATGGGGTTTGTAACAGGTATAGCTTGTTTACTTGAATTTGTATTTGCTCCACCAGCAATTGCTGTTTCAGTGGGTGCATACATTAACTTCTTAGTCCCTAGCATTAATACCGTTTATGCAACAGTTGGGATGTTTATTTTGTTTATTTTAGTCAACCTCATTGGGGTAAAGGGAGCTGCAATCATTGAATTGGTAGCTACCATTATGGCCCTTATCGGTTTAGCAATTTATTATGTAGCAGGGTTACCACATGTACAAACATCTAATATTTTTAATGAAACAGCCTTCTCAAATGGCTGGTCTGGGGTTATGGCTGCAATTCCTTTTGCAATTTGGTTCTTCCTAGCTATTGAAGGCGGTGCGATGGCCGCTGAAGAAGTTCGTGATCCTAAGAAGGATATTCCAAAAGGATTCATTTCAGGTATTTTAACTCTAGGTGTTGCCACGATTTTAACATTATTCGTAACAGCTGGTCTTGGTGGAGGAACTGGCAAGCCGGCGGATTACCCGCTTCCACAAGCCTTATCCAGCGTGTACGGTGAAGGTAGTATCATTCCTATTACTGTTGCGATTATTGGACTCTTTGGTTTAATTGCCAGTTTACATGGAATTATTATTGGATTCTCCCGCCAGACGTTTGCCTTGGCAAGAGCAGGGTACTTACCAAAATTTCTTTCTAACCTTTCAAAAAGAGGTGTGCCGCACTGGGGGCTAATTGTACCAGGTGCTATTGGAGTCATTGCTGCTGGTTCTGCTAATTTTGCAAATGCCTTAATTATCCTTTCTGTTTTTGGTGCGATTACCATGTACTGTTTAAGTATGGTTTCATTATTTGTGTTAAGAAAGAAAGAACCAAATATGGAGAGACCATTCAAAGTAAGTTATCCAGTTGTACCAGCGATTGCCCTTATTTTAGGCGTGTTTTCTTTCTTCTGTGTTGTTAAATATAGTGTTCTAACTACATCTTTACCATTGTTTGGAGTAGAACTTCCATTAGGTTATGTCATTTTATCCATCTTTGGAGTAGCCCTTGTCTACTATTTCTTAGTTGGTTCGAAAAATCTACGCCCAATGTCAGAAGAATTTGTATCCATAGAAGATATTACTTCACATGAAGAATTAAAGGATGTTGTAAACAGATAATATCATATAATTTTCGAGTAGATTGAGCAGTCTCTATGTGGACTGCTTTTTCTATTCTATGATTTATAGTGAATATAATCGGATTCTTCAGAATACTTATAGGTATAACTTGACCCATTTAGGTCTTTGTTTAAACCTTTTTGAAGGAGGTGACCGTGAATGGAGGTCTTCATTGGTATCGCTTTAGTCATCATTACACTTGCAGTTGGTTCAGCTATTGGCCTGAGAGCAAATAAAAATGTAAGAGTTTTTAAAGAGGAAGAACATGAGATTTTCGTGGGAAGTGATGAAAAAGTCTAAGCACGAAAGGAGATGTATCTATGAAAAACAAAGACCAACAAATGCTTGCTGATAAAAAACAGCTAAATCGCTATGGATATGCACAAGAACTACTTCGGGATATGGGTGGATTTTCAAATTTTGCCATTTCATTTTCAATCATTTCTATTTTAACAGGTGCCGTTTCTCTATATGGCCATGGATTACTGTATGGGGGACCTGGAATGATGGGATTTGGCTGGACCATCGTTGCCTTTTTTGTACTATTAATTGCGGCCTCTTTATCTGAGCTCGCTTCAGCGATTCCAACGGCAGGTGCCTTATATCACTGGGCTGCTGCCTTAAAGGGTACGAGAATTGGCTGGTATACTGCCTGGATCAATTTAATTGGTCAAATCGGAATTGTAGCAGGGATTGATTATTCTGTCGCCTTATTCGCTGATCCACTCCTAGCAACCATCTTCAATTATTCTTCTACCGATACTACCATTCTAATTGTTTTTGGCATCGTCCTCCTCTTACACGGAATCCTAAACCATGTGGGCATTAAAATGGTTGCTAAATTAAATGACTTCTCGGCATGGTATCATATGATTGTTGTTGCCATTTTAGTCGTAAGTCTTGCCTTTTTTACAAAAGATGGGCTGCAGCCACTTGACTATTTATTCCAAGTTGGAACAACCTTCTCAGATAAGCCCTATTTTCTTGCCTTTTTAATTGGATTATTGCAAGCACAATGGACCTTTACAGGCTATGATGCATCTGCACATACGATTGAAGAGACGGTTCACCCAAGGGTAAGAGCACCTTGGGGAATCTTTAACTCAGTTGCTTTTTCGTTTGTTTTTGGTTTTATCATGCTCTCATTTGTTACTCTTTCCATTCATGATGCGAATGGTGCGGTAAACTCAGATAATGCCTTTATCTACGTTATCAGCCAAGCTTTAGGTGGAACGTTTGGAAATATCGTTCTTTGGCTCGTTACCTTTGCGATGTTCTTTTGCGGTCTCTCATCAATTACCTCGTTTTCGCGCATGATGTATGCTTTTTCGCGAGATAAGGGAATGCCGTTTAGCAGGCACTGGGCAGAAATTAGTCGAAAGTACCGGACGCCAGCTAAAGCAATTTGGCTCTCTGTCATTCTTTCTTTTGTATTAGCTTTAATTGATTACATTACCAAATTAATCAATCCAGATGTAGGGTACTCTACAATCGCATTTTTAACTGCAGTGAGTGTAGTTGGTTTATATGTGGCTTACGGCATCCCGATCTTTTTGAAACTAAGAGCTGAATCAAAAGGCATATTCTTACCTAAACACTATGGTCCGTGGAGTTTAGGAAAATGGAGCAAACCAATTAATGTGATTAGTTTAATTTGGATTCTCTTTATATGTATCATCATGGTGATTCCACCAAATCAAATGGCTGCCTACGCCATAGGAGGCATGTTTGTCATTCTAATCATCATGGACTTGGGTTATTATAAAAAGCACTTTAAAGGCCCTCAAGCTGCATTAGAAAAATCAGTTGAAGAAATCAAACGATTGGAAGAAGAATTCGAACATGAAAACGAGTAGGATAATGAAAGAAGTGCCCTTTTTGGAGTAGGGCACTTCTTTTTGCTTTATCGATAGTGTGCGTGGTTTTTGTATACATATATTTTCTCTGCAATAATGCTAAGGAAAATCCCAATAATGAATGGGACTAATGAGCCAGTTTCAACTGAGAAACCATGTGCACTTTCCTCATATCTATGATGAAACATTAACCATTCTATCTTAAAGAGATGCCCAATTGCATAAAATAAAGCGGTTGTAATTAAAAAAGTAGAAAAACCCACTAGAAATTTCTTAAACTTCATATTTACCCTCCATTCTGTTTATGAAAAATAAATATTATTCAAGTGCTTTGTTAACCGCAGCAAGAGCGTGAATAGAAGCTGTGTCAAATAATGGCACATCAGAATCCTTTTGTTTTATTAATAATCCTATTTCCGTACAACCAAGGATGATTCCTTCGGCTCCGTTTTCAATTAGATGATCAATGGCTCTTTTAAATGAAGATCTTGAGGAGGGGAGAATTTTACCTAAACATAATTCTTCAAAAATTATGGTATTTATCATTTCTCTTTCCTGGTCAGTTGGTATAAGAACCTTTAATCCTTGGGCTTCTAATCGTGATTTGTAAAAATCCTGCTCCATCGTATACTTGGTGCCGAGCAAGCCAATTGTCCTTAAACCATGCTTTTTAATTTGAGTAGCTGTTGCATCTGCAATATGTAAAATTGGGATATTAATGTTTTCGTGGATGACATCTATGACTTTATGCATGGTGTTGGTACAAATGATAATAAAGTTGGCACCGCTTTTTTCTAGACTTTTTGCTGCATTAGCTAATATATCTCCTGCTTTTTCCCAATCTCCTTTAGATTGACACTTTTCAATTTCCGCGAAGTCAACACTGTACATGATGGAATGAGCCGAATGCAATCCACCTAATCTCTTTTTGACTTCCTCGTTAATGATACGATAATACTCAACAGAAGACTCCCAGCTCATCCCGCCAACCAAACCAATGATTTTCATAGATTTACCCCCAAATTTTTTTTATATAATCAAGACGTTAGAAGGGTGAAAAAGTTTCATTTTCCCACAAAAATCTTCTATTTGAAACTTTTAAGAATGTTCATACGTCAGTTTTCTCGGAATATCATTCTAGTTTAACTAACAAGGGGGATGAAAATGAAAATAGCAATTGTTTGCTTTGATGATTTTACTGATATAGACGTATTTTTGCCATGGGATTTGCTAAACCGTGTTCGATTAGTAGGTGGATTAGATGATTGGAAGGTCCAGCTATTAGGTACAGAGTCAACCCATATTTCCATGGCTGGATTACGTATTCCCATGACAGGCACGATTTCTGAAATTACTTTGGCAGATGCTGTTATTTTTGCAAGTGGAAAAGGTGTCCAAAAACTGTATAGGAATCAAGATTATATTAATCGTTTAAAAGTAAATCCTGAAAAACAACTGATTGGCTCCATGTGTTCTGGTGCTTTGTTGTTAGGAGCGAAGGGATTACTGTCCGGTAAAAAGGCAACTACATATCCAACAGTGGTTGAACAGCTAAAAGAATTTAATGTGGAAGTGATTGAACAGAGCTTTGTTAACTCTGGTAATGTATCAACAGCAGCAGGCTGTTTTGCTGCTCAAGAGCTTTCCGCATGGATTATCAAGACTCTAATAAATGAAGAAATGGTTGATACTGTTTTAGAATCCGTCCAACCTGTTGGTAAAGGGCTTAGTTTTATTTAGAAATAAAGTCAGATTGGCTCTCCAATCTGGCTTTTTTAATGGGAAAAAGTTATTTTATTATCTTTACTTAATGTACTACTAGAAGAATAGTATTTTAGTGCCCAAAGTACAAAGATAAACATCAGTGCAGGGATGATATAGTTGAGGAGATTGGAAAAGGCAGTTTCGTGCCCAGTTTCCTTAACGATAAAAAGAGCACTCCCGGAATTACCAACTAGACCAAAGAAAAGACCATAGGCAATATTTAAACCATAATGGAGCCCTGTATCTGCCCATATTGATCCTGTTTTATAGTATGCAAGAGTTAAAGAAAGGCCTAAAATAATTGAAAAGATCATATTGCTGAGGCTGAATCCCGCATACCAATAATCATCAAGTGCATAAATTAAAATACTTAATATAAAAACCCAGACAATGTGAATCTTATCTTTTAATATATTGATAACATAGCCTCTGACAATTAAATCATTAATTAGAGATCCAACTAAATAACCAACAAAGACTTCCACAACAGGCATGATTACATTTACTAGGTCGTGAATTCCAACAAACTCTAAATCACCCACATGAAATTGTATGCCGAACATAACCATCCAAAATCCAAAACCTATCAGAAAGCTAAATATAAAGTTCTTTTTCCAGCCTGGATGAAATATCATTCCCAACCCTTTTAATCCATCTAGTCCCACCCATTTAGAAATAAAGAAGGCTAACGGAAAGAAAAGTATAGTGGACCCAAATTGAAGATATGGATTTCCAAGCTGAACAGGAATTAAATTAAAATATAAATCTAAAATAAGAAAACCAATTATGCCTTTTAAAAACTCTCTAATTTAAATACACCTCCAATAAAATTAGTTAACTAGTTAATTTTACCTTTTTTTAAGGTAAAATCAACCAATTTCCTTTTATTAAGGAAAAAACAAAAAAAGAAGAGGGGAGTCCATGCATGGATTCACCCTCTTTTCATTCTAATAAACGTTTTAACGTCTTCTTACTCTTAATTTCCACATATTTCCATTATCCCAATAGCTTTTCGATTGATGATTGCTGCGGTGGGTACTCTGCCAACAAGATTTTATTTTAAAGCATTTGGTTGGATATCTTCTTGTTGTACAGCGTTTAGCAGATGTATGCCTTCTGGTTGTGTGTCTACTTGAATGCCGAGTAGTATTTCGACTAGAAGATGAAGTGCGACGATTACGGCTTGGTCCTCTAAACATGAAGTCTCCGAAACCACCACGTCTTACCTCATCTGCAGCCCTTTGTATTTCCTCTGATGAAAATTCACTCATTTTAGCACCTCCTTTAAATATAGAAAAGGGAGTACGTTTGCTCATTATACATATACCTATAAACCTACCTCTTCTTTTACCAATTTACGTTTGTTGAGCTATTTTTGAATGAGAAAAAAGCCTATAAAAGGAAAAATTGCTATCCAATCGTGACCACTCCTTCTTTTTTTTCATACGAATAAAAGAAGGAGGAATAAAAATGGACGAGGTGACAAAGGTTCCTGAGTATAAACTTTTTATTAATCCCAATGATCTAAAGGAACTAAAGAGGGATATATGGAATGATGATCCTGTACCTGGACAATTAACCATAGAAGGAAAGAGACTAGAGATTGATTTAAGTTATCGGGGGTCTCATATCCGAGATTTGGAGAAAAAGTCCTATCAGATAGCGTTCTATAAACCCAAAGCTTTTAGGGGGGCTAATATTATTCATTTAAATGCAGAATATATGGACCCCTCACTCATTCGAAATAAATTATCCTTTGATTTCTTTTCAGACATTGGTGTTTTATCACCAAAATCCAGACATGTTTTTTTTACACAAAACGGTAAATCGGAAGGGGTTTACTTGGAAATTGAGTCAGTTGATGAAAATTTCTTACGAAGAAGAAATTTACCGAAAGGCAGCATTTTTTATGCCCTAGATGGTGACGCAAATTTTTCCCTGATGAGTGAATTAGACAAAGAAACCAAAAAATCGTTACGTTTGGGTTATGAGAAAAAATGTGGAGACAGACAAGAAGATTATTACTTAGAAGAAATGATCTTTAATATTAATACATTAGCTAATAGTGAATTCGAAAGGGGAATACAAAAATATGTAAATGTAGATAAATATCTACGTTGGATCGCAGGAGTAATCTTCACTTCGAACTATGATGGATTTGTTCATAACTACGCGTTGTATCGAAACGGAGAGACTTGTCTTTTCGAAATCATACCTTGGGATTATGATGCAACATGGGGAAGGGATGTGAACGGAAAACCGATGGAAGCGGATTATGTTCCAATAGACGGGTTTAATACATTAACGTCAAGAATTTTGGGCGTAGATTCTTTCCGGAAACAGTATGTAAAATTGCTTAAAGAAATTATGTCACAGCAATTCACATTAGACTATATGGTTCCAAGGGTGGAACAGTTGCTTGAATTGATTAGACCATATGTCTTGAAGGATCCTTATAAAAATAAAGAAATAGAACAATTCGATAAAGAAATGGATGTAATAAAGGAATATATAATTGGAAGAAGGAATTACCTAAAAAGAATGATGTTAAGTTTAGAATAAAAAGGGACAGTCCCCCGCTGCTTTAAAGCGTTGGGGGACTGTCCCCATTTTTTACTTTAGTTCCCTATGAAATGTGAAGTCATTTGGTTTAAGGGAGTAAGTTGGGTTTTGCTCTTTCAGTTGTTTCTTCTTTCTTGATTTTTTCTTTTTGGACAGGATGCCTAAGGAGTTAATGTCTAATGCTTCATCTAACTCTTTCTTAATCATGTTAATAATGAGGATTAAAATAAAGTAACAAGCGAGAGGGATTAGTACGACCCAAGGTGACATATAGAATTCACGGTAATTTTGTCCAACCAGACCTGCCCATTCCTTAGATATAGAATTCAGAAGGGGCAATCCACGGACCTCTTCTTTTGAAACTCCCCCTATGTATACCTGAAATGCACCTAAATACATCATAAGTACAAGTGTACCAAGCAACTGCTGAATAACCATCAATAGCCCATAAGAAGTTAAATAAGGTTTAATCTGGGTCTTAAGGACATGAAAATGATTCCCACCCATTAAATACGAACACTGGATAAATGTTTTCTTTTTTAATTCATCAACAATGTCTACAGTCATAAACAATACGGAAGGAATCCCCATTATCACAAGAATGATAATCTGATAGACCATTACACTATAAATAGAATCTTTAATATAGTTTGTTGAAACAGGATACATCAGCACTAAAGTAATTAGGATAGGTGGTACTAAATTGAAGACAACTAGAAAATCCTTTACCAGTGGAAGCAAACGTTTTAACCATAACGAAAATAATAATCCGAGGACGCTGCCGATTAACACTCGAAAAAGGGTGACACCAAAAGCAGTTAATAGTGTGAATTTAGCCCCGTAAATCATCATATAAAGAATATCTGCACCATTCCGATCAGAGCCTAGAAGGTAATGAGAGGACGGTGGGATAGGAGGTACTCCGATTAAATTTCCTTTTTTATCATATAGATAGGTTACCTTATTAAAATCCGCAGGTCCAAAGTATGGATATAGTAAACTGGCAATAAGAATGATACTTAGAATAGACAATCCAACAATGGTCTTTTTATATTTTTGAAGTTTCATATACTGCTAGTTCCTTTTCTATTTTTTGATATCATTACAATTTTAGCAATGATATTGGCGATAATAACAGGTACAGCAAAAAGGAGAAAACCAAAAACAAAAGAGACGGCTCTTGTCCCATACATGGAACGTAACACATCCACATACCCATGTATGTTAAATAAATACTCAACTACTATAATACTTGATAATAGAAACCAAATAACGGTTCTTAGGTGGATGAGTAATAAAGGAATAATGTTGCGGATGATATGTTTCATGTAAATGGTTTTTAATGGCGTTCCTTTTGCTATTGCAAATAATACATAATCTTGTTGTTCTTCATTCGCAAACTCTCTTAATAAAAATTGGACTAAGAAAATAGTAGGTACAAAACTAACAATAACAATTGGCATGAAATATGGCTCGGTATAATTTCCTCCGTATAGCTGAAAAAGCTTGATATGAAAGGTTTTATATAAATAAATGACTAAATACTGTAATAGGAAGACAATGAGTAAATCAGGTGCAGTAGTAGTGAAATCTATAAAACCGCTTAAACGCTTTCGAACGGAAAGAGGCAGTAACATAATTGTGATGGACACTATCAACCCAATGACTATTACTACCAGAAGGGAGACAGACAATATAGTCATAGTATAAATATACTTTTCCATTCCATCGTCTTCAAAAAATCTTAATATGTAGGGATACTGTTCGAATTGGAATAACCAGGATAAATTGTTTATTACATATTCTTTGTATTGGCTAAAATGGAATTCAATGTTTTTGTGATCTATATTGAAGACTAATAGAATGGGAATGTTTAATAAACAGATAAAACCAGCAAGCATAGCTAGTAATCTAACAGGAAGATAGGCAATTTTTTTCATCACCACATTCATTCCTTTCTTAATATTTTTAATTGCAAGAATAAATATATACTACCTTTCGACGAATTTCCACAATATTGTAAAAAAAGTCCCAACCATGTTGGGACGCTGACACTCGTTTTAAAACACGCTAACTCATTTCTTTTTGTAAAGTAAAGTCTGTAGCAACAATTGTGGTTTTGCTCGGACCTTGTATTTCTTGAGACTTTTTGAACTTCTTCTTTTTTGTTTTATAAGCTAATGAGTTAATATCCCAAGCTTCTTCTAATTCTTTTTTTATCATGGTTACAATTAAAATAAGAATAAAATAACATATTAAAGGTGTAAAGACCAGGTAGGGAGTGCGATAAAACTCATCAAAGTTTTGCCCAATAAGTCCAGCCCATTCTTTTGAGTTTGAATTAAAAAGTTCTAATCCACGTACATTCTCTTTAGAAATTCCACCGATGTAAATCTTATAGATTCCAAGGTACATAATAAGAATAAAGGTATTCAGTAATTGCTGGATACCGATCAATACCCCATAAGACGTTAGGAATGGTTTGATTTGTCTTTTTAATACATGAAAATGCGTTCCGCCCATCAAGTAAGAAGTGAGGATAAACGATTTCTTACTTAGTTCCTCAATAATTTCTGAAGTAGTCACTATAACAGATGGAATTCCTACAATAGCTAAGACCACAATTTGGTATAGCATAATACCATATATTGCATCTTCCATATAGAAAGAGACCCTACCCATTAGAACTATGGTAATAATTATAGGTGGTACTATTTTATAAACTAAAAGGTAATCTTTAACAACCATTAAAAGTGGTTTCAACCATAAAGAAAATATTATTCCTAAAATTCCACCAACAAAGACTCTTAATATGGTTACGCACAATGCTATTAAAATGGTAAATTTCGCCCCATAAAGAATCATAAGAAGAATACTTTCACCATTTCGGTCTGTACCTAACAGGTAATAGGAAGAAGGAGGTATGGGCGGGACACCTACTAGGTCTCCCTTATCGTCATATAAAAAATAGACTTTATCGAAATCACTTGGACCGTATAAGGGATAGAGAAGACTTACAATTAGTACACATAATAAAAAAGATGAACCCCAAATTGTCTTTTTATATTTTTTCATATACTAGGTGTTTCCTTTCTAATCATAATAAGTTTTACTACATAACCAACTGCACTCACAATAACAAGGGGTAGGGAGAAGAGGAGAAGCCCTACTACAAAAAGAACAACCCTGGTTCCGTACATATAAGTAAGAGCAGCACTATAGCCTTTGATATTTAGAATGTGTTCTATCACGTAAATACTCGAAAGCAGAAACCAGACTATGTATTTCAAATGGATGAGTATTAATGGGATAATATTTCTAAAAATATGTTTGATATAAATCGTTCGTAATGGAAGACCTTTAGCCTTTGCAAACAAAACATAATCTTGGAGTTCTTCTGAAGAATATTCCTTTAATATCAGCTGAGTTAAAAAAAGTGTTGGAACAAAAATCACTATGAATATTGGTACAAAATATGGTTCCGTTTCCACTCCACCATATAGTCGAAAAAGCCTGAAATTGTACGTTTTAAACAGAAAGAATACAAGGTATTGTATTAGAGCGATAATAAGTAAATCTGGAACTGTGGTGGAGAAATCAATAAAACCTTTAAACCTTTTTTGTATAGGTAATGGCAGGAGCATGATGCCTGTTGCGATGATCAAACTGAGAATGATAACGATGAATAGAGCAATACCTAGTAATGACATGGTATACAGATATCTATGGATGCCATCTCCTTCAAAGTACTGTAAAATCCATGGATATTCATTTGCATGGGTAAACCAACTTAAGTTGCTTAATACATATTCCTTAAAAAAACTAAGCCTAAATTCAACTTTTACTTGATAAGGATTAAACGTTAATAGGATGGGTAAATTCACAGCAGAAATAAAACCTACTAGAATAACTATAAATCTTATAGGTAAAAATATTTTCTTCGTATACAAGAACCTCAGTCCCTTCCTCTAATCATTTTCCGTATTTACAAATATATAACAGGCGAAATGAAAATTCCACAATTTAGAAAATTTTATAAATATATCCTCAAACCCTGTAACTATCTAACTGAATCTTTCGTCTATTAGGAATGCGAAAGAACTCAAATACTATTACAGAGGATGTTGTTATGAAAGGTATTAATATGGTTAAAAGATTGTTCTTCCTCATTGTTCAGTGTCTTGTAGGGGTTGAAGTACTAATATTAATTGCTGTTTCCCCAGAGCTATTTAAAAATTTAACCTTTAACAGTCCTCAATATCTGCAAGCTATTTATGATTTAAATATAAAGTTATTTACGTTTGGAGATTTCTTATTATGGGACCAGAAGAATTCTGTATTTCCGGTTATTTTTTATAAATACATGGATTCGATGAAAATGTTAGGTTTAAGCTTTTTAACAGCCTGTTTGATTGCCTTCATAATTGCGTATGTGGGTCTTATATTTTTCAAAAGTAAATTAAAGTATATTAAAAGCTTCCTAGAGATCCTCGAGTCTATACCTGACCTAATGATTATTTTGTTACTGCAATTTGCGGTTATCATAGTTTATAAGAAAACTGGTATTAAGCTGGCCCAAGTTGTTACCGTAAGAGAAGAAGCGATTCTTCTCCCAGTCATCAGTTTAAGTGTCCCTATCAGTTTATACATAACAAAAGTACTAATTCATTACATTGAAGAAGAATTAGAGAAGCATTATGTCATGCTGGCGAAAGCAAAGGGCTTTACCTTTTCATATATCTTAAATGTCCATGTCCTTAGAAATATTGCGGATGGTATGTTCGGAACATCAAAAATGATTTTCTGGTCTATGCTTTCAACTCTATTAGTGATTGATTACTTGTTTAATATGAATGGCCTGCTTAGAGTGATGTTAACGGCTGCAGATCCATTTATTATCGGATGCATCTTAATTTTTATTCCATTTTTTGTTATTTTTCGTATTTATGAATGGGTGAGTTTTGAAAACAGAAAGGATACACAATAATATGCTGGTATTTTTGCTAAAGAGGAAAAGGTTCATATTCAGTGCACTGTTTCTAATCGTACTTTTTACTGGAAGTATTCTTAATACATTATTGAATGACGGGAAAATTAGGCAAATTAGATTTCATGCTGATGGAAAGGGGAATATTGTGGATCGTCCCCCTTATGCTCCGTTCACCGAGTATGTATTAGGTTCTGATCCTTTTGGCTATGACCTTGTTCATATGATGGTAGAGGGGGCAAAATGGACAATAGGTATTACAATCACAATCGTCATTCTCAGGATGTTATTTTCAATCATATTGTCGTCCTTCATTTATTCTTTAAACAATCGGATTTATAGCTGTATAAAAACTATTTTCGAACCATTCTCGGTTGTACCTCAGACCATTATTGCATACTTTATTTTGTTTAGCGTTTTATGGATGCCACTTGATGGCTTTCATACTCCCTTTTGGTTACGAGCATCCTTTCAGGTATTTATTTTAGTCGCTCTTGCCATTCCGAGCTTAACCATTCACATATCGGGTGAAATGAGGCATGTTGAAAAAGAAGATTTCATTGAAGTCTCAAGAACACTAGGTTCTAGTAAACGCTATATCTTTTATAAACATATAATCCCACATGTGTATGAAAAATGGATCATCTCATTTGGACAACAATTTATTCAGACATTACAGCTTCTCGCTCATCTTGGTTTTATGAAGCTATTCTTTGGAGGGACCCACTATCCGGACGATGATACGCCTCCTCGGACGATCTCATATGAGTGGTCAGGTGTGATTGGCGGCGATATAAGTTATTTATACTCAATACAGCCATGGATTGAATTAGTACCAATTGGATTCTTTATTGTTACCGCCATAAGTGTTGCAATAATAAACCAATCAGTTAAAGCTTATTTTGAAAATAAAACGATGGTTCGTTTAAAAAAAGATAATTAATTGAAGTAAATTGGAACAGAAGGGAATAGTCTTTATTGAGGAGGGGGAAAATGCTACGAAATGTTATCATGGTGAGGGATGATGAAGAAAGCGTGAAACAAGCCATAAGAGAAATCTTGCGTTCAAAAAATAAAGGTCATGAGGTGGCCCTTGATTTAACAAGAATTAAAGATAAAGCAAGAAAAACCGAAATTATGAAGAGGTTAACAAGCTATTAAAGGAGGTATATCTTAATAAAGATACCTCTATTTTTTTTGAATATGGTTGTGTTAAAGAACAGTGTTGATATTTCACCCTGTTGATTGGAGCGGAAGGCACGAAGACTCCTGTGGGAGTATGGTTCAGGGGAGACCCCGCAGGCGCATGCGCCGAGGAGGCTCGCCGAAACACCCACGAACCGCTTGTGCCTGGAGCGGAAATCAACAGGCAAGTTTAACAAAGCCTTGAATAAAAGCAGGTATTTTGAACTGCTCACAAATTATGCAAATATTAATAAAAATTTATTGTTATAGAAGCATAATTTCTTTATACTTTAGTATACCGAACTATTCTTACTATTTTATCCATTGTTACATTTATAAAAGTTTATTAATATACTATTGTAAAATTATGGTACTTTTATCGGGTTACTGGGGGTTTATTGTCAATGATAGAGGAGATATCCTTTGGCATTTTAGATGTGTTTCTTATTTTTTTATTATGTATTGTAGTTGTTTTTTGCATTATTACCTCTAAAAGGTTCTCTAAGCAGAAAAAACAACTTCTATTAAATGAGCAGTACTATAGATCTTTGTTTGAACAAAACCCAGACGTAGTGATTACCTTTGACCTAAATGGAATGTTTATTAGTGCCAATAAAGCGGTATCTTCCATATTTGGGTATTCTCTTGATGATTTGATTAATAAACCGTTTATCCCCCTTATTGTTCCAAATGACTTGGAGAAAGCATTATTACAATTTAATACAACGATTAATGGTGAATCTTCCAATTATGAATGTTCCGTTTATGATAAGAATGGAAAGCAAAGGAAGATAAACGTAACTAATATTCCCATCTATTTAAATAAAAAAATTACCGGTGTCTATTCTATTATCAAAGACATAACTGAGCATAATAGCGCACAGCTTAATCTAGTAGAAGCAGAGGCTAAATATAGGAGTCTTGTAGAAAATTCGCAGGTGGGGGTTTATATTTTACAAGAGGGCAAGATTGTTTATGTAAATCCACGATTATGTGAGATGACAGGCTATACGTACGAAGAAGTCATTGGATTTAATCTAACGAACTTAATTTTACCAGAGGATTTACCAACAGTTCATAAAAATGTTCAAAAGTTGTTTACCAATGAAATGATAAGTATGACTGATCAATTTAGAATAGTTTGTAAGGATAAAAGAATTGTTTCTTTAGAAGTATTCGGATCAAAAATTGAATATGAAGGAAAAGATGCAATAATTGGAACCATAATTGATATTACTGATCGAAAAAATACCGAACTAATGATAAAACATATGGCATACCATGATCAGTTAACTGACCTTCCCAATCGATATCTGTTAAAGGAAAAGGTAGATGAATTAATAAGAGAATCAAGTGAATATCCTAACGTTTTTTCCTTATTATTTCTTGATTTAGATCGTTTTAAAATTGTCAATGATACAATGGGCCATGAAATAGGGGATAAATTACTTGTTGAGGTATCCTCTAGATTAAGAAATTGCTTAGATGAAAAAGATATTATATCCAGGTATGGAGGAGATGAATTTACCATTCTTCTTCCACAGTCTACTGTCGAACGAGCACGGGATGTGGCAAAAGGTATTTTAACTAGCTTATCTAACCCGCTGCAATTAAATTATCATGAAGTCTTTGTTACTCCTAGTATAGGTATCAGTATGTTTCCTGAGCATGGGTTAACATATGATATGCTCATTAAACATGCAGACTTAGCGATGTACTTTGCAAAGAGCTTAGGGAAAAATAACTATCAATTTTACACCAGTGATTTAATAGATCAATCACAACACGAGTTAGATTTAGAAATCAAATTAAGGAAAGCTTTGGAACGGAATGAGTTCATCTTATACTATCAGCCACAAATCAATCTACTAACGAATCAGATAATAGGCGCGGAAGCATTGATTCGTTGGATGCATCCAGAGAAGGGGCTAATTTCACCAGCTGAGTTTATCCCAGTGGCTGAGGAAACTGGTCTCATCATTCAATTAGGTGAATGGGCACTACGGACAGCTTGCTACCAAAACAAGAAATGGCAGGATAAAGGCTTACCACCTATCACGATAGCGGTAAACATATCGGCTAAACAATTTTTTCAATCAAACTTAGCTGAAATCGTCGAAAAGATACTTTTTGAAACAGGTCTTGAAGCAAGGTATTTAGAGCTTGAAATAACAGAAAGTATGACAATGGACGTTGAACAAGCCATAACAACGCTAGTTGATTTGAAAAAAATTGGTGTGAAAGTAAGTATGGATGACTTTGGCACAGGATACAGCTCGCTTAACTATCTAAAAAAGTTTCCAATTGATAAACTAAAAGTAGACCAATCCTTCATACGTGATAGTACAACAGACCCAAATGATGAGACCATTGTGAAGACGATCATTGCGATGGCTCATAACTTAAAACTACAGGTTATCGCAGAGGGCGTGGAAACAAAAGAACATGTCTATTTTCTGCTAGAACAAAAATGCACCGAAGCACAAGGGTATTTTTTCAGCAAACCAGTCTCCACCGAAGAATTTGAAAAACTTTATATTATAGAAGAAACTCGGAGGTAAGACACAATCTACATAGTAAAAGGCAGTGATTTCCAGAATTGGAATCAATGCCTTTTTTACTGTGTATTTTTACTATTGCCTCAACCGTTTGAGTACTTTTTCTACAAAGTTTGCTTGATTGATATCTAAATCCAATATTTCATTTCTAAAGGATTTAAAACGACCATTCGCAACTTCCAGTGTAAAGTACCCTCTTGGACTTAATAGGTTAATGTCACCAATAATTTTTTTCCCACGTTCAGGATCAAACAAATGAACTAAGTTAGGATTGCTTGGATGTGGTCTGAACATACACCCCTGTTCCACGCAAACTCTTACGATATTACGTACCTTCGGATGTGTGATACTCTCAATTTTCTTATTAACTTCAATGCTGACCATATTGTATCCTCCTTTCCCATCTTAAAAAAATATGCGGATAGAGGGTGTTTCATACCTCTTTATGCATTTAATTGTCAGAAACTTTAGTCTTCATGTGCGAGGGATTTAATGATAAACTAATAAAAAATCATTAATCGAAGTGAGGACAAAAATGATAAAAGCCATTTTTTTTGATTTAGATGATACGCTACTGTGGGACCAAAAAAGTGTAAAAGAAGCCTTTGCAGCAACATGTAGATTAGCAGAGATGAGGTATGGCCTTTCTGCAGATCAACTTGAGGAAGCTGTTCGTGATGCAGCTAGAAACTTATATTCTTCCTATGAAACGTTTGCGTTTACACAAATGATTGGGATTAATCCTTTTGAAGGATTATGGGGGAATTTTTTAGATGATACGGAAGAGTTTAAGAAAATGAAAGAAATTGTACCCACCTATCGAAAAGATGCTTGGACATCAGGATTAGCAGCAATGGGTATTGATGACCTTGAATTTGGAATGGAGTTAGCAGAGCGGTTTCCCCAGGAGCGGCGAAACCATCCATTTGTCTATGATGAAACGTTTAAGATTCTAGATGGTTTAAAAGGAAACTATCAACTTCTTCTATTAACAAATGGATCTCCTGATCTTCAAAATACGAAACTATCCATTACACCTGAATTGGTTCCTTATTTTGATGATATTGTTATTTCTGGTGATTTTGGTCGAGGAAAACCAGATCCTTCGATATTCGAGCATGCTTTATCACGTATGTCTTTGAAAAAGGACGAAGTTATAATGGTTGGTGATAACCTGATGACCGATATACTTGGCGCAAACAGAGCTGGAATAAAAACTGTGTGGATTAACCGTCATGATAAACAACGAAATGAAGTCATTCCCACATTTGAAATTAAACATTTGGAAGACCTTTATCCTATATTAGAAAAATTAAATAGAAACTAAAAATAATTTGTAAGAGGACACTGCCATACATGTGGGCAGTGTCTTTTTATTAGGATAATCACATAACATGTTCTTAAAGTTTTCACATTTATAACTATATTAATGATGTTAATCACTATCAGCTAATTTTCTTAATGGTAAGTTAGTAATGAGGTAACTTTATCAAAAGTATTTAGCAACAGTGAAGGAGAGTCCTAAAATGAGTGAAATTATTAATAATCGTGAACAACTAATGACTAAAAATACAGACCGTCTTACCATATTAAAAGGGATCTTCCAAGATCTTCATAACGGAAGAAATTTAGATGAAGTAAAAGCTCATTTTGATGCATTGATTGGGAAAATTACAGTGGATGAAATCACACAGCTCCAGCATGAGTTTTCAGAGGACGGAAGTATTCCGAAAGATGAGTTACAACGTATCTATCAGGAACATAGTGTTATTTTTCAAGGATCAATAGAAAGTGAAAATAATTTGGAAAAGCCAGAGGATCTACCAGGGCATCCGGTTCATACGTTTAAACTGGAAAATAGGGAAATTGAAAAGCTGCTTCATCAACAGGTACAGGTCCATGTGGATGAGTTTTCGAGAGACGATTCTTCCGAAAATATTTTCCATCTTCTGCATGATATTAATCTCTTACTTGACATTGATAAGCACTACAGTCGTAAAGAGAACTTACTATTTCCTTATTTAGAAAAGTACGGAATCTTTGGGCCAACTACCAATATGTGGAGAATTGATGACTTTATTCGCGATGCAATAAAAGAAGCAAAACAAAAATTAGCCAGCTATCAAGGTGAAAGGCAGGAGGTCCTTGGGGTCCTAAATTTTGTCATCCAGGAAGTATCTGGAATGATATACAAAGAAGAAAACATCCTTTTTCCAATGGCTTTGAAAAATTTATCTGAGGATGAGTGGATAAAAATTGCTCATGAAAGTGATGAGATTGGATTCTGTTTAACAGGCCCTGAGGAAGAATGGAAGCCAGAGAGAAAAGCTTTAGCTGAGAATGCTATGACCGAAGGATATATAAAGATGGAAACTGGAATTTTATCTTTAAAGCAATTAGAACTGCTATTAAACCACCTACCAGTTGATATTACTTTTATTGATCATGAGGATGTAGTTCGTTATTTTTCCCACGGAAAAGAAAGAATTTTCGCCCGTACAAAAGCAATTATTGGACGTACGGTTCAGAATTGTCATCCGCCACGAAGCGTGCATGTGGTAGAAGAATTATTGGCAGATTTTAAAGCTGGGAAAAAAGACAGTGAGGATTTTTGGATTAAGTTCCGAGATAAATATGTATATATTCGTTATTTTGCTATTCGAGATGAGAAAGGAAGCTACATTGGTACACTAGAATTTACACAGAATATTGATCCGATAAAAGCTATTGAAGGTGAAAAGAGAATTCTCTCCTAAAAAGCAATAAATTACGAAAGTTAAAAAAGGTCTCATCTGCTAATGATGGGACCTTTTAATTTTAAAGTACTGGATATGACGAAAACACATTTTTTACTAGAAGTGTAACTTTATTCCTGTGTATAGCGACTATAGTGCTGATAACAAAAAACATGTTAAATAAGGGGATATGAAAATGGCAGACAAAAAAATATATTTTGTCATAAGCACCGCTTTACTATTTGGACTTTTAACAGGCTGTGGCACAAGTACAAAAACGAATGGTACCAATGGTAGAACCAAAACGGAAATTCAAAAGCAAGAAAAAGTGACGGCAAAATTTATTCCTTCACTTGAAATAAAAGAGGATACACATGACATGACAGTCAAATATGCAGTTAAAAATATATCCGGCAAAAAACAGACACTAACCTTTACTAATGGTTTAAAGGCTGACTTTATTGTATACGATCAGAATGGAAAAAAAGTTAAACAATACTCAGATGAAGTTTCTGCAACACAAGCTAGCCAAGAAATTTCATTAGATAATAATAAAGAAGTGAAACAAAAATTTACTATATCTGATCTTCCGAATGGTCAATATAAATTGGAAGTTTTTCTGAATTCAAAAGAGGAAAAGGGAAAGACTGAGGCAGAGTTTATAGTAAAGAATACTTTATATACTAATGGTTCGGGTCAGTATGTAGGTCAAATGGATCCACATACAATAGAAGTAAACGTTGATGGAAATATAACCGCCTTTCAATTATCAGATGAAGCCATCAAACAACTAACATCAATAAAAGAAGGTGACCAGATTTCGTTTGTCTATTCAGAAAAGGAAAGCGGACAAAAAACAATTGAAAGGTTTTTTATAGAGTCGAAATAAAAACTTAAACCTGCCAGGCCTCCTGTTAGTAATAGGGGGACATGGTAGGTTTTTTCATTTTTAAAACAGTTGCTCTCTTGAAACGAATATAATTCTCTAGTGTTTAATAGGATTACTATATATAGGTACAGTACTACTTTTGAAAAAAACATTGAGAAGGTGCATATTTTGTTTTTTTCATAGAGGCTGATGATAAATGCCGGTGAAAACTTATGTAATGCAAAGGAGGGTGACATGATTAAGGTAAGAAATCTTGTAAAGTCTTTTGGTTCACAAACTGTTTTAACTGATATTAATTTGTCCGTTTCTGAAAAAGAGGTTGTTGTCATTATTGGTGCGAGTGGTTCTGGTAAAAGCACATTACTTCGCTGCCTTAATTTCCTTGAAATATATGATCAGGGAGAAATCACCTTATGGGGAGAAACAATTCACCCAACTAGCAACAACCTGAACAAAATTCGTGAAGATGTCGGAATGGTATTTCAACATTTTAATCTTTTTCCACACATGACTGTGTTAGAGAATGTGATGGAAGCCCCTGTGCATGTAAAAGGGATGGACAAGACTCAAGCAAAACAAAAAGCGTTAGTATTACTTGAGAAAGTAGGATTATATGACAAAGCTTCAGCCTATCCAAAAAATCTTTCAGGTGGTCAAAAGCAACGCGTAGCTATTGCGCGTGCACTTGCCATGGAACCGCGAATCATGCTGTTTGATGAGCCGACATCTGCACTTGATCCGGAACTTGTGGGAGAAGTTCTTCAGGTAATGAAGCGGCTGGCAAAAGAGGGAATGACGATGGTTGTGGTTACACATGAAATGGGATTTGCACGAGAAGTAGCAGATCGTGTGGTCTTTATGGGGGAGGGGAAAATTCTCGAAGAAGCACCGCCGAACGAATTTTTCGTCAATCCTCAGCACGTGAAAGCCAAGCAATTTTTAAATAGTATTCTTTAAAAAATGGAGGGATTTTGTTGAAAAAAAGTTGGATGATTGGATTGATTGTTTCTTTGTTTTTTGTGTCTGTTATGTTGACGGCTTGTGGTAGTTCAGAGAAAAGCAGTGGCAACGAGAAAAAAGAATTTCGTTATGCAATGAGCGGATTGTATAAGCCTTTTAATTTTAAGGAGAATGGTAAATTAGTAGGGTTCGATGTGGAGGTTGGAGAAGCCCTTGCAGATAAAATGGGAATGAAGCCAGTAGCGGTTACAAACCCTTGGGAAACACTTATTCAAGGATTACAGGCAAAGAAATTTGATGCCATTCTTGCCAGTATGACTGTGACGGAAGAACGTAAAAAATCAGTGAATTTTACTGATACCTACTATCGTTCAGGTGCACAAATTTTTGTTGCAGCAGACAATCAGACCATTAAATCAGTTGCTGACTTAAAAGGGAAAAAAATTGGAGTTGTTAAGGCAAGTACGTATAAAGAACTGGCATCACAAAATACAGATCAAGGTAACATTGTTGAATATGACAGTGATATCACAGCGCTAATGGATCTTCCAACTGGAAGACTGGATGCGGTTATTACTGATCAAATGGTGGGGCTACCAATCATCAAAGACGGTGCAATCAAGATTAAGGATGTAGGTGAGCCACTTTCACACGATGATCAGGCAATCGCGGTCCGAAAAGAGGATAAAGAACTGCTTGATAAATTAAACAAAGCCCTTGCTGAAATAATTAAGGACGGAACCTATGAAAAAATTAGTAACAAATGGTTTGGTCGCAGTATTTTAGGAGAATAGGAGTTTCTAAGGGTGTCAAGTATGGGTATCAGGCACCCTGTTGATTAAATAAGAGAGGGTGTTGATCATCGTTCAAATCTTCCTGGACACCTATGATGTATTTATTTCTGCGGCACTACTAACCTTAAGGTTAACCATTACATCACTAATCATTGGGTGTCTTATTGGGCTCATTGTTGCTTTCTTAAGAATTTCTTCAAATAAATGGCTTAATAAATTAGCAACTATTTATATTGGTCTTATTAGAGGAACACCGTTAATTGTCCAAATAGCCATTCTGTATTTTGGAATTGCATCTGTTGTTACCTTCTCGCAGTTCTGGGCAGGTGCTATCGCTTTAGCCATCCATAATGGAGCATACATTGCAGAGATTTTTCGAGGTTCAATCCAATCCATAGACAAGGGGCAAATGGAGGCAGCTCGTTCACTTGGAATGTCCTATCCACTTGCGATGAGAAGAATTATTTTACCACAGGCTTTTAAATTTTCCATTCCTCCATTGGGTAATCAATTTATTATTGGATTAAAGGATTCCTCCCTAGTTGCCTATGTGGGAATGTCAGATTTATGGGGGTCGGGTTTAAGTGAAGCAGCCTCGAATTATCGCCAACTAGATACTTACATGGTGGTTGGTATCTATTATTTAGCCCTTGTTTTGATCTTTTCGTACTTGCTAAGGAAATTAGAGAGACGAATGGATATCGACTCAAAAGAGGCTGTATAAATAACAAAAGGGTCAGAACCTCGATGAGTCTGACCCTTTTTGGTTTGGTAATTATTGAATTATCAGAAAAATAGGATAAAAGACATGTTTAAAGTGGATATAAAAAGTAGGAAAGGCCTATTCTTATGGAAATGTAGGAGATGAGATAATAGCTTTAAGTAAGCGTTTTCTAAACTTGTTTGTGCAAACGTTTGCTCAAAAGCCATATAGCTAGGGGAGGAAAAAGAATGAAAGGTAAATCACGGAAGTTAATCAGTTACTTAGCACTTTTAATGTTAATTGTGCAAACGATTGCAGGAACGGCGTTATTTCATCCGTCACCAACAAAGGCGGAAGGACGAGTAGTAACGCTTGTCGGTAACCTGCAAGATGAATTAGGTGGTTCAAGTGAATGGAATCCGGCTGATCCTGCAACACAAATGAAACAGCAGGAGAATGGTAAGTATAAATTAACCGGAACACTTCCTGCAGGAACCTATGAATATAAAGTAGCCATTAACGGTTCATGGGATGAAAACTATGGAGTGGATGGTACTCCTGGGGGGGATAACTATAAGTTATCTTTTGTAAAGGAAACACAGGTTACTTTTATTTATGATGATAGTACCCATCGTGTAACAGTGCCAATCGAATTGCCGGATAGTGAAAAACCTAGAATAGTTGGCGATATACAGCCTGAGCTAAATGCAGGTGGTGAGTGGTCACCTAGTGAGTCAACTGCCATTTTACAAGATGAGGACCATGATAATATATACACTTATACTGCTCAAGTTCCAAAGGGTAAGCATGAATTTAAGGTTGTACTAGGGAACAACTGGGAAGCGCCTGCCTATCCAGAAAATAACTTTGTGTTAAATGTCCTAAGAGATGCAACGGTTACGTTCTTTTACAACCATGATACAAACGAAGTTTACACTGATTATGATCCTGGTTTACCTGATGGCAGTGTCCAAGGGGACAAGCTTTTTCACAACACATGGGATTCGGCTTTCCGATCACCATTTGGTGCAGTAAAAGCGGGAGAAACAGTCAAGCTCCGTCTTCAAGCAAAGAAGGGTGACTTAACTGGTGCTAAAGTCCAGCTAAAAAACTACAATACTGGTAATACGGTAATGGTAGATATGGAATATGCCGGTTGGATGGATCAAAAGGGTAAAGAGGTTGAGTTTTGGGAAGCAGACGTTAAACCAGATGTTAAAGGGGTTTATGGTTATAAGTTTATTGCTCGAGATGGCGAAGGCCAGAAAGAGTACGGGGAAGATGTCCAAGAAGGTGGAAAAGGAACCGCGTCGGACTCAAATGCGTCCTTATTCCAGCTAACAGTGTATGATCCTTCCTTTAAAACACCGGATTGGATGAAGGAAGCGGTAGTTTATCAAATTTTTCCTGATCGATTTAACAATGGGAACAAAAAGAATGATGGAGCTAAGAAAAATGCTCGTGGTGATGAACCGATTGAGCATAAACAGTGGAATGACTTGCCTGATAATCCTCGTCTAGAAGGGACAGAAGGGTATAAAGGAGATGCCATTTTCTCTAATGATTTCTTCGGTGGAGATATCGCTGGAATTCAAAAGAAATTGGATTATATCCAGTCATTAGGCGTAAACACACTTTATTTAAATCCGATTGCAGAAGCAGCATCCAATCATAAATATGATGCGGCGGACTACAAGAATGTTGACCCAATGTTTGGTTCACCTGAAGAATTTAAAGCCTTTACGAAAGAATTAAAGAAACGGAAAATGCATTTAATTTTAGATGGAGTGTTTAATCATGTAGGGGACGATTCCATTTATTTTGATCGTTACAGTAAATACCCAACAGTTGGTGCTTATGAGTACTGGGCAGCTATCTATGATCTTGTAAATAAAGGAATATCAGAAGCTGAGGCAAAAAAGCAAGTAAAAGATAAATTTATCGCTGAAGGACAAACGTTTAGTCCATACGGCTTCGAAAATTGGTTTAACATTCAAAATGAAAAAGTTGACGGTGTATATAAATATCAGTGCTGGTGGGGTTACGATTCCCTTCCAGAAATCAAATCAGTGCCTGGTGAAGCTGTCGACTATTCATCCGAACTTAATAACAAGTCATTTGCGAATTATATTATGTATGATGAAGATTCAGTGGCAAAGTCATGGATTAAAAACGGTTCTTCAGGTTGGCGATTGGATGTGGCCAATGAAGTTGATCCTGAGTTTTGGCGTGAATTCCGTAAAGAACTGAAAACTGGAAAAAAAGACGACCCACTAATTCTCGGTGAAATTTGGGATGATGCTTCAGAATATTTTCTTGGTGACTTATATGATTCGGTTATGAATTACCGTTTCCGCGGTGCGATGATTGATTACTTAAAGTCAGGAAATGCGGAAGGAGCAGAAAATCAGCTCAATGCTGTCTTTGAGGACTATCCTAAGGAAGCATTTTATTCCCTTATGAATTTGATGGGCTCACATGATACAGCTCGTGCAGCGTTTGTTCTGGGAAATGGTACAGACTCGTATGAGAGAGCGGAGTTTGATAATAATTATAATCCTGAACTAGGAATTCAGCGTTTAAAGCTCGCTTCTATTCTACAAATGGGTTATGCAGGTGCACCAACGATTTACTATGGCGATGAAGCTGGTGTCACAGGTTCAAAAGACCCTGACGACCGTAGGACCTATCCATGGGGTAATGAAAACAAAGATTTAATCAAACATTATCAAACAATTGGTAAAGTAAGAAATGACTTTCATGATTTATTTAGTTATGGAGATTTAAATCATCTTTATGCTAAGGGAGATGTGCTTGCTTTTTCTCGTTCAGATAAAAAGAATGTTGCTGTAGTTCTAACAAATCGCGGTAAAGAGGATAAAACGGTTGAGTTGTATGTAGAGGATTTATTGATTAATGGTATTAAGTTTACAGATCAATTAGATAAAAAATATACAATTGTAACCAAAGAAGGAAAATTAAGCTTGACAATTCCTGCCATGAGCGGGCGAATGCTTGTATCCGATAAGGGACAGAACTTAAAACGTCCAGCTTTGGTGAAAGAATTAACTGTAGCAGAAGGAAGTCATACTGCAACACTTAAATGGGATGGCGATGCAAAAAAATATGCCATTTACCAAACAACAATTTCCGGAGCTTTTTATCAAAAAGTAAAAGAAACTACTAATACTACAATATCAATTGACGGTTTAGACAATGGCCGGAAATATTATTTTGCTATTGTTGCGCTTGATAAAAACGGTAATGAATCTGAAAAGGTAGAGACTAAGGAAGCTGTTATTCCTCATGTATCGTTAACTGCTGATAATTATAAAATTGATAATGTGACAGCTTTAGAACCAGGAATTATTGATCTCTCCAAGCCTGAAACGGTTACTGCCAATATTTTTGTAAAAGGTGAAACTGAGGTAGAACAAATGGAAGGCTTGCAAGCAAAGCTTGAAGTTAAACAGCCAGGAAGTGAAAAGTGGACCTCAATTAAGGCTGCATACGTAAATCAGCAGGAAACATCAAATGTATTTAGTACCAACTTCCTGCCATTTAATGTAGGAACTTATGAATATCGTTTTGCTTTCTCGAATGATTTAGCTCGTAGTTGGGTAACAAGCGAAACAAAGTCAGTTAGCTTTACAAAAGGAGACGATACAACAGCACCTGCAGAAAAATTGACACTTGAACAGCCTCAACAGGAATCTGGTCAGGTCAACCTTTCCTGGAAGGTGGAGGGTGCAAATGACCCATATATGGTAACGATTGTCCGTGATGGTGAAATGATTGATCAGTTATTGGATCTATCAAAAAACTCATTTAGAGATATTAATGTGACCAACGGAAAAACGTATACGTACGAAGTTCAGATATATGATAAGGCAGGAAATATGGTAAAATCCAACGCTGTTACTATCACACCTGAACTAGTTACAGTAAAAGTAACGTTTAAAGTAAATGCACCAGCCTATACTCCACAAGGTATCTACATTACAATGCCAGGAAGTAAAAACGGTTGGAATACTGGCGCATGGCAGATGACTCGTGCTGGAGCGGTTACTAATGATTATGAATATACGGTGGAAGCACAAGAAGGAGAAGTTCTTACTTACAAATATGTGAAAAATGGTACGTGGGATCAAGAGGGGTTACCGGACCATACTGCAGCAACCCCAACTGATGATGACGTCAGTTATTATGGCTATGGGGCACAAGGTACTGACCTTTCAGTTGTGGTGACTAACCAAGGCGGTAACCAAATGGTGGTACAAGATAGAATCATTCGCTGGATTGACCTTCCAGTGGTGGTTACATCCCATACAGATGGGCAGACGGTATCAACTGATAGTATTACTTTACAAGGAAATGCCATTAAGGGAGGTGTCCTAACAATTAATGGAGAGCCTGTTACCATCAATAGTGATATGACTTTTTCCCATTCTATTAAACTAAATGCTGGTGAAAATAAGTTAAGTATTCATATCGAACCATCAGAAGATAGTAAGACAGCAAACTTTAAAAATGATGGCGGTGCAATTTCTAAAGCGACTAAAACAATTAATTTTACGATTAATAAGAAATAATAGAAGGCCTCTTTCCTAGAAATAGGAAAGAGGCCTTTTCCTACTATTAATTATATTCTTCATCCCTATTAGAATTGGAAAATATTATATATTGAACAGAAAAGGGGTGGATGATATTATAAGAAAGTTCCTCACGAAACGGCCAAACATAATCAGCGAAAAATTATGTATTGACTTGGTGAGATGGATGTAATAAAATTATATTTATCGCTTCTTAGACAAGCGGGAATTGTCCTTTGAAAACTAAACAAACAAAAACGTCAACAAACAAAAATTATTAGTTTCTTATGAAACTAAGCCAACGT
>NZ_JBDGJV010000026.1:0-59099 GCF_057656715.1 Neobacillus sp. Soil_C_43
AGTCCGGTGGAGTACCGAACTCAAGTCTTAAAAGTTGCATAGAAATATTTTGTCTAACTTTATTGGGTCAGATCAAACTAGGGCTCTTTATATGATGGTACCATTTTCTATTTCACATTATATTATTTAACAATATGATCACTTTATCAATTTCTTCCTTGGTTGTATTCCTGCCTAAACTAAACCGAATTGCCCCCATTCCAACCTCTTCAGGAACATTCATCTCCTTTAATACAGGTGATAGTTCTATGCTTCCAGCATGACACGCTGATCCAGTTGATGCCGCAAGACTAGGAATAGACTCTAGTAGTTCTTGGCCTATTTTATTTACAAAACTTACATTCAAGGTATTCGGCAGCCGTTCCTCAGGATGTCCATTCAGCAAAATCTGTTCACCAAACATTCCCTTTAGTTGCCCCCAAAAATAGTCGGTCAAATCTTTTATTCTATGATTCCTTACTTCTTTCGAAGCGATTTCACATGCCTTGCCCAATCCCACTGCTAGTAAAGTATTTTCAGTGCCAGCACGAAGTCCGAATTCATGCCCCGCTCCGTGTATTAGAGGTTCAAGTTGGATTCCATCTCTTATATAGAGGGCACCAATTCCTTTCGGTGCATATAGTTTATGACCAGCAATCGTTAGCATGTCTACTTTTAAATCATTCACTTGGACAGGGACTTTTCCAACGGATTGAGAAGCATCTGTATGAAAGGCAATTCCATTCCTTTCCGCTATTGCCCCAATCTCCTTTATCGGCTGTAACGTACCTATTTCATTATTGGAGTGCATGACTGTAATCAGAATTGTTTCTTTTGTAATCGCCTTTTCGATTTCTTCAGGTGATACTCTTCCATACCGGTCAACGCCTACGTAAGTTATCCTTGCCCCAACTTGTTCAAGGAACTTACAAGGGCTTACGATTGCGGGGTGTTCAACTTTAGAAGTAATGATATGGTTGCCTTTATGCTTATTTTTAAAATAAAACCCTTTTAAAGCAAGATTATTTGCCTCACTTCCACCACTCGTAAAAATGATTTCCCCAGGAGAACAAGCAATTAATTCAGCCACCTGTTCTCTTGCTTTATGTAAAAATTCCTTAACTGGTTTTCCAGACCAATGTAAGGCTGAAGGATTTCCATAGTAATCCTGTAGCAGAGGTTTCATCGTACCAACTACCTCAGGAGCCAAAGGGGTACTAGCATTGTAATCCATATATATATTTTCCATATTGCCCTCATCCCTTCTAAGGATCATTTCACCTATGTTTATCTAATTCTACCACAAGTTGTATTCGCATTTACCCTCCATTTGTCTTCTATACCATTTAGCATGAGGTTAACAATCAACCCCATCATAAATAAAAAAAGCCTTTTAAATGCAGCTTTGCATTTAAAGGGCTCTCTCTATCTTGACATGTTAAAGTGCTGGAGCATCCATTCCAATATGAGTCCATTCTTCTCTTGCTGGCCCATAAATACCTGGAACCTTCAATCCTGCCTGACGCATGAGGACTGTCATTTGACCACGGTGATGAATGATGTGCTTGATGAGCAATGAAAGTGTTACTGCTTTTGGCATTGTCATACCAAACACATTAACCATTTCCTTTAGGGAATCATCCGTCCATTGCTGTTTCACTGAGTCAATTGTATCGGCACTGACCTTTCGAAATGTTTCTGCCATTTCCTTTGCTGAGGAAGGAACGGTTCCTGAATTTTCTACCGGTTCCACCTTGATTCCGAACTCGATTAGCATTCCAGGAGTACTTGTAACAATGTGCCAGGCAATTCGGCCTAAGGTACGGTCCTCCGAAGAAACCTGTTGTTGAAGGGAATTGTCGGTTAACGCATCTAATACTTTTTGTGTAGACCCTGCTTCCTGATTCCATTCTTGGATGAATTCAGCTATTGAAGTATACATTTTGTTTTTTCCTCCGTTTTTCGTAGTTTTAAGCTTCTTAGGATTTAATTGATCTGACAGGACATAATCAAAACATAAAAAGTATACCATTCATAACCATAAGTACAATTTTATCTTTTTATTCTTACCTAATTGAGCTTTACCTAATATTAAATTTCTAACTTTTCCAATTCAAGAACTTCCATCATGGAAGTCCTACTCTCGTATAAACCAAACCTTTGATATTAAATTGTTTTCTACTTCATAAATGGCCATTAAGCTTGTACTTTCTCCAGTAAGCCCGCTCGTTGCAATTTCCCAATCTATTACTTTGTTGCCGACAATGGAACGATTTTTTATGTCCGCAAAATTCTTCTTTTTGAATGTTTCTGTATACCTTTCAATCAATACTTGTTTTCCACTTAAAGTTATTGTGTTAACCGGAAATGTGTAAACCGTAATATCATCAGCATATGTACTGGCAAATCCTTCAATATCCTGTTTGTTATAGTATTCGATTTGTTGTTGAACAACCTGTTCAATCGACATAAGCTTCCACTCCATTACTATTTATTGATTTAATATTAAAAGTGTGAGCGTTGATTGTAAACCTTTTCACTCTAGAATGATATCTATTTATCGCTTATAAAGGACTGTTTACGAGTATTACATCAAGCATGATCCTTCCTACTTTTAAAAACTTTCTTCAACATACTTGTACTTTAAGCACAGAATGGGAAAAATACAAGCAAATGAGTAAAAGGGGCTTATATATGAAGGAGAACAAAAATGAAGCAGTTGAAGCAAATCAACAAATGGATCATTTATTTTATGACTCCGGGTCCAAGAGCAATGTTACTGGGGGTTCCGAGGAAGAAATGGCTAATAACGAAATCCAGGAGCAGTTCTATGGAAATGACAAAGCAGATAACTCTCTTCCGTTTCATGTAGACGTAAACAATCCACCAATCAAAAAGTAAACAGAACAGCATAATAAAGGGCAAGGGTTTTTCCGTATGCCCTTTTTAGCTATTCATTATTTCTTTATTCTTCTGAAACTTTCACTAGCTGTTTTCCAATGTTATCCCCTCGGAAAAGTCCTAAAAAAGCTTCCACCGTATTTTCAAAGCCTTCAACGATATTCTCGCGGTATTGAATCTTACCTTCTTTTACCCATTGTGATAACTGAATTAATCCTTCCTTATTATGGTCTGCATAATCAGATACAATAAAGCCTTTCATCAATGAACTAGTTGTCAGCAGTTGTCCCGCTATTCTTGGTCCTAGCTCCGGCTTTTCTAAGTTATACTGCGAGATTTGTCCGCAAATAGCTGTTCGAGACTGAAAATTAATCAATGTCATTACAGCATCGCTTACTTTACCTCCGACATTGTCGAAATAAACATCGACTCCTGAAGGACAAACCTCCTTCAGTGCTTTGCGGAGGTTTTCTACTGTTTTATAGTTAATAGCAGCATCAAAGCCTAATTCTTCTGTTAAAAAGCTACATTTATCATCAGCTCCAGCAATTCCTACTACACGGCAGCCTTTTAACTTTGCAATTTGACCAACAATTGTTCCAACTGCTCCCGATGCTCCTGAAACAACTACTGTTTCCCCTTCCTTCGGCTGTCCTATGAACATTAACCCAAAATAGGCAGTTAACCCAGGCATTCCTAGTACATGAAGGGCCGTGGTAATCGGCGCTAATTCAGGATTAACCTTCCGAATGGTACTACCATCTGACACATTATATTCTGCCCACTCAAGGCGGCCTTCCACATATTGCCCCTTTTGAAACCGTGGATTTTTAGATTCAACGATTTCCCCAACCATGCCTCCAATAAATGGTTCTCCCACCTCATATGGTTTCGCATAGGATTTTGCATCCGACATCCTTCCGCGCATGTAAGGATCCACTGATAGATAAATAGTACGGATGAGTACCTCTCCTTCACTAATTTCCGGAATGTTGCTCTCAATTATGTCAAAATTGCTTGCTTCTGGCATACCCTTCGGACGACTAGCTAATAATATTTTTCGATTGACATTCTTGCTCATCCAACCACTCCATTCATTAAAATACAGCATGTAACTGCCGTTAGTTGCTTTGTTTATAAGTTCAATTTTGTAGTCTCATTTCCCTGCTTTTTTTTTCATGAGTTAATTTTTTCAAACTGAGTTATACTCATATCTAAGTCCTTCTTGCACGGGATTGAAGACCGATGTGTTATACTGTGCTTATACTTTGCGTAACCCACTGAGAATACACTTTAGGAGAGAGTTTATGAATTACAAGTTAGTCATCTTAGATGTTGACGGAACGATCCTTCCTCATGGAAAAACAAAATTGAGTCACGCTACTAAGGCTGCGATCCAGCAGTTGAGGGAGAAAAAGATACAGCTTATCATCGCTACGGGGAGAGCACCCTATTTTTCAGATTCCATAATTCAAGAAACCGGAGTAGAATCCATGGTCTTTTTTAATGGGTCCTATGCTTATCACCAAGGGATAGAAATATACAAGAGCGCTATAAATAAACAGATTTTAGAAAAAGTACATTTATTATCAAATGATTTTCAGCATCCACTCACTTTCTTAAGCGGCACAAGCTTTAAGTCCACAGATCTAAGCCATCCATACGTAATTGAAGCGTACCAACACGATCCATGGAAGCCCGAGCTTGCACCCGCTCAATTTTGGACAGATGAAGACATATACCAATTATTCTTACATTGCGATTTGGAGGAAGAGCTTCACTATCAAACCAATGTACCCGAGTTAGATTTCAGAAGATGGAGTTCAGGAGCTAGAACCTGTGATGTTAATTTGTCTAACTCCAACAAAGCAGTTGGTATTACTAAACTATTAGAAAAACTAGGAATAGCACCCGACGAGGCTGTTGCATTTGGAGATGGCCTAAATGATATCGAAATGCTGTCCTTGGTTGGAATGGGAGTGGCTATGGGGTCTGGGCGCGATGAATTGAAACAAGTGGCCAATATGGTAACACTCTCAGCAGAAGAAGACGGAGTAAGATATGGTTTAGAACGTCTAGGATTAATCTAAAAATTTTTCTCTTCCATAATAAAAAATAAAGGGAGATTATCTGAACCAAGATAATCTCCCTTTATTTTTTATGCTTTTACATAGAAAAGGTAAGAATATGTAAATATATTAATTATAGTTATTTAAGTGGTTTGGAGGTTAAGTTGTGCAATTGAGTACATTCATAAAAATACCGCTAATTTTTACCTTTTTAACTGTAATCGTATTGACTAATGGAGACCAAAGTAAAGTAGTACTATCATTTTCAAATCAAGTCCTACAGCGAGGGGCTGTGGGGGAAGACGTAATTGAATTGCAAACACGACTTACATATAATGGTTTTTACAAAAGTAAGATAGATGGTGTGTTTGGTTGGGATACCTACTGGGCGGTTAGGAATTTTCAGGACAAATTTGGACTCCCTGTTGATGGAGTTGTAGGCGCCAAAACGAAAGAAATGCTGGTGAGAGCGACAAAATATGAACAGAAAGGAAATTCTGTTAATAGCTCAAATGTTCCAAACGGCTATTCCCAAAATGACATACAGTTGATGGCAAACGCTGTTTACGGAGAATCACGTGGAGAACCATATGAGGGCCAAGTAGCTGTAGCTGCCGTTATCCTTAATAGGGTCCAAAGTATATCTTTCCCTAATACCGTCGCAGGCGTCATCTATGAACCTGGAGCCTTCACGGCTGTTGCGGATGGACAAATAAATTTAACACCAAATGAAACAGCAAAAAAAGCAGTTCTTGATGCCATAAATGGATGGGATCCTAGTGGTGGAGCTCTATATTATTTTAACCCCGCTACTGCGACGAGCAGTTGGATCTGGAGTCGACCCCAGATCAAAAAAATTGGGAAACACATATTTTGCAAATAAATATAGCTGTCATATACAACGAATCATTTCTTGTATATGACAGCTTTTTATTTATTTGCCTGTGTAAAAGAACATTGTTGATTTTTACACCCAGTTGATTGGAGCGGAAGGCGCGATGACTCCTGTGGGAGTATGGTTCAGGAGAGACCCCGCAGGCGCAAGCGCCGAGGAGGCTCGCCGAAACACCCACGAACCGCTCGCGCCTGGAGCGGAAATCAACAGACAAGTTTAACAAAGCCAATTATTTAAAATTGGAATTAGTAATGACTTATCATATACTTTTAATAGCTATTAATTACCACTTTATTAATCTCTAGAAAGGAAATTTATTTATGGCTATCCAATACGAAGTAATTTCTGAAGATAACATTAGTTGCCTAAAGGATTTTGTAAATGAATTAATGGCTTATCAAAAATCTAAAGCAACCATTCATCCTGAATTTTTTGATAACATGAATTTTGAAACTAGAATGATCCCTTCTGTCAACAGCGCCAAATATAATTACATAGTAGTAGCAAAAGATGATGATGAAATTGTGGGATATGTGTATAGCAACATTTCACCAAAGGAAACGTATTCAAATGATTTTGCTACCTTTTTTGATCTTGACTCAGTTAATAATGAAGATGTCGGTTGTCTTTCACAGTTTTATATCAAGGAAGGTTATCGTAGCCTTGGCATTGGTTCCGTTTTATTCGAAAAGTCGAGGGATTGGTTACGTTCATTTCCGACAATTGATGATTTGTTTATTTTTGTATCAAACGGAAACGATGAAGCCTTAAAGTTCTATCAAGGGAAAGGTTTCAAAATAAGCCACCAGATCCTCGATGGGTTTATTACTGTTTTAAGGAATACTTGATCAACATAAATAAAAGCTTGTAGAATTGGTCCATTTGGACTTCTTTCTACAAGCTTTTATTGTAACTTTTCTAACTATCAATTAGATAAGGGCTCCTATCAAACAGCTATCAGTTTGGTAGTTAATGCTATCAACTGTTATTTGTGCATTCCCACTCAGCGATTTCCTCTCGAACCTTAGGCGCTACCTCTTTACCCAACAGTTCAATAGCTTTCATGACCTCTTCATGAGGCATCGTACCTACAGGAACGTGAAGGAAAAAACGTGTGATTCCAACATTCTTTCGAAGGTAAATGATTTTTTGAGCAACTGTTTCTGAATCACCAACGTACAGTGCTCCTTCAAAGCTTCTTGCTGCATCGAAGCTTGAACGGTCGTAATGTCCCCATCCCCGCTCCTTTCCTAGCACATTCATAGTTTGCTGGGTAGAAGGGAAAAATTTATCTTCTGCTAGTTGAGTTGTCTCAGCGATAAAACCATGTGAATGTGAGGCAACAGATAGTTTCGACAAATCGTGCCCTGCTTGTGCTGCAGCTCTCTTGTAAAGTTTAACCAAGGGTGCAAATCTAACTGGACTTCCACCAATAATGGCTAGAACAAGTGGTAAGCCAAGGACACCTGCCCGAATAACTGATTCCGTGTTTCCACCACTGCCAATCCATACTGGGAGGGGGTCTTGAACAGGTCTTGGATACACGCCAAGGTTAGTAATGGCTGGCCGATGCCTCCCTTTCCAAGTTACTTTCTCAAACTCGCGTAATTTTAACAGGAGGTCTAGTTTCTCCTCGAATAATTCATCATAATCCCTTAGATTGTAGCCAAACAGCGGGAACGATTCAATGAAGGAACCCCTTCCGGCCATGATTTCTGCTCGTCCATTTGAAATAGCATCAAGTGTAGAAAAATCTTGAAATACACGTACTGGATCTGAAGAAGATAGTACCGTAACGGCACTAGTCAATCGTATTCGCTTCGTTTGTGATGCTGCAGCAGCCAGAACAACTGCAGGAGAGGAAGCCGCATAATCCTTTCGATGATGCTCTCCAACGCCAAACACATCCAATCCTACTTGATCGGCAAGAACAATTTCCTCAACTACTTCACGTATTCTTTGTGCATGACTTATTACTTCTCCGGTCTGAACGTCCGGTGTGGTTTCTACAAAGGTACTAATTCCTATCTCCAAAGTTCATTCCTCCAATTTTACTCTTCTGCTAATTGCGACTATGTAAGTATATACCATTAACTGTAATATTTTTATTTATATGCACCCATTTTAGTTTATTTAAAATACAACAGAGAAACACTAAGTGTTAGTTTATTGGACGAAGGGTGTATCTCACATGGATTTTTTTCAAAGCCAAGAATCACTAACCACAATTGAATGGGTTTTACGTGCGGTTGTTGGTTTTTTCTTCTTGGTCATCGTCGGCAAAGTTTTAGGACAGCGTGCCATCTCCCAATTAAGACTGCTTGATTTTGTTATTGCTCTAGTCATTGGCAACATTATTGCCCATCCATTGTCTGACCAACACCTTGGGTTAAAAGGGTCCGTCATTTCCACCATTGTATTAGTAACCTTATATCTTGGTGGTATATTCATCATTCTTAAATGGCCATGGTTGAGAATGCTAATTAACAGTAAACCAATCCCACTCGTACAAAATGGAGAGATTTTATATAAAGGCCTTCAAAAGGCAAGGATTTCTGTAGATTTGTTATTAGGTGAATTGCGTAAGGAAAAAGTAGCAGATGTCAAAAGCGTAGCATTAGCTTTTTGGGAGGCGGATGGGACAATATCCATTTTTCTAGATTCTAAATACCAACCCCTTACACCATCGACCATGCAAATAGTGACAGAACCATTCGATTTACCAAGAACGATTATAAAAGAAGGTAAAATAAATTCTAATGAATTACTGCAAATACAAAAGGACGAAGATTGGGTTATATCTAAATTAGAAAACTTTTATCAAACTGATATCAAAAACGTCTTGCTGGCAACTGTGGATAAGAATGATAACTTTAAGATTTTTTTATATAAGTAATCCTTTTATCATTGACTGGTAAGAAAAGAAAACCAGGTTTTTAGTGTAACGGGTTCGGCTTTGAAGTACAAAATTACATTTGGAAGGTAAAATCGCAACAGATTTAACAACACCATTGACTAAGTAAATCACATTATAATTATCATAGAAAAACGCTCTAAACAAAAAGTTAAAGCGTTTCTTTATATTTTCTTATTAAGTAAAACGTTAGTTTAAACTGCTTCGGATTATAATGGATATATATATTTAATTCCCATCAAAGTTACCAAATTAAAAATATATTATCTATCTTCTAAATGTTTAAAGTCTCGCTTTAACTTATTCTTAGACGAATAGCCTGTTTGAACAACTTCATCTTTATTATGAACAAAATATTCGTATTCTGCTTCTGGTTCGCTATTAAATATGACACCAATGATATATGGGTTCATACTTTCATATCCGTCTTCACGATGAGGCACTGTCCAAAATTCCCATGTCTCTTTTGGGTATTGCTGTTCTAAATGAGTCTGTAAATAACCTACTTTTTTTTCAATTTGTAAATCAATCCAGTATGGACGTACCATATAAAAGACACTAAAAGAAATCAGAAAAACAACAGCCAACCCCTGAAAAATTTTTCTCCATTTCCCTTTCATAACGAAAGATGCAAATAGAATAACGAGTAAAATTCCGCTAGCTATCATCAATTCAATTAATTCAATTGGATGCATGAATTACCCTCACTTTTTAGAGAAAACACAACTTATCTATTACTAATTTTTAACAGAAAATCACAAAAACTCCAGTGAAATTCACCTAATACTTAAAAGTGGACTATCTTAATATCATATTGGCACCCAGTTTTAGCAAGATTATTAACAAAACAGCATAATTTTATGTGGTAGTTTCAATTTGCCTGTTAATTGTTGTGCTAATTTTGATGTCAAAACGAATAAAGCATTTATATATCAATAGACTCGGTTACCATTCATTGTTGATTCTCGTGTAGGTAGAAGAATTCTTATGCGGAGAATTTCCGTTTATTGTATAAAGAGGCAGATTAATAAGCAGAAATAAGCGGAGAAATTCCCTTTAACTGCTCTAAAATATGACAAAATCCAATGATTTGGATCATATAAACGGAAAAACTCCCCTTATTTTTAAGGAAATAACGGTATTTCCCAATTTAAGCGGAATTTTTCCGTTTATTTTTCAAACACTGTAAATTCAACATACAGTGATAACAGAGCCAATCAATAAAAAAGGAGACACCAACTCATTGCGAATTATTTCTCCAAATAGGTTGCTTTATCACATTTTGTACTCGCAAACCGAACCCGTTATTTTTAGAGAGCTATATTTTTTCTCTATACCTTCGTAAGTTATAACCATTCATCAGGCACTGAACTATTGTCAGCGATAGAAAATGCAGCATTTGTGATTGCTTCTGTTAACGTTTCTCCTGTTTCACAAACATCATTAAAGCAAACCTCAGAAACGCCATTTGTTTTATATGTAAATCCCAATTTTTCTAATCTCTCAACGATTACCATCGCATGGTCAAGGTTATGTTCAGGTTCAAAATCTGAAACAGGAATGAATGTATCCTTTTCAAAATCATACCATCGATCCCATCTATTTAATTTCCATCCTAGTATTCTTCGAGCTATAATTTCTGTTCTGTTCATATGTATTGGCTCCTTTTCTTTAGACATTATTATTTTACCACTTTAGCTTTTCGGTCCTATATTATTTATTGTCAATTTTTTTAATAAAATTTGCTATCATTGTAAAGGTGTAAAGGTGTAAAGGTTTTTCACGAAGGGTAATTTATTAGTGAGGTGATCATATTGAAAATTATTCTAACAAAAAACGCATATCTTCAATTAAAAACGGTTTTCCCTGAGAAAACTTCTGTTAGGATTATTGCACATCAAACGAGTGGTTGAGGTAGTACTATTGTGTATGAACTTGCTCAGGATGAGCAGGTAGAACATGATGAGGTGTATCTATTTGAGGAGATTACTATCCTTGTTAGCCCGGAAGTACAAGCATATCTTGATGGAGATATCGTTATCGACCATACAAAAAATTATGGGTATGTGCTAAAGAATGATTACGAAATCTTAACTTTTGGTATGAAGCTGAAAAAGGGTTAATAAGCCCCCTGTCATTGCTATGAAAGACAAAATACAATGAATCTTTAAAAAAATGTCCTTCATCCCACTGATGAAGGACAAACCTCGAACAACATCGATTAAAAATGTCCTTCATCCTGCCAATGAAGGACAAATCTCTTACTCATTCAATCATAAATGTCTTTCATTCATCTAAAAAGAACAATATTCCTGCATTTAAGTTTACATAATATATTTATAGTAACTAATAAGCTCTTTATTTAAAGTCTACCTTTCCCTCCAACGCTCTACTACCATTGCAATTCCTTGACCCCCTGCAATACATAATGTTGCCAGGCCGTAAGTTAACTTAGTCTTTTGCAATTCATGAAGAAGCGTAACTAGGATTCTTGCCCCTGAACAGCCTAGTGGATGACCTAAAGCAATCCCCCCGCCGTTAACATTTACCTTTTTTCGGTCTAAGTCAGGCCAATGCTTTAGACATGCAATTGCTTGTGCTGCAAATGCTTCATTCAATTCAATGAGATCTATATCTTCCATCGTTAAGCCTGCTTTTTCTAATGCTTTCTCACTGGCAGAAACTGGACCAAGGCCCATCTCTTTAGGCGAGACACCAGTAATAGCCCAAGATTTAATAGTTGCTAGTGGTGTCAGGCCCAGTTTTTCTGCTTTTACTTCACTCATCAGCATTAAGACCGCTGCCCCGTCATTCCGACCAGATGAATTACCTGATGTCACTGTGCCCCCTTCTTTAAAGGCAGGCTTAAGGGTAGATAATTTTTCTAGTGAAGTCCTCCTAGGATGCTCATCAACAGCGAAGAACAAGCTTTCACCCTTGCCAATTGGAACACTTATTGGAACAATTTCAGCTGAAAAGCGCTCGTTCTCCAAAGCTCTTAGTGCTTTTTCTTGACTATCAAGTGCAAAGAGATCTTGTTCTTCTCTAGAAATCTCAAATTTTTCTGCTAGCCATTCAGCTGATTGGCCCATGTTAAACGTTCCATATAAGTCTTGAGGCTGAGAGCATGGTTGGCTGCGAGTATTGGAATCAAATAAAGTTAAATCCCCTGGTTTTAACCCCTTCCTATTACCAACAAAGTAATAAGGTGCTTGAGACATACTTTCCACTCCGCCTGCCAAAACAACCTCCGATTGACCTGTCTTGATGGACATGACTCCATTTATTATAGCTTGAAGTCCTGAACCACATTGCATTTGTACTGTATGCCCAGTCACCTGTTCAGGAAATCTGGCTTTTAATGCGGCTACCCTTGCGATGTTAGGTGTTTCAGCACTCTGTTTTGTTTGACCAATGATTACTTCATTTAAAATAGAAGAATTATAACCAACAGAAGATAAATTATTATTCATAACAGTGGCTAACAATTCTTCTGGTGGCACAGACGAAAGCGCACCACCCATTTTTCCGACCGCCGTTCTCAGTGCACTTACAATAACGACCATTATTGTTTCACTCTACTTTCATTCTCCAATTGATCCCTACAGCTTAAAGCAATCCTAAATCGCGCGTCTGTCTTTGCTTTGACAGATTCGATAGTTTGACCAGGTAAAACTTCAATAAGGACTAATCCTTCCTCATCCACCTCGAAAACTGCCAGTTCCGTTATGATTAGGTCCACTTTTCGAAGTGAAGTGATAGGGTACTGTAATTCTTTTACTATTTTAGATTCGCCTTCTTTGGTGGTGTGTAAAGTGGTGACAATGACTTTTCTTGAGCCCTCTAACAAGTCCATTGCTCCACCGACACCTAATACACTCTTCCCAGGGACAGCCCAGTTTGCCACACGACCTTTTTCATCTACCTGGAGGACTCCTAAAATGGACACATCTACATGGCCACCGCGAATCATCGCAAATGAAGAGGCACTATCAAAGAAGGAAGCTCCTTCTTCAATCGTAACGGGAAGCTTACCGGCATTCACCAAGTTCTTATCTACTTCATCGGCTTGAGGGGTGGGTCCTACACCTAGAATTCCATTTTCTGAGTGGAGGTAGACTTTAATTCCCTCGGGAACAAAATCGGCTACCAATGTCGGTATACCAATGCCAAGATTGACAATATCACCATCTTCTAAAGCTAGACCTGCCCTTTTTGCAATGACATGTTTTTCACTCATTGGATTTCTTCCTCCTTCATAACGAGATAATCTACGAAGAGATGAGGTGTAACAATTTCTTCGGGTGATAACTCACCTTTCTTCACAATTTGATCAACCTCCGCAATCACTACTTTGGCCGCAGTTGCCATAATAGGATTAAAGTTTCTAGCTGATTTTATATATACTAAATTTCCTAATTCATCTGCTTTATGTGCTTTTATTAAGGCAATATCGGCCTTTAATGATGGCTGTAGAATATATTTTTTACCTTCAATTTCTCTCTCTTCTTTTCCTTTTGTAATCTCCGTACCAGCACCAACTGGCGTATAAAAGGCTGCAATTCCTGCCCCGCCAGCACGAATTGCTTCTGAAAGCGTTCCTTGTGGGAGCAATTCAATGTCTAACTCTCCCATTTGGTAGGCTTTTACCACATCTGGATTACTTGTAAAATAAGAACCGATTCCTTTTCGAACTCTCTTTTCCTTAACAAGCACGCCAAGCCCTTTCCCAGGCTCACCAAGATTGTTACTAATTATTTCTAATTTTGCAGTTCCTGACTGTTGTAACGAACGCAATATGGTTAATGGACAGCCCACTAAACCAAAGCCTCCAACCATGATCCTATTTCCATCTTTAATCATTGATGTTGCTTCCATTGCCGAAATTAGCTTATTCATTCTCATTCCTCCAAAGTTATTTACTAGTAATCTTAAAAAACGCAAAAAGCTGAGCAATATTCTAATAAGCTACAAAAATGGAGAACATTTTGTAGCCTTTCAAATTTGCTCAGCTTTAATAAGACCATGAGAGAGGAAAATCTCTCACTTTATTAAAACCAATCTAGATTTTATTATTAATATGGTCCCAATATCTTTGTACTGCCGATTGCAGTGCGACAATGATCGCCTGTTGGGATGGAGCGAAATAATGATCCTTAATTTTTTGGACTAGAGGATCAATCCCATTTTTCAAACAATAACCAATGAGAATTTTTTCAAAAAATTCTTTAGTTAGACCAGTCACAAAAGTGAAATCCGCTTTTTCTATGGTATGACTATGATGGTTTATTTCCAAAACAATTCCAGCATGTTTATATAATTCATGCATGGATGTCCCTTGAGGGGCTTTTGCATAACCCGTAACAATCACTGTTTCTAATTGATTAATAACAACCCCTCCTAAAAACAATAATTATTTTTAGATAATAGTAAAGATTCAGAATAATTATAGTAATTAGAAGGTGACTTGTCAATAGCTCTTATCTTTTAAGAAAATACTACATTTTCCTTCCATACTTTTTCTAATTCCAATCTTGCTTCTATAACTTTGGGATGAAATTGAATATCTGCAGTAGCTCTTACACTATTAACATGATTATTACCTTTTTCTATTTCCGCCACACTGACAGCCCCTGCATTTAATCGTTTACAAATGGACAATCCAGCCAGTCGTCCTTGTGCCATTGCCACTTTGGCACTTTCAATTCCAGTAATATTTCCAGCTACAAAAAGACTGGGTATGTTCGTTTGCAGTTCCCTATTATGGAGTGGAACTACACCTGATAACCCTTCTATATGAACAAATTTGCATCCAGCAGTGGCTGCCAATTCATAAAGGGGTGTTAATCCACCAGATAAACAAACACAATCGACATGAATGCTAGTTACCTTTTCAGTGAGGCTACCGTTTACATCTATCTTTGCAATAGAAACACTCTCCACCTCTGTCTGACCAATGATGGCTTGCAAAGAATGCCTTAAATAGATTGGTATTCCCCACATTTTAATGCCCATGGATGGATAAAAGCGTGCAGCTAACTTTCTCCCTGTTTTAGATTTTAATAGTTTTCCACTACCTCTTATCCATCTTGAAGGAGCATGAGGGATTAAATCTTTTAATGTATCTAATTGTGATATTGGCGATGAAAATGGAGAAAAAGGATTATTAGGAAGCAAATAGATTCCAACTACATCGGCACCAGCAAGTTTCATTGTCCGTGCAATGGATAATGATAGAATATCTATCCCAGCTACAATTACTTTTTTTCCTGGTAAAACTCCATATACATTAGTCAATACCTGTGCGGCGCCAATGGAAATTACACCTGGGAGGGTCCAACCTGGGAGGGGGACCGTTTTTTCAACTGCTCCTGTAGCAAGCAAAACACATTCAGTATGGATGACCAAGGCTTCTTCATTTTTTGTGAGATCTGAAACATATACCTTCCACCCAGCTTCCAATCCCCAAACTTGCTTTCCTGATAAAATTTGTACATTAGCTGAACGGGCCTTCCGAATTAAATCTTCTGCATATTCCTTACCCTTCCACCAAATCTTTGCATTTCCTTCTTCGTGAAGTTGACCTAGTAATTTCCCCCCTGGCGTGGGATGATCATCGACCACTACGACTCTGACACCTCGTGATCCCATTTCAATTGCAGCGGATAATCCCGCTGGCCCCCCACCGACAACCACTACATCAGTTTTCATCCTTTCCCCCCTTCCCAAGGCTGTTCTCATTATTCCTCCAATGAATAATATTTTTCTCCTTCTTTAATAAGCGTTGTACAGGCCTTAACTAATCCAATATCCGAGCGGTAGATTCTACATTCATAGCATTGGCCAATCCCACAGTACATCCCTCTAGGCTCGTTATTCTTTTCACTATGTCGCAATGTTTTTACGCCGTTTGCCCACAAGGCGACACCAATCGTATCTCCTTCCATTCCTTTATATATTTCATTATTGAAAGAGAAGGAGACTGTCTTTCTTGACTTGTTTCCAAACAATGGATGGTCAATTCTCATCTTTGTATCTCCCTTGCAACAATTTGTGATAGGGAAACAGGACGAGTGGGCTGATGAATGGTTAACATACTTGGATGTTCCAGAAGCCCATTTTGTTGATTTGGAATTAAACATTCCAATGCTGTTCTGCAAATCCTACCTTGACAAATACCCATCCCTGCACGGGTTGCCATTTTTAGTTCTTGCAAGGTACTGGCTCCATCGTTTATTGCCTCTTGTAAACTATCAATTGAAACTTCCTCACAACGACACACCATGTAAGAAAGGTTAGACATATTGATCCCCTACCTTTTGTCCAATCCGCGCCACTGAAAAATTAGACAAAATAGTTGTTTCAACAGGATTTACCTTACCTGCGAAATAGCTTGATAAACTTTTTGCCATTAATTTTCCCATCACTGTAGACATTCCGTATCCATGTCCGTTATATCCTGCAGATATAAAGGCATTATCCCAAGAATTAATTTTTCCAAAGTAAGGCAGATGATCCCTTGTTAATTCAACTGTCCCTGCAAAGGCCCTGATTAATTGCTTATTCCTGTAACCTGGGAATATTTCTATGAATCTCTTAGTAAGAAATTCAATTGCAAAGTTAGTATTAGATACTTCATATCCATTGGTCTCCCATGGTCCTCCGCCTCCAAAAAGGATGTTCCCTGCGTGAGTTTGTCTGAGGTAAATGGAATTACCCGCGACAAAGGGATGGATTTTTCTCTTTTTCATGATTTCAGTTACAAGAATTTGAGAACGTCTTGGTAAAACAGGAATCTCTTCATTTAATTTGTTGCAGAGCTCTGTGGTCCATGGGCCTGCGCAAAAAAGGTAGGCGTCAGACTGATAGTTTCCTTTATTTGTGGAAGCATATTCTATTTCTTGTTGATTTGTCTTAAATTCATATACCTCGCAATGATCAATGACCTTTACACCATTTTCTTTTAGATAAGAAATGATACTTTTAATCGTTGTAAACGGATAGCTTTGTGCATCTGTTTCACTTAATAACCCCATGTTAATTTGAGGAAATATATCAGGTACTATTGTTTTCATTTCATTAGCTGAGAGGATTTTTACTGTTAATCCCGAAGCCTGATAAAGGTCATGTGCGGCCAGCAGCTTCTGCTTCTCGGTTTCATTCCTAGCAACCATTACATTACCTGAACGGACGAATTTAGTATCAATCCCATCAAGTTCGAGTGCATCCCAAATCTCGATTGCTAAACGGGCAAACGGTATTTCTCTAAGCTCCCTCCCTAACGCCAATACTCCTCCGCCATTCCTTCCAGATGCCGCAGCACCAAATGATTTTCGTTCTAAAATTGTTACACCGTACCCATTTTTTTGAAGGAAATAAGCTGCCATAAGCCCAATAATTCCCCCGCCAATAATTGTAATTGTTCTCTTTTTTGAGGAGAGCATTATAGAATCTTTTAAAAATTCTCCTAAGTGATTATAGATCTCTTTTGCCTGTAAAGCCGTTGCTATTGATTCTTTTTCAACCTGCATTGATAGTAAACTGAGTCGATTCATCTCTTGGTCCATATATCTTACACCCTTTAACTTCTATTTGGGGTGAAAAGCATTCCCAATTATTTTACCAATCTTAAAAATGAACTGAGCCTCTGGCTTTTAGGATTATTTAGGACTTCCTGTGCGTTACCTTCTTCCTCAATGACCCCATTGTGCATAAAGATAACACGATCAGCTACTTCCTTTGCAAATCCAATCTCATGTGTTACAACAACCATCGTCATACCTTCCAATGCCAGTTGCTTCATGACCTGTAAAACCTCACCAACTAACTCAGGATCTAGAGCAGATGTCGGCTCATCAAAAAGCATAATTTTTGGATTCATTGCTAAAGATCTAGCAATTGCCACACGTTGTTGCTGTCCACCAGAAAGCTTCTTAGGATATACATCCTTTTTATCAAGTAATCCTACTTTTTCTAAGAGTTTTATCCCTTCTGCTTCAGTTTCTGCAACACTCTTTTTGAGAACTTCAATCGGACCCACAGTAACATTTTGAAGAACAGTCATATGTGGAAACAGATTAAATTGCTGAAAAACCATCCCTACTTCTTGCCTAATTTTGCTAATATTCTTGTCTGAATTATTCAGTGTAATATCATCAATAATAACCTTGCCATTATTAATCGTTTCGAGACGATTCAAACAGCGAAGCAAGGTACTTTTCCCTGACCCACTTGCTCCAATCAATGCAATTACTTCGCCTTTATAAACTTGTAAATCAATCCCTTTTAACACTTCTAAATGATCAAAACTTTTATGAAGATTTTCTACAGTAATAATTGGTTGTCCAGTTTCTATATCTTTTTGCATTTTTAGGGCTTCCACTCCATTTCCTCCTAGCGATCACTTATGCTCATGCGAACTTCGACTTTATTTAAAATAAAGGTAAAAAGTGTCGTCATAATCAGGTAAAATCCAGCAGCCGCAACGTAGAACTCTATAAAGGCAAAATTCGTCGATGCGAATCGTTGTGAAACCATCATAAGTTCAGTTACTGTCACTAAGGAAGCCAAGGAAGAATCCTTTAACATCATGATAGCTTGATTTCCTAAGGACGGAACGCTCACTCGAATTGCCTGAGGAAGAATAATCTTCTTCATAATAGTTGGATATTTCATTCCTAGTGACTCGGCTGCTTCCACCTGTCCTTTTGGTATTGATTGAATACCGCCACGATATATTTCAGCAATATATGCTGCAGAGTTGATTCCTAATGCAATAACCGAAGATACAAATGGTGAAAGCTCAATTCCTATTTGCGGCAAACCAAAGTAGACTATAAATAACTGGACTAGCATTGGGGTTCCACGAATAATCCAAAGATAGAAGTCGGCAATGAAAGATAATACTTTTATGGAAGAAATTTTCATTAATGCTATGAAAAGGCCCAATATAAGCCCAATAAGGATGGAGACAACAGAGAGTTCTAATGTGACAACAGTTGCCTTAAGCATAAACGGAATAAATTTTGTAACCAAATTAAAATCAAGCATCAAATCTCCCCTTAACGAATGTCCTCACCAAACCATTTCTTACTAATTTTTGCATACGTTCCATCATCCATCATGGCTTTTAGATGTTTATTGATTTCAGCTTTAAGGGCCTCTTCGTTCTTGTTCAAGGCAATTCCGGCAGCGTCCTTTAGAATCATGTCCCCTACGAATTTAAATGGATAATTTTGTTCTTTAATTAACCGTGCCCCAACTGCTTTGTCTGTCAACACACCATCAACTCGTTTATTAGATAAATCTTGAAATGTTAGCAAGTCACTTTTATATGTGATTACATTTGCACCAAGCTCAGTAGCCTTTTCTTCAAATGTTGTTCCAATTGCTACTCCTATTTTCTTTCCTTTAATGTCTTTTTCAGGATCCTTGATATCTTTATTATCTTTATTGATAAATAGTTGAGCACCTGTATGATAATATGGTTCTGTAAAATCTACCTTTTGTTTTCTTTCATCTGTGATGGCCATACTAGATAGGATGATGTCATATTTTTTAGTAAGCAAGCCCCCAATAATGGTATCCCAAGGGGTAGGAACATAATTTGGCTTTACGCCCATTCTTTTGGTTATTTCATTTGCTATATCTACATCAAACCCTATTAACTTATTATCCTTGTCAAAATAGTTAAAAGGAGGATATACTCCTTCAATTCCAATATTGATTACGCCATCTTCTTTAATTTTTGCTAGTATTCCAGTATCCTCTTGATTTTTCTTGGACTTTTCAACTGTGCCTGAACTTTTATTACTCGTTCCACAACCGGCGAGCATAAAAACCATGGTAATTAAAATGAATAAATACTTTTTCAACTTGTTTCCTCCTCATATATTTTTATAGAATTCTAGAACACTTTACATGTAAGAGTTCTAAAAAGTGTAACCATAATAAAAAATAAAAAACCGTACAAGACATGAAAACGTAAAATGAGCATGACAATCCATGAACTCATTCGACGTAATCACGGTTGTACGGTTTAATGGAACATGAAAAGAGGTGATCTTTTCACAGCATTATTACCTGACCTTGATTATGTACAAATTATCAATTTGTAAGTGATTGATATTTTCTATTAGTGATTATTATAAGTATTTTGAGTTAACCCGTCAATAAAATTTCTGAATATTTTATTAATTAATGTTCCTCTGTTATTTTTATAGGCACAATGTAATTTATACATTGTGCCTATTGGTTATATTACATATTTACCGCCATTCGACCAAGTGGACCCTTTTCGTCTATTATTTCCTGTATATCATAGATTGAAATCGGAAACATAGGAAATCCAAACACATATGGAGTTATTTCATATAGCTGAAAATAGATAACCAGTGACTTATCAGCAATATAATAGTCTTGGTCCGGTTTAATTATTGTAAAGTCTGTAATCAACTGGATCTTTCGGTCTACGATTTGCTCTTTAATTAATGTTGAGAGCCTCTGAATATAATCACTTCCAGGCTTAAATAAGTCTTTCAATTCACTTGACTTCGCTTTTTCCAAGTCAAATGTTAGAGACTTTATATACGTCATTCCATGTGCGGCATGGTAATGGTAAGTATAATTTGAGAGTGACAAACTAAGAACATTACGTTGGTTGTTTTTAATTTCATATAAGCCAAGCATTTCCTCAACTGTTGTCGGCATATTCCCCACTTGTTGATCAATTAGTTCCTGAGTTTGATTAACGATTGTATGATTGATTAATTTTTCCGTTTCATGATTCTCCATCCCAATGACCTGTGGATAAATGACCCTTTTATTGGGTCCCCCACTAATTGAAGCTGTTTTAATATTTACTGGCAGTAAAATGGGCATATGGTTCATCCTCTTACATTTTTTTACCCATTTTATTCTTGGAAAAAATTAATGTGTGCTTCACCCTCTACCTTTACAGGATTTTCACATAAACAATTTTCCTATGTAATCCCAAAGTGTTATTCCCGCTCCCCATTTTTTAAAGTTGGGGATTTCTCATTTATGACAATACCGACCCCTAACTTCTTTAATGCAATAGCAGCCGAGAGACCACTTATACCTGCCCCAATGATAATTGCCTTTTTATCCATATATACCTCTCCCCATTTTCAATGCACTTTTCATTTAATTATTTTCCAATAAAAATACCATACTTATCGTGAGATTTGTCCAAGCCTCTCCTTTCAACCATGAATAACCTATGATGAAGCCGGCTTGAAAGTCTATAGATGATAATGAAAGGAGACGACATATTTGCCAAAAGCTCTACATTTAAATTTAAGAGTGGATCCGACTCAATATATTTCACAAATACGTGAGGTCCCAGGATATGATTACATTCATTTGGTCCGTCAACCCAAGTACATGACCGACCTTTCTCTGCTCAATGATAAGGTCCATTATCTCAATGAAATTTTTTCCCCAAAAGGGTACGTTAAAAAAAATGACATCTCACTTTTACATGCACACCACGGCCAACTAGGTATTTTACTCCTCCCTTTTAAGGAAGAAACAAACCAACCTTTAGTCACCAGCATACGAGGCAGAGATGCAACCTTAGCAGATCAGCCTGTCGGTTATCTAGAAAATATGAAAATGCTTTTTAAACAGGGGGAGCGTTTTTTTCCAGTTTGCCAATATTTAGCTGATAGGATCATTGCATGGGGCTGTCCTCCAGAAAAAATTAGAGTGTTATATGGAGGGGTTGACCTCAGTAAATACCATTACCGTGCACCAAGCCTTGATGGTTCACTAAACATTCTTTCTGTTGGAAGATTAGTAGAAAAGAAAGGTCACCATATCTTAATAAAAGCTTTTCAAAAGATAAAAGACAAATTTCCTAGTGCTACTCTGACTATTATCGGAGGCGGAGAACTACAGGATGAGCTTATATCGCTTGCTAAACAATTAAATTTAGGAGATTCATTTCAATTATTAAATCATCTTCATAAAGACAAAGTGAGAGAGTATATGTCAAATGCTGATGTGTTTTGTGCTGCTAGCTTAGAAGCGGCTAATGGAGATGTAGAAGGTATTCCTAATACATTAAAGGAAGCTATGGCACTTGGTGTACCAGTACTCTCAACTTACCATGCAGGCATTCCAGAACTAATCACACATAATCAGGAAGGATTCTTAGTAAAGGAAAATAATGTGGATGAATTAGCCGCTGGCCTTGAATTTATACTCACCAATAGACAGCTATGGGAAACCTATACAATCGCAGCACGTAAAAAAGTTGAAACCCTCTTTGACTCTAAACAACAGCTACTTTTACAAGCAAAATATTATGATGAACTACTGATAGGAGGATAGTAATGGCAGATTATAAATCAATAAAAGTAACAAAAGGATTGAAAACTTTAGATATTGATAACTCAACAGACTATCCGCTAATTGGAATGGGTGCTCAAGGTGCAGTATTTAAAATTTCTGAAGATAAGTGTGTAAAAATATACACAGATCCCCTGCAAGCTAAGATGGAAGCAGAAGCTCTTAAAGCTGGACAACATTTATCCTTTTTTCCAAAAGTATTTAAAACAGGTTCAAACTTTATCGAGATGGAGTACTTTAATGCCCCAACGTTGAAAGAATACCTTAGAAACTGTACGTATATTCCTGAATCAATTACAAAAAAACTACTAGATGTTTTAAGAGAAATGAAAAAGACTAAATTTACGATGCTCGATGCACCTTTAAGACATATTTTCGTCCTTGAAAATGAAGAACTGAAATTGATTGATCACGTAAATGCGTTCAAACGAAATCACCCAATTCCACTAAAATTATTGAGAGATTTAAATATCATCTTGTTAAAAGAATCATTTTTATCCCAAGTGAAAAAGCTAGAGCCGGAAACTTTTGAAGGCTGGCAAAAATACTTTAACGAAAACAGTTTTGACTACAAGAACATTCCTGTATATTCAGGTGGATCAGGTAAAGGGGTTAAAGTTGAAAGTTCCGTAACCCAAACACTAATAGGTTCAGGACACCAAGGAGCTGTATACCGAGTTGCTGAAGATAAATGTGTAAAAATTTACGGAAACCCAGACCATGCAAAGCAAGAAAAAGAGGTTCTAATGTCTAGTCAAAAATTATCTTTCATTCCAAAAGTCTACGAGACTGGTTCCAACTATGTATTAATGGAATATCTAGTGGGACCTGATTTAAATACGTTCCTAAAAAAGCAATCCAGCCTTTCAAATGACATTGCTAGAAGACTACTAGACATTTTAACCACCATGAAAAAGAATGGTTTTAAACAAATCGATGCCCCACTAAGGCATATTTTTGTAACTAATAGTGGATTTAAGTTAGTCGACCACGTGTATTCCTTCTCTAGAGTACAAGATAGACCACTTGAGTTATTTCAAAACCTTCATGAAAGAGGATTCTTAGATTCTTTTCTCGAACAGGTAAAGGCAATGGATCCAAAAACACATGAGGAATGGACAAAGACACCTATTCCGCTTACTAATGAAGAAGTCGCTAACGAAAACTTAAAGAATTCGAAGAAAACTCGGAGCAGTAAAAAAGGGCATGATCGTAAAAAAGAGAACACCCGAAAGAAAGACCATAATCATAAAAAAGAGTCTAATCGTAAAAATGGACACGATCGTAAGAAGGATTCGAATCGTAAAAAAGACCATGAACGAAAAAAGGGATCGGATCGAAGAAAATGAAGATCTTAGTGACAGGTGCGGCTGGTTTTATTGGGTTTCATCTCTCTAAACGGTTGTTAGCTGAAAGTCATCAGGTTATTGGTCTAGATAATCTTAATGAATATTACGATGTATGTTTAAAGGAAGAACGAATCAAAATTTTAGAGAAGCAGCCCAATTTTACATTCTACAAAACAGATTTGGGAAACCTGGAATCATTAAAACAACTATTTGCAGATCATTCTATCAGAATTGTCTTTAACTTAGCAGCCCAAGCTGGGGTTCGTTATAGCCTTAAGGACCCTCATGCATATGTTCTATCCAATCTCCTGGGTTTCTTAAATGTATTAGAGGCTTGCAGAGACTACCCGGTAGAGCATTTAATTTATGCCTCATCAAGTTCCGTTTATGGCTCGAATACAAAAATTCCTTTCTCACCGAAAGACTCTGTTGACCATCCCATTAGTATGTATGCTGCTACAAAAAAATCTAATGAATTAATGGCACATACCTATAGCCACCTATATAATATCCCTACAACAGGGCTCCGTTTCTTTACAGTATACGGACCTTGGGGTAGACCAGATATGGCATACTACTCATTTACAAAAAACATTTTCGAAGAAAAAACGATTAAAGTATTTAATCAAGGTGACATGAGTAGAGACTTTACTTTTATTGATGATATTGTTGAAGGGATGATTAGACTTATTGATCATCCCCCTAAATCCAATAACTATTGGGATAGAAACAACCCTGACCCAAGCTCCAGCTACGCCCCATACCAAATTTATAACATTGGTAATAATAATCCAGTAAATTTAATGAAATTTATTCAGATATTAGAGAAACTAATAGGTAAAAAAGCAAAGGTTGAATTTTTGCCAATGGAACCCGGTGACGTAAAAGTAACCTACGCTGATATTAGTAGTTTGCAAAAAGATGTTGGATTCTCTCCCTCTACTCCACTGGAAATAGGTTTGGAACAGTTCATTGAGTGGTATAAGGAGTATCATCTCAAAAAGTAAAGGCTGTGTTAAGGAACAGTGTTGATTTATACACCCTGTTGATTGGAGCGGAAGGCACGAAGACTCCTGTGGGAGTATGGTTCAGGGGAGACCCCGCAGGCGCAAGCGCCGAGGAGGCTCGCCGAAACACCCACGGAAAGCGAAGTGCCTGGAGCGGAAATCAACAGGCAAATTTAACAGAGCCAAAGTAAAAAACCGAGAAGGAAACCTCGGTTTTTTGGTTTTGTGGGGCTTTACGCTTATTTAATTATATTGAGTAATATGTTTTTTATATGATAATTTAAATTTAAAGAGGCCTAAGATGAAAGAGAAAATAGAAATAATTAAAACGTAAAACCAGATTTGGTTTATCAAAGGTGTATCCCAGACACCGATAAAATATAGTAAAGCGGGAATCGTAAGAGTTACCCATGATTGGACAAATGCAACCATCCCGATATAATGGTCAATTTTCTTATTAAGGGCATTTGATAAAAAGAACAAAAACCATAAAAATGCCCACATTCCCCAAGTAAGCGTGTTAACCACATTATTAAAATGAATAAAAGATACTATGGTATAAACGACCCCAATTATTGCAACCCATAAACTAAACCAACCAAGACCACTGCCATCCAGCCCCCTCAATACCGTGACACCAACGTATAAATAGGTTAACCCAAATAAAAAAATGGAGGCGACATTATAAAGATCCCAATTATTTTGACCAGCTCCCACCATTAAATAAGTGGGAATCATTATTTGAATCGTTCCTACGAATATATTAAAAATACCAACACTTTTTGCTTCTGCCTTACCTAATAGCATAAGACTATTTAAAAATAATACAGCACCAGATAAAAATAACCCAACAAAACTCATCCTACTTGTTGTGAAAAGCCTGTTTCCACAACACTCCCCTCCTTCAAAAGGAGAAAAAGCAATTTCTACCTATCAATTAGTATAGAAATTGCTTTTTCATCACTATTTATAAAACTATACTTACAATCACTGAAGTTAAAATACTAACTAATGTTGCTCCAAATAATAGTTTTAATCCAAATCGAGCTACCGTATTGCCTTGTTTTTCATGTAAGCTCTTAACAGCTCCAGAAATAATACCAATAGATGAGAAGTTTGCAAAAGAAACAAGGAAAACAGATATTATTCCTAAGGTCCTTGGTGTAAAGCTATCTTGTATTTTTGCTAAATCCATCATGGCAACAAACTCATTTGTTACAAGCTTTGTCGCCATAATTCCTCCTGCACGAACAGCTTCTGAAAATGGAATACCCATAATGAAGGCAAACGGAGCAAATATATAACCTAAAATTTCCTGGAATGAAATTCCTAAAATCAATTCAAAAATATTATTAATCCCTGCCATTAAAGCAACAAACCCAATCAACATGGCACCAACAATGATGGCAACTTTAAAACCATCAATAATATATTCCCCAATCATTTCAAAGAAGCTTTGTTTTTCTTCCTGAATAATAAGAATGTCTTCACTTTCAGTCACCGTATATGGATTAATGATGGATGAAATAATAAATCCACCAAACAAGTTAATCACAAGTGCGGTTACAACATATCTTGGTTCTATCATCGTCATATATGCACCGACAATTGACATTGAGACAGTAGACATGGCTGAAGCACATAATGTATATAAACGGTGTGGTTGTAGTTGTCCGAGTTGCTTTTTAACAGTAATAAACACTTCAGACTGGCCGACAATTGCAGAAGCAACTGCGTTGTAAGACTCTAATTTACCCATGCCATTTATTTTGCTTAACAATAATCCAATTGCTTTCATAATGATAGGGAGTATTTTAAAATGCTGTAAAATTCCAATTAATACTGAAATAAAAACAATTGGTAGTAATACTTCAAGGAAAAAAGACATTTCTCCTTTATTTGAAAGTCCGCCAAACACAAATGAAATTCCGCTTGCTGCATATTCTAATAATTTACTAAAAACATCAGCAAACCCTTTAACTAATACTAGACCAAACTTTGTATTTAATAATAACCAAGCCAAAAGGATTTGAATAATAATCATAATAATAACAGGTCTAACTTTAATATTCTTTCGGTTATTACTAGCTACATAAGCTAGTCCAAAAACAATAAGTAATCCGATAATAGCAATAATGTATTTCATAGTTTCCTCCACAATGTTGTAATTTATCTTGATGAAAATGTTGCGCTTACATTTTTAAGAACAGAACTAATATAACATATGTATTGAACAAATGTTAAGTGTCATTTGAAAAAATGTAAAAATATTTTTTAGGAGTTCAATTTTTTTCACAAAATTATCAATTTGCAAGTAAAAACATTCACTTAATTTTAAAATTACTGAAATTTTGTAAATTCACATAAGAAATATTGCGAAATTTTAAAAACCTAACATCATACAGGACTATTTTAGATAAACAATAAAACATCCATCAGCTTGTCACTGATGGATTATACAGAGCATACTGTCCATTCCACAAAGACAAATGTACACGAATGGTGCCTGACACCTTAAAGTGACACCCTAAAGTGAGCTAGACTACTTCCAGTCTTTCGGGGCAGGTGTAGACGTTTAGGGTTTCATTTCGTATGAAGCCGATGGTGGTGATACCTAGTTGTTCGGCAAGCTGTATGGCCAGTTCAGTTGGTGCTGATTTTGACAGGACCATTTCACATCCGATTTTTGCTGCCTTTACGAGGATTTCTGATGAAATCCTGCCGCTAAACACAAGTAATTTATTTTGAAGAGAAATATTATTTTTTAGACAATAACCATATATTTTGTCCAAAGCATTATGACGGCCAATATCCATCCGGCTTATTAACATTTGATCGACTGTACATAGAGAGGCGTTATGAACGCCTCCGGTGCTTTTAAAAATAATCGAAGATTGCTGTAGCTCATTCATAAGCTTAAAGCATTCATCAGAAGATATTTTCGTTCGGACTGTATTCTTCTTCCTAATATGCATTGCATCATTAACAAAAACAAAACCTGGTCTACTCATTCCACAGCATGAGGTGATATAGCGTTTATTATGAAACCTTTGATAGTAAGGATTAATATTATTGGTCTGCACGTGAACAAAACCATTGAGCTCATCCATCCAAACCTCTATAATTTCCTCATACTTCCGAATAATTCCTTCTGAAGCTAAGAATCCAATCACTAAATCTTCAATATACTCTGGTGAACATATAAGCGTGACAAATTCCTCACCATTTATTTTGATAGTTACTGGATATTCGGTTACCACGCTATCTTCTATCTGTTCGGTATATCCTTTTCCAAGCCGAAGAATCTCCCGTTTAACCTCAATTGGTTTCAAAGTATTTCACCCGCTGTAGTAAAATATTTACTAAATAGTCACTATTTAATCTTTTAAAAAGACCAATGAGCTCTAAATCTTCGAATTATTCTAAAGGGTCGTCGAAAGTGTGCCACTTCCTATCTTCCTGGCAGCTTTTACAAACATGAAGGAGGACCGATTCGATTGCTCCCTCCACATTTTGTTCCGTATCTTCCTGCAACCCACAAATTTCGCATACTTTCATCTTGACTCCTCCTGGTTGTTGATTTCGAACCCTGATTCGACCAGTGCTTGTTCAAAATCATGAACCGAGGCCATCTTTTCATCAAAGCTAAAACTAGCCTGGCTTTTTGATAGGTTAACCTCTGCTTTGGCAATCCCCCATACATGCTCGATAGCTTCAAGAATCTTATTTGCATCCTGCTGGTTTGCCATGTTTTTAACTGTTACAACCCGCGTTTCCAATCTTTTCAGCCTCCCGCTATGAGTTTTCTCGTCTGTTACGTAAGAATACCTCACCTAATCCATCCATAAAATTCATCATACTTGTCATCGCTGCGCGCATTTCCCTACTCCACAGTCTTTTTCTTAACTGCCAAAGACTTTGCTTCTTCCCCTCTTGTCCGGATTCAGCCATACGTTCAAATCCATGAGACAGTCCAGCCAATACGTCAGAAAGTTGGCCTGGCTGAAGTTCACCTAAAAACGAGAAGGTATTCATTGCGTTTTTGATAACGTTTCTTATTGCAGGTTGATTCACTTGTTGAATCGCAATCGCCCCAATCTCAGTTCGCTGGTCAATCATTGATTCAACTGCATCTAATACTTTTGTTTCCTGAAGTCCCTTCATAATACGAATGGTTTTTAAAATAACATCCTTATTTGCAACAATCTCGCTCATAATCTCAGTCATTGCCTGTTCCTGCTCTATATCTGGTTTTGGTACTTCCCTAATTTGCGTAATTGCCTTCGCCATATTCGTCGCCCCTTAATTCGATCATTTCTGGAATCGGAGTAAAATCGGAACGATTCCATTTGTCCTCTACTTTCACACTGATTTGCGGAAGTCTATTCCCAAATCGGTGATTGTGTTTTGGCAGCGGTGGTACTCCTTTCACTTCCAGAACTTCCATTTTAACGCCCGTTTCTTTGTAAGCAGGTGTATGAGTTACAATGTCATGGTAGCTACTTGTCAGACGGTTTACCGCTTCGTAATCTTCCCTCGTGTTCATTGTCAGGTATAGTTCCTTTCCTTTTACTCGATCAGTAACCATTACACGTACCTTTACTTGACCATATGGAGAGGTCAGCCTAACTAACGTACCATCCTCGAGATTTCGCTCTTTTGCGAGTTCAAGCGAGACCTCTAGCCATGGATGCGGAACCTTATGCGTTAAGCCCTCTGATTGATAGGTCATATTTCCTTCGTGGAAATGCTCTAGCAAGCGACCGTTGTTTAAATGTAAATCGTAATCTTCCCCTGAGATGAAAGGGGGCGTCCAATCAACTGGTACCAACCTTGCTTTTCCTTCTGGTAAAGCAAAGCGAATTTCGTATAAAAGTGGAGTACTAGAGCCATCTTTCAATACTGGCCATACCTGACTATTCCACCCCTCTAACCGCTCATAGCTTACACCAGCAAACAATTTAGCAAGACTTGCCGCCTCATCCATGATTTCGCTTGGATGCTGATAGTTCCAATTTGCTCCGAGTCGGTTAGCCACCTCTTGGAAGATTTCCCAGTCAGGTTTCGATTCTCCAAGTGGCTCAAATACTTTATGAAACCGTTGAATTCTTCGTTCTGTATTTGTAAACGTCCCATCTTTCTCTAGGCTTGGTGCTGCCGGTAAAATGACATCAGCAAACTGTGCAGTCTTACTGAAAAAGATATCTTGAACTACAAAGAACTCTAAACGTTCAAATGCAGAATTCACATGATTTGAGTTTGCATCCACGAGCGACATGTCTTCTCCAAATAAGTAGAGCGCTTTTAGTTTTCCTTTATCCATTCCTTCTACCATGTGATGGTTATCCATTCCTGGTTCTTTGGGAAGCTTGACTCCCCAGGCTTTTTCATACTTTTCGCGAACCTTAGAATCTTGCACTGGTTCATAACCTGGCATCCATGTCGGCATGGTACCAAAATCACAAGCTCCTTGTACATTATTATGACCGCGAAGTGGATAAGCACCTGTTCCAGGGCGACCGTAGTTCCCAGTAATCAAGAGCAAGTTGGAAATGGCAGTACTTGTGTCTGTTGCTCCTTTATGCTGGGTAACGCCCATAGCCCATAAAATACAAGCTGACTTCGAATCATGGATCATTTCTGCAATTTGAATTAAGGTTTCTTGGCTTAATCCTGTCTTTTCCTCTGCATACTCTAGAGTAAATTTTTCAAGACTAGCCAAGTATTTTTCCTGGCCGCTGACGCGATTTTTCAAAAATTCTTTATCCTCCCAGCCTTGATCTAAAATGTATTTCGTAACAGCCGAAATCCAAATTAAATCCGTACTAGGCTTTGGATGTACATGAAGATTTGCCCGCTGTGCCATCTCATTTCCCCTTAAGTCTGCAACGATTAACTTTTGACCATGTAATTTATGTGCTCGTTTAATTCTTGTGGCCAAAACAGGATGTGACTCTGCAGGATTTGCACCAATTATAATAATCAGCTCAGATTTGATGATGTCATCCATCGTTCCAGAATCACCACCATAGCCTACAGTCCTCAATAAACCTGCAGTTGCTGGAGATTGGCAGTATCTTGAGCAATTATCAACATTGTTTGTTTCCATAACCGCACGAGCAAACTTTTGAAATAAATAATTCTCTTCATTTGAGCATTTAGAAGAAGCGATGTAGCCGATAGAATCCGGACCATATTCTCTTTTGATATGTCCAAGTTTATGTGCAATTAGATCAAGTGCTTCCTCCCAAGTTGACTCTACAAATTCATCACCTTTTCGAATCAATGGTTTCGTTAATCGCTCTTCACTATTTACAAAATCCCAACCCCATTTACCTTTAACACAGGTTGAAATACCATTTACCGGGGCTTCAGTATGTGTTTGAATCTTTAAGATTTCACGATCCTTTGTCCATACCTCAAAGCTACATCCCACTCCACAAAATGTACAGACGGTCTTAGTTCGTTTAATCCGTGCTTTTCTCATTGACGCTTCTACCTCAGAGATGGCGAAAATCTCTCTGTACCCTGGCTCCACCTCTTTTGTCAGATCGATCATCGGCCCTAAGATTTTAGGAGGAATCCCTGTTAAGAAGCCAGCATTTCCCAACATTGATTTTTCCATCAATGCGTTGCACGGACAAGCACTCACACAATGACCACAAGAAACACAGGATGATTGATCAATCGGAACATCGTTATCCCAAATTACACGTGGTTTCTCTCGATTCCAATCAATCGTTAATGTCTCATTTACCTGGAGGTCCTGACATGCTTCCACACATCTACCACACAGAATACATTGATCTGGCTCATATCTGTAAAATGGATTAGAGTTATCTGGTGGATACGGCTTTGCCTCAAACGGATACTTTTGATGTTCCAACTCCATTAACTCAACAGTATTATGAATCGTACAATTTCCGTTGTTGTTATCACAAACTGTACAATAGAGTTCATGATTCTTTAAAATACGGTTAATTCCCTCATTTTGAGCGTTTCTTGCCATTGGGGATTCGCTATCTACCTTCATTCCCGCTTCTGCTTTTGTTGCACAAGAACGAACGAGGTTACCTCCAACATTTACATAGCAAGTATCACATGTTTGAATGGTTCCTAAATTAGGGTGATAGCAGATTGAGGGTATAAATACATCGTTTCCCCTAGCCACCTCCAAAATGGTTTGTCCAGGTATCGCTTCGTATTCTTTCCCATTTATCTCTACCGAAAAAGTAAATTCTTCCATGTTAGTACCTCCTTCTTTCGGTCATTTTATCAATTAGTATTTGGTTTCAATACAGCATCTTTTTTTATGTAATCCTTATAAGATAACCAATAGGCAAGTGAAACAAAGATACTTCCGCCAACTGCGTTTCCTATAATAACGGGAATAAAATTCCTAAAAAAATCGGCCCATGTAAAGTGGTCTGAGAAGATTGCTGCAGGTATGAGGAACATGTTTGCAACAACATGTTGAAACCCAATCGCCACAAAGCCCATAATTGGAAACCAAATGGCCATAATCTTACCGCTCATTTCTTGGGATCCATAGGATAGCCAGCATGCAAGACCCACTAACCAATTACATCCAATGGCAGAGAAAAAACAAGCCCAAAACCCTTCATCTAATTTGGCTTGTGCAATGGCAACGGTTTTCTCAAGAAATGGACCCTCACTTGTAAGCCCTACTACATGACCGAAAATATAAGCTACAAAAATAGCACCAATAAAATTACTAACTGTAATCCAAAACCAATTGTACATAAGCCTTCCTAATGATACTTTTTTCGCGAAAAAACCCATGGCAACCGCCATCATATTTCCTGTTAACAGTTCTCCACCTGCTAAAAGAATTAAAATGAGACCAAGCGGGAACACAGCTGCTCCTAAAAACGATCCAAAGCTTCCCCAATCCTTAGGGAGATTTGCTGTTACACGAATATCTAGGAGAAAACCGATTGAGATAAAAGCACCACCTAGAATTCCTAATATGAACACCTTATTGACCGGAAGCTTTGCTTTTTTTGTTCCTGCATCAATTGCAATTTCAGCTATTTCATACGGTTTAAGAAATGCCATTACTCAGTTCCTCCTTAATGGGTTCAAGAATTAATATTTACTTTTCTGGGAATTTTATTAGTAACTAATTTTAAGAGAGTAAAATTGAAGGAGGTTTCATTTTGGAACAGGAGAATCTATTTTCATATGTCCAGTCCATGATTATTTCATCAACACATCAACCAAAATACATGTCTATTTCCACCGTAAAAGTGGCTGACATACTTGGTGTACCTTGTACCGAGGTTGAGAATGGTTTAAAGAGTTTAGTTGCTGAAGGCCGCTTAAAAACAACAAAACTTGAACAACCACCATATACTGAGGTTTATATGCTTCATTAGAAACAACTGACCCACCCTTTATTGATAAAAAAAGCTCAAAAATTCTCTATCTAAATAAATAGAGAATTTTTGAGCTTTTATTATATTAGGCTCTGTTAAACTTGCCTGTTGATTTCCGCTCCAGGCACGAGCGGTTCGTGGGTGTTTCGGCGAGCCTCTTCGGCGCTAGCGCCTGCGGGGTCTCCCCTGAACCATACTCCCACAGGAGTCTTCGTTCCTTCCGCTCCAATCAACAGGGTGTGAAAATCAACACTGTTCTTTAACACAGCCTTAAATTAAGTTTCTCATTTACATATTCTCTTTAAAGCGTTAAAATTTTTATTATTTAAATTTTTCAAAAATATGTTATAGTCTAATAAACGAAAAATGGAGTGAGGTAAATGAAATTACAAGTACCACGTGCCTACAATTTTAATGCAGGACCTTCCGCTTTACCGTTATCTGTCTTAGAAAAAGCGCAAGCAGAACTGATTGATTTTCGAGGTACAGGAATGTCTGTCATGGAGCTTAGCCATCGAAGCCGTACCTATGAAGAGGTACATAATCAGGCAATTAACAGCCTGAAAGAATTGTTATCAATCCCAGATTCCTATGAAATTCTCTTCCTACAAGGTGGAGCAAGCCTTCAATTTTCTATGATTCCCATGAATTTTTTAAAGTCGGGGAAAAAGGCAGGATATGTGATGACAGGGTCTTGGTCTGAAAAAGCATTTGCTGAGGCCAAATTATTTGGAGATGTTTATCATGCTGCATCCACTAAGGACGGAAATTACCGAGATATACCACAGGTAGACCACTTAAAGTACGATGTTGATGATTCCTATTTACACCTTACTTCCAACAATACCATTTACGGAACTCAATGGAAGGACTTTCCTGACAGTGGAGATGTGCCACTAATCGCAGACATGTCGAGTGATATTCTTTCAAAGCCGATTGATGTAAACAAGTTCTCCCTTATCTACGCAGGAGCACAGAAAAATCTCGGCCCATCAGGAGTAACCGTAGTCATTATTCGGAAAGACCTTTTAGAACAAGCCAATACTTCTATTCCAACAATGCTAAAATACAGCACGCATGCTAAGAACAATTCACTATATAATACACCACCAACCTTTGGCATCTACATGCTTGGAGAGGTGCTTAATTGGGTACGTGAATTAGGGGGATTGACGGCAATTTCTCAACGAAATGAACAAAAAGCAAAATTTATTTACGATGTCATTGACTCTAGTAATGATTTTTATGCTGGCCATGCTGAAAAGGACTGCCGTTCTCTCATGAACATAACCTTTAACTTGAAAACAGCAGAATTAGAAAAGAAATTTTTAGAACAGGCAAAACAAGAAGGCTTTGTAGGCGTTAACGGTCACCGCTCCATCGGTGGGTGCCGTGTATCTTCATATAATGCCGTTCCGCTTGAAGCATGTCAGGCATTTAGTGAGTTTATGATCGATTTCCAAACAAAAAATAGTTAGTAAAAACACCACACCCTCTCAAACTATTAGAGAGGGTGTGTTTTTATGATTCCGTTCTACTATTTTTGTATTCTATTTCCCTAGGTTTTTCTCTTGTTACGAAAATGTAATACTATTCTATTGTTCTTTTTCATAGAAATAGAAACTAATAAGAGAATCATGTGAAATCAACTAGGAGGGAAAAGAACGATGAAAAAACTAATCTCAGCACTAACTGTAGTAGCTTCACTCTTATTTGCTTCTCCTGCTTTAGCTCATACTGTAAAAAGTGGAGATACCATGACACAAATTGCCAAGGACCACCATATTAGCTTACAAGAACTCTCTCGGCTTAACCCACAAATTAAAAATATTGATTTAATATATGTTGGACAAACTGTTAATACTAGTAAATCAGTGGATGCAACTGACTCGCCTGAAATGGTAGCGGATCCTCCAAAAAAGGAACCAGCACAACCCGAAATCATAGTGGGTTACTCTGAGTACGAAATAGACTTGTTAGCTAGATTAGTAAGAGCAGAAGCAGAAAGTGAGCCTTATCAAGGAAAAGTTGCGGTAGCCTGTGTGGTTCTAAACAGAGTGGACAGCTCCGCCTTTCCTAACACGATAAAAGAAGTCATTTATCAAAAAGGACAATTTCAGCCTGTTCGAAATGGAGAAATCAATAAACCGGCTGATGTGGATTCAATTAAGGCTGTAAATGAAGCGTTAAAAGAGAAGAGAAATGTGGCTGCCGGATCCCTATTCTTCTATAATCCTGCTATAGCTACTAGCCGCTGGCTTGATTCTAGAGCAACCACACTAGAGATTGGTCACCATGTATTTAAAAAATAAATGAAGATGAAACTTCGCTGAAAAGAGTGATACCCATGGAAGCTATTACCTTTAAAGCATTTGCAATGACAAACGAGATTGATTTAAACCAGATCGCTATTCATTGTGGGATTCCTAAAAAATTCACATGGGAACAACCATTATTTCTTAGAGGACAAATCCTAGAATCCATCCTAGATAAAAAGATAAATGAAACTCAAATGGTACTTGTTTTTTCCTTTGGAAGTATTGTATTCATTAATCATACTCAAGCAGAAGAAATTACAAAAGTTTTAAACTTCCTTTATTCTTTCGAACCTGACATTGATATAAAAAATATAGAGAAATATACGGATGATTATTGTCTCCACATTAAAGAATCCCAACCTGTCGAATTGACTGACGAATATGTGGTTGTTCCTATATACGAGAGTTTTTATCCTGAGTTGATATCCACCATACTTGCCAAATCAGTAGCTCTAGAGAAAACAGAGGAACAGCTGGGAAAGATTCACGATAAACTTGAGACGATGATTGACCGGCTGGAAAAAGGCCGACTCCGAATCGGTAACAAGGAATTAGCAAGGACCACTGCGAAAATTGTCCGTCACGAGTATAATACCCTTGCCTATATTATGATTTTAGATAAACCAGATATGACATGGACTAACAGCACGGCAAACGAATTTTATGATCGAATGACGGGATTCTTTGAATTAAACGACCGTTATAAAATTTTGAAAAGCAAAACGGATATTTTATATAACATCATGGATGGTTTTTCTACTATTAGTCATTCTATCCGAGGACTATTCGTTGAATGGATTATTGTTATTCTTATTGTGGTTGAGATTTTCCTAACCATTTTAGAAAATATATAGGTTGACATTGTATACTTGCCAAATAAGACCGTAGGAAAGAATTCTCTCGTAAACAACATAAATTCCTACGGACTTATTTTTATGTATACGTGCTATTTTATTAAGTACATTTTTGAGAGTTCAGTGTACCGTAAAAAACTATCGAACATATTATATAAGGAAAACTTTTAGAAAGAGGTGTTACGATTGTCTTATACGATTACAACTGGCTCACATCCTGGACAACCTGGTGCGTGTTTGGCAAAATACAACCATTCTACTCTTCAACATTCTAGCCATAATCCTTCTCAAAATCCCTTTACTTCTCACAATCACTTAGTGCCACCTATTCAACAACCAGGGACAAGTTATGGTTATTATGGAAACCCATCGTGGAGACCGCCTGGGGCTTCCTATCCATTTTATTATTAATCATTAAATGGGCTATTTGATATCAATTATTTATCATCAAGTAGCTCTTCCCACTAATAAGAAAGTAGATTCAACAGGTTAACCCACATGAACATCTTGTATTTCCAAATAAATGTGAATAAGCCAAGGGAAATTCCTGATTCACCCTTTGCACCTCCCTCGCAAACTCCTCTTCCGTATTTGGTACTGATGATAAGGCATCTGCTTTTTCCTGTGTATTGATATGAGCACCAGGAGGAACAAAGCTGCTTTCCTTTAGCTTTACTCCACCTGTGATAACTGCTCCAGTCGAAATAAAGCATCGCTCTCCCAATTGTGCGTTATAAACTATCGTCTTAAATCCAATAAAAACATGGTCATCAATCTGACATGGTCCATGGATTAATGCTCCATGGGCGCACGATACACCGTTGCCAATATAAATCGAATATTGGTTATTATTAACCTTTACGTATTGTTTTTTCAATCCGTGAAGAATCACTCCATCTTGTAAATTACTATTTTTCCCTATATAAAATGGAGTCCCTTCATCCGCACGGATACTGACAAATGGACCGATATACGTATGTGCGTGAATGGATACATCTCCCACAATATAGGTAAAGGGACTTAAAAATGCTGTTTTATTTATCTTTGGAAAAATTTGATTGGGATTTACAGTAGTTGAAGGATTGGAACTGACCAAGTAACTATACATATTATATGGACCAATCGGAACTGTTGGCTGGTACCACATTAGGTTTACCCCCTTCAGATGACGGTTTTTAAGTTATTCATACTACAACTGATAGATTTTTATGATTAAGTTCTATATGAAAGTTATTCTGTAGGAGAGCAGAAGCATTTAAAACTTCAAAGGCAACAAAAAAAGCACCATCTAATTTTTGATGGTGCCTAATACAAATTCATTTATGACTTTTTAATTTTATAATTTTTATGATTTACAACCGTAATAAGGGGTTCTCCTTTATCTTTTGAAAAACCGTAATTAACCATTACGGAATTTTCCCTTATTGCGGAAACCTCTCCTTCAAGATCTTTCCCATCTCGTTTAAAGGAAATTACATCGCCAATTTTAGCAGTAGCCATTCCATCACCTCAAATTTATAATATCCAAAAGCTTGTAAGGGTAAACTCTTAAAAATAAAACGCTTGCATTTTTTAAAAACTGTTTTATAATACTTGTATACAAGTATACTTGATTTAATAGAAGGTGACAAAATGTTGCATGGACAGGAATCACTCTATCCCCAAAAATGGCTTTCAAAAGCTTCCGCAGGTGATCGCATAACTTCTGAACTTAGAATGCGTATTATTTCTGGATTGATTGAAAGCGGTACCATCTTATCAGAAAATAAGTTAGCCGCAGACTTTAATGTGAGCCGATCACCCATTCGTGAAGCATTAAAAGTACTGGCTTCCGAGAATATGATTCGATTAGAAAGAATGGGTGCAGTTGTTATAGGTTTAACAGAGAAGGAAATAAAAGAAATATATGATGTTCGACTACTGATAGAAACGTTTGTATTTGAACGTCTAGTCAAACAAGAGACAACTGAGTTAGTTCTGGAATTAAGTAAAATCCTTGAAATGATGAAGATTGCCATAAAATATAAAGATGCTGACGAGTTTTCCTATCAGGATGTCTTATTCCATGAAACGATCATTCGGGCAATTAATCATTCTTATATCTTAATGATTTGGAATAATGCAAAACCTGTTATGGAAGCCTTCATACTTTTATCAATGCGCTTGCGTTTAAAAGAAAAATACGAAGACTTCTCACGAATTGTTGAAAATCATCAGCTATATATTGAAGCCATCAAAACTAAGAATAGAAACCTCATGATTCAATCTTTACACCAAAACTTTGATGATGTTCAAGGTAAAGTAGAAGACCTTTGGATGTCGCAACAAATGCTATCTAAAGGAGTAGTGAGAGAAAATGACTAACTATATGTTAGGTATCGATATTGGTACGACAAGTACTAAAGCAGTATTATTTAGCGAACAAGGCGAAGTGTTTCAGCAAGAAAATATCGGTTACCCTCTTTACACACCTGATATTTCGACTGCTGAACAAGACCCCGATGAAATTTTTAATGCTGTGACATCTGCAATTGCTAAAATTATGAAACATCATTCTCACAAAAAATTATCGTTTGTTTCTTTCAGTAGTGCGATGCATAGTCTCATTGCCATTGATGAAAATGATGAGCCACTTACACCATGCATTACCTGGGCAGATAATCGAAGTGAGGCCTGGGCGCATAAAATTAAAGATAAATTGAACGGGCATGAAGTTTACAAACGAACCGGAACACCGATTCATCCTATGTCACCATTAAGTAAAATCACATGGCTAGTTAATGAACGACCTGAAATTGCTACCAAGGCTAAAAAGTATATTGGAATTAAGGAATATATTTTTAAAAAGTACTTCGACCAATATGTAGTCGACTATTCTCTCGCTTCTGCCATGGGTATGATGAATCTCAAAAAACTAGATTGGGACGAGGAAGCTTTAATGATTGCTGGTATTACACGGGATCAGTTATCAACGCTCGTGCCAACAACAGAGATTTTTACAAATTGTAATCCTGAATTAGCTAAACAAATGGGAATTGACCCACAGACTCCTTTTGTAATAGGTGCAAGTGATGGCGTACTTTCTAACCTTGGGGTAAATGCGATTGGAAAAGGCGAGATTGCTGTGACCATTGGGACAAGCGGTGCCATTCGAACCATTATTGATCAACCTCAGACGGATGAAAAAGGCCGTATTTTTTGCTACGCGTTAACAGACAAACACTGGGTCATTGGCGGTCCTGTTAATAATGGAGGGATGGTACTTCGCTGGATTAGAGATGAATTTGCTGCATCTGAAGTTGAAACAGCGAAAAGACTTGGGATTGATCCATATGATGTATTAACCAAAATTGCTGAACGCGTAAGACCTGGAGCTGATGGATTACTCTTCCATCCCTTCCTTGCAGGTGAACGAGCACCATTATGGAATCCTGATGTACGCGGTTCATTTTTCGGGCTAACCCTGTCGCATAAGAAAGAACATATGATTCGCGCAGCCCTCGAGGGAGTCATTTTCAATTTATATACTGTATTCTTAGCTCTAATTGAATGTATGGAAGGTCCAGTTACACGAATCCAAGCAACTGGTGGCTTTGCCAGATCGGATGTTTGGAGACAAATGATGTCTGATATCTTTGATTTGGAAGTTGTCGTACCAGAAAGTTATGAGAGTTCCTGTTTGGGTGCTTGTATTTTAGGGCTTTATGCAACAGGAAAAATTGATTCATTTGAAGTAGTTTCTGAAATGATTGGCAGTACCCACAAACATGCTCCTAAAGAAGAGGCTGCGAAAGAATATCGGCAACTGGTACCTATCTTTATTAACTTGTCTAGAGCATTAGAAGAGGACTATACGAGGATTGCCAATTATCAAAGAAGCTTAATAAAGTAATACGGACCTAAGCGGGGATTTTTCTCTAAATTCCCGCTTATGGTTAACATATTTCACATATTTGACAGCGCTTACCAAAAGATATTCAGATGAGGATAACTTTAAGAAATTTTCATTTTTGGTGCTACCACCGCTAAAGCGGAATCTATAAATATAAAAACATCATAGGGGGAAATAACAATGCCATTGGTTATTGTAGCAATAGGGATTTTAGCTTTACTTGTATTAATCATGGGTTTAAAATTAAACACCTTCGTTTCACTGATCGTTGTCTCATTCGGTGTCGCCATCGCACTTGGAATGAAATTAGATGAAATCATCGCAACAATTGAGGCCGGATTAGGCGGAACTCTTGGACATATAGCACTAATCTTCGGACTTGGTGCCATGCTGGGTAAATTAATTGCAGATTCAGGAGGCGCGCAGCGGATTGCGATGACTCTCGTTAATAAATTTGGCGAAAAGAATATTCAGTGGGCTGTTGTGGCTGCTTCATTCATTATCGGTATTGCTTTATTCTTTGAAGTAGGATTAGTCTTATTGATTCCAATCGTATTTGCCATTTCGAAACAATTGAAAGTTTCTATTCTATACCTTGGTATTCCAATGGGAGCAGCATTATCTGTAACACACGGATTTTTACCGCCGCATCCAGGACCAACTACCATCGCAGGTGAATATGGTGCCGATCTTGGCCAAGTATTACTTTACGGTTTTATTATTGCTGTTCCAACTGTCATTATCGCTGGACCTTTATTTACAAAGCTAGCTAAAAAATTGAATCCTGCATCATTTACAAAAACGGGTGATATCGCCTCTTTAGGGGAACTAAAAACATTTAAACTTGAAGACACACCTGGATTTGGTATCAGTGTATTTACGGCAATGCTTCCTGTTATATTAATGTCGATTGCTACTATTATTACATTGCTTCAAAAAACAATGGGATTTGCAGATAATAGTTTACTAGCCATTATCCGTTTTGTTGGCGGTGCATCCCCTGCCATGGTGATTTCTTTATTAGTTGCTATTTATACAATGGGATTAGCGAGAAAGATTCCAATCAAAACGGTAATGGATTCTTGTACTGAAGCGATTTCACACATTGGTATGATGCTCTTAATCATTGGGGGCGGCGGTGCTTTCAAACAAGTATTAATTAATGGTCATGTAGGTGACTATGTAGCTGAATTATTTAAAGGAACTTCTATTTCACCGATTCTTCTAGCATGGATTATTGCAGCCATTTTACGTATCTCATTAGGTTCCGCTACAGTGGCAGCCTTAACCACAGCTGGTTTAGTTATTCCGATGTTGGGTCAAACCGATGTAAACCTAGCTTTAGTTGTACTTGCAACTGGTGCTGGTAGCTTAATTGCCTCACACGTTAATGATGCTGGTTTCTGGATGTTTAAAGAGTATTTTGGTTTAAGCATGAAAGAAACATTTGCCACTTGGACATTACTTGAGACGATTATTTCAGTAGCTGGACTAGGATTTATTCTATTACTAAGCTTAATCGTATAACAATTTTGGGGACAGTCCCCCACCGCTTTAAAGTGGTGAGGGACTGTCCCCTCTTTATTTATTTTCCGTCTACTACTTCTTTCAAGATTTCATAAGATCGTTTTTGTTTTTCAGGGTCATAGATATACGATACAGCCATGATTTCATCTACTTCATAGTAATTTTGGAATGAAGTCAACTGATGTTGGATGGTCTCTTTGCTTCCTAATAGTGTAACACTGGACATAGAGGTAGCCATTTCTTTTTCCATTGGATTCCAAATCTGATCCATGTTATCCACTGGTGGTCGTAATGGATTCCTAGAACCACGAACTACATTCAGGAAGAATTGTTGCATAGTTGTAGACAACCATTCGGCTTCATTATCAGTCTCTGCGGCAATCACATTTAAACAGACCATCATATATGGTTTATCCAAATACACTGAAGGCTGGAAACGACTGCGATATATTTTAATTGCTTCTTCCATGTATCTAGGTGCAAAGTGGGAAGCAAAGACATAGGGAAGCCCTAGACTTGCTGCTAAATAAGCTGAATCTGTGGAAGAACCAAGAATATAGAGTGGAATATTTGTCCCCACACCAGGATAAGCTTTCACATAGCTTTGTTGATCCTCTGGACCAAAGAAGGTTAGCAGCGCCTTAACATCTTCTGGAAAGGTGTATACAGAGTCATTTTTAGAGCGTCTTAAAGCATTAGCTGTCATCATATCTGTACCGGGAGCACGCCCAAGTCCCAAATCCACTCGTCCTGGGTATATGGTCTCCATGGTACCGAATTGTTCAGCAACCACTAGAGGCGCATGGTTAGGAAGCATAATCCCACCGGACCCCACACGTATGGTATTGGTATGTTCTAAAGTATGCTTGATTAGAATCGACGTAGCTGAACTAACAAGGGTGGGAGTATTATGATGTTCTGCAATCCAATAGCGTTTATACCCCATCTTCTCTACTGATTGGGCAAGGTCCACCATTGAATCAATCGCTTCTTTCGATGTTTGACCATCTCGAATCGGTGCTAAATTTAGAACAGAAACGGGTATTTGAATTGATGCCATATTAAATTTGTCCTTTCATTTTGAAAATATATTACTATACTATCAATTGGAACACAGGAAACAAACTTAAATGCTTACTAATCATGAAAAAGAGGAGGTCATCCCCCCTCTTACATTTTTCCTTGAATTTTTAAAAGTTACGCTACTAAATACTTTTTTCTATTAAAACTATTTACCGTTGTTCCTACTTTGCTGCTGTATCGTTACATGTTTTGGCCTTTCGGGGTACGCGCCTTTACCATCATCAGGCCCAGTAAGGTCATTTCTTTGATCCAAGACTTTCCCCGTATATTCTATTGGATGTTTTCCAGACATTTCTTTCACCTCAAATTATTTCATTTCTATTCCTCTAACTCTTCTTTCCTTGAAACTTCATTTTCATCTCAGCTTCACTCATATTTGGATTTTTTCTTGGTGTACTTTTATTTAGTGCTTTTTTTAATTCGACAGTTGCATCATCGTTTGTATTATACTTTCCGTCCATTTTTAACTCCCTCCTTTTTGTTATTTATTATGAACGGAATTAAGATGTTCATTCTTACTTGATATTGACAGCATTATAGGAGCATGTTATATTTATCTCGAATTAAAGATATTTTAATCCAAGATAACATTAAAACCTATTCAGTATACTAAAAGATTAAAGTTGGAATTATATAGGAACATAAAATTGAAATCGTTGGAGGTTTTTTGATGAACGGATTAAAAGGCATTCACCATGTAACAGCTATTACAAGTAGTGCAGAAAAGAATTATGACTTTTTCACCTATGTTTTAGGAATGCGCTTAGTAAAGAAAACAGTCAATCAAGATGATATTCAAACCTACCATTTATTTTTTGCTGATGATAAGGGCAGCCCAGGTACTGATATGACATTCTTTGATTTCCCAGGTATTCCAAAAGGAGTGCACGGGACGAATGAGATATCAAAAACCTCCTTCAGAGTACCTAATGATGCAGCTATAGAGTATTGGGCGGAACGATTTAATCGTTTAAATGTGAAGCACTCAGGAGTAAAGGAGTTTTTTGGTAACAAATCTTTATCCTTTGTAGATTTCGATGACCAACAATACCAATTAATTTCCGATGAAAAAAATAAAGGAGTTGCAAGCGGCACACCTTGGCAAAAGGGGCCCATCCCTTTAGAATACGCCATCACTGGTTTGGGACCTATCTTTGTTCGTGTAGCCAATTTCGATTACTTTAAAGAAATGATGGAAAAAGTTCTTTTGTTTAAAGAAATTGCCCAAGAGGAAGCTTTTCACTTATTTGAAATAGGAGAAGGCGGTAACGGTGCCCAAGTGGTTGTGGAATACAATGCAGTACTGCCCCCATCCCAACAAGGCTTTGGTACTGTCCATCATGCAGCATTTCGTGTGGAGGATCGCACGGTTTTAGAAGAATGGATGACTCGGATTGAAGGCTTCGGATTCGGTACCTCTGGTTTTGTTGACCGCTACTTTTTTGGGTCATTATATGTCAGAGTGGCACCTCAAATCTTATTTGAATTTGCTACAGATGGTCCTGGATTTATGGGAGATGAACCCTATGAAACCCTCGGAGAAAAACTATCTTTGCCCCCATTCTTAGAAACAAAACGTGGCCAAATTGAAAAAATGGTTCGTCCAATTGATACAGTTAGAAGCACAAAAGAATTAGTGAAAGAATATAATTAACACTCAATCACCAAAGGAAGCTTGAGATTCAGACCATCCTCAAGCTTCTTTTTTATATTCAAAGTCTCATCTTTTAATCATTGTTGAAAAAGAACAATTATTTGAATTAAATTCTTTACTCTTAACAAATCCCATTTTTTCATAAAGATGAATGGCCCTCTTATTAAAATTGGCCACAGTTAAACGGATAGGAAAGTTCTTATATTTTTCTTTAATCAAGTCAAGGATAAATGTACAGTATTCATAACCATTCCCTTTTCCGGTTTCTCCGGGATGCATTCCAAGTCCAAAATCAATAAAACCATCAACATAGGCTCCAATCTGCTGACCTGTCGGAACCTGGGCAGACTCTCCGACACAAAAAAACCCTATTAAATTTTTTTCAGCGTTAACTACAGCATAATAACTGCCATTCAATAGTTCTTGTAGGGATTCATTAGTTAATTCATTATTATAAAAATCATATGGATGGTTATATTTCCAACCTAATACGTCTTTAGCATATTGTTCATTCATTTTGTGAGAAATTAGTTGCACTATCAAAACCACCTCTTTATTTTAATGCTTTTCACTATAATATAACATTTTTAGATAAATATGGAATTATTGCACTTCCCGCCTTGGCTTCTTTTCTTTTTTCTTCCAAATTCCTTGTATAATAATAGAAATTCTGTTATAGTAACAGTCATTTAAATATTTCTTACTTCAATACCATTTGAAGTGAGGATAGAGGCGCAAAAACCATGAGTACACAATTCGAGGAGAATGAGATCCAATGACCATTGTGAAAAGGGGAATTTGCCGAAGCGGAAAGAATCTCATAAATCTTGAAGCTGGTTCTGCTATTGAATAAATACAGAACTGTCATATAGGAAACTATATGGAGGGCTATCTCACGCATGGGAACAATTATTTAATCATGTTTCTAGTGCAGCAGCGAACCCTCGTTGCTGCTTTTTTGCGTTGACTATTAAGGTGCCTTCTCCGTTATAATTCTAAAAAACTATATAAAGGGTGAGAATGATGAATTTTGGCCAAGTTTTAACCGCGATGGTTACGCCATTTGATCAACAAGGAGAAATTGATTATATTGCAACAAAAGAACTCATAAATTATTTAATCGCAAATGGTTCTGATGGATTGGTAATTGCTGGAACTACAGGTGAATCTCCCACATTAACAACTGAAGAAAAAGTGGACTTATTTAAATTTGTAGTAGATGTGGTTGATAGCAGAGTTCCTGTCATTGCAGGAACAGGTTCCAATAATACTAGAGCCTCTATTGGCTTAACAAAGCAAGCTGAGAATGCTGGAGTGGATGGAATTATGCTGGTTGCTCCCTACTACAATAAACCATCTCAAGAAGGATTATTTCAACACTTTAAAGCAATCGCCGAATCAACCACATTACCAGTTATGCTATATAATATCCCAGGACGAAGTGTAATTAATTTAACTGTCGAAACAATCGTCTCTTTATCAAAGATTAATAATATAGTTGCTGTCAAAGAAGCAAGTGGGAACCTTGATGCAATGGCCGACATCATCAGCCAAACTCCTAGTGACTTTACACTTTATAGTGGAGACGATGGATTGACTTTACCTGTTTTAGCGATTGGTGGAACAGGAGTGGTCTCTGTTGCATCCCATATCATTGGAAATGAAATGCAGACAATGATCAATAACTTTAAGAATGGTGATCTAAAGGAAGCCGCAGCAGCACATCGTAACCTCCTTCCAATAATAAAAGCATTGTTTGCTGCACCAAGTCCAACACCAGTAAAAGCAGCATTAAAAATGATTGGTGTTCCAGTGGGTGGTGTCCGTTTACCTCTTGTCCCATTAACGGATGGAGAACAACAGACATTACAAAAGAGCCTCCCAATCAATTTACTAAAGGTACACTGTTAGTAGAGAAGAAAAGTCAAAAAAAAGTTAGAAAAACCTCTTCGATTGATTCTATTTCCCTTGAGAATTTGTTATAATTAAGTAGTTTTAACACTATTGAGGGGGAAAAAGATTTCATGTCAGTTGAAGTAGGCAGCAAAGTCCAAGGAAAAGTAACAGGAATCACTAATTTTGGAGCATTCGTCGAATTACCTGGAGGTACAACAGGTCTAGTGCATATTAGCGAGGTTGCAGAAAGCTATGTAAAAGATATTAATGACCATCTAAAAGTAGGCGACATGGTTGAAGTTAAAGTAATTAGTGAAAAGGATGGTAAAACTGCCCTATCCATTAAAAAAGCGATAGAAAAACCTGAAACATCATCTTATTCACAACGCCCGCCACGTCAGGGAAGATCTGATAACCGTTCAAAAGACTTCCGTCCAAAAGGGAATTTTAAACCTAAAGAAACATTTGAAGATAAAGTGGCTAAGTTCTTGAAGTCTAGCGAGGAAAATTTATCTTCTCTTAAGCGCAACACAGAAACAAAACGCGGTGGTCGAGGCGGAAGACGCGGATAACATCAACGTTTAAAGAATTGTTCATATAGAAAAAGAGGTTGACTCTATAGAAAGGGTCAACCTCTTCTTTGCATATTGCTACGATAAAACTGATTTAACATTATTTTTGAATTGAACCTCTTCAATAGCTGGGTCAACAGTAACCTGATTACCTACTACCATTAAATACTCCTCAGGTGTTTTTGACGCAATAATCACCCCTTTCTTAATAAAAGATTGACTTCCAACTACAGAATTCTCCAGCCAAACATTTTCTTCTACTACAGTATGAGGTAAGATTACCGAATTTTTTATATGTGCCCCCTTTCCAATTTTAACACCATTAAATATTACTGCCCTTTCAACTGAACCACTTATTTCGCAGCCATCACTTATTAAACTATGGTGTACTTTGGCACTCCTATCTATATATGAAGGAGGCTCATTATTTTCAACACTATAAATTTTCCATTCTGGAGCTTGTTGAAAAATATTTGTTCCTTTATTTAACAGATCCAAATTTGCCTCCCAAAAGCTTCTAACCGTTCCCACATCTCTCCAGTACCCATGAAAATCGAAGGATGACAAATGAAATCCCTCGTCTAGCATGGAGGGAATAACATCCTTGCCAAAATCTCTGTGTGTAAATTCCTTTTGCTCTTCCTTAATTAAAGTATCTTTTAGAATTGGCCAATTAAAAATGTATATTCCCATCGATATTAAATTGGTTGTGGGCTTTTGCGGTTTTTCTTTAAATGCTAGAATTTTATTTGACCGCTTATCAATTTCTAGTACACCGAATTGGTGTGCATTTTCCCATGGAACTTCCATAACCGCAATGGTACAATCAGCATTTGTTTCAATGTGATGCTGAAGCATCTCTCTATAATCCATCTTGTAGACTTGGTCAGCTGAAAGAATGAGTACATAATCAGGATTGTGTTGCTCGATGAATTGAAAGTTCTGAAATACTGCATGTGCCGTACCATCATACCACTCCACACCTAAACCGTCCCGTTGGTATGGTGGAAGGATTATTAATCCCCCAAACCTGTCTGCAAGCTTCCATTGATTACATTGACCAATATGCGAATGTAATACTAGGGGATTATATTGAGTTAAAATCCCCACAGTTTCTATCCCTGAGTTTTTGCAATTACTTAAGGCAAAATCAATGATACGATATTTCCCCCCAAACGGCACAGCTGGCTTTACGATAGTTTTTGTTAGTAAATTAAGTCTCGTTCCCCTCCCACCCGCTAACAGCATGGCTATCCAATTTGGTTTATTCATTGTTCTCCTCCTTTCCTTTGTACAATTTGTACTCCTCAATGACCCTCTGTTTAATCCATCTGTTTATATCTCTATTATCGCCTGATTTTTCCATTTAAGCGGCTTACATGTTACATCTCTGTGAAAAGTATTCATTTTTTTATCGACACCCTCTTAAAGAAATAGTACGTAATATGGCTGTTTTTGTCCGAAATTTGAAAGAAATAAAAAAAGGTACCTATAGATAGGAACCTTTTAAATAGTATTTTTTTTACTTACAAAGTTTTCTTGAATACGAATACTAAAATTTATCGTATACCAGTTTTAATGATAGATTGAACGACCTTTGTCTCTTGATATGGTATATCTTTTTTTCTATAAGCATGCCAATAAGCCATTGCAATAAACACGGATCCTCCTACTGCGTTTCCTAAGAAAACCGGAACAAAATTGGTAAAATACTGTATCCATGAAAAATGGCCTGCAAAAATCGCAGCAGGAATGACAAACATATTGGCTACTACGTGTTGAAACCCAATTGCCACAAACGCCATGGTTGGAAACCAAATCCCAGCTATTTTTCCAGTTATATCATTTGCTCCATAAGAAAGCCACACTGCGGAAGCCACTAACCAGTTACAACCAATACCAGATATAAACGCTTGGATAAAGGTGGCTTCAAGTTTATGCTCTGCAATACTAACCGTTTTTTCTAAAAAAGGACCAGTTTCAGTAAGACCTACTAAATGACCAAAGAAATAGGCGACAAAAACAGCACCTAGAAAGTTACTAATTGTCACAAGAAACCAATTAAATATGACCTTACTAGTAGTCACCTTTTTTGCCATCTTTGCAAGCGGTACAGCCATCATATTACCTGTTAATAACTCTCCTCCTGCAAGTAATGTAAGAATCAATCCAATAGGAAATACAGATGCGCCAATCAAGCTGCTTAATCCTTCCAAATTTATGGATAAGCTTGCTGTTACACGAATGCAAAGTAAATAACCTAGCGCAATAAATGCACCTGCTTCAAAACCTAAGATAACTGTCTGCAATGGAGAGTTTTTAGTTTTCTTCGTGCCATTTTCTATGGTTATTTCCATAATTTGATCTGGTTTGCTGTATGCCATAAGATGTTACTCCTTTTTTATTAGGCTTTGTTAAAGTTGTCTGCTGATTTCCGTTCCAGGCGCTTCGCTTTCCGCGGGCGTTCCGGGAGCCTCCTCGTCGTTCCTCCTGCGGGGTCTCCCGAGACCACTACTCCCGCAGGAGTCTTCACGCCTTCCACTCCAATCAACAGAGTATAAAATCAACAATGTTCTTTAACACAGCCTTTTATTAAAATTCTTTTTATTTGTGATGTTCTTAACATACTTTTATTTTACCGCACATTATTCCTTTTTCCTGTGAACTTTTCTTTAACGATTATTAAACGTTTTCAATCTTTTTCCTAATTCAGCAAAAAGATTTTATTCCTGTGAAATATTTGTTATAATGAAGTGGTTTTAACATTATTGAGGGGGAAATATATTTCTATGTCAGTTGAAATAGGCAGCAAAGTACAAGGAAAAGTAACAGGAATCACTAATTTTGGAGCATTCGTAGAATTGCCTGGCGGTACAACGGGTCTTGTGCATATAAGTGAAGTTGCGGAAAGCTATGTTAAGGATATTAATGACCACCTTAAAGTAGGCGACATGGTTGAAGTAAAGGTAATTAGTGAGAAAGACGGAAAAACTGCCTTATCCATTAAAAAAGCAATCGATAGACCGGAAAGTCAAACCTCTTCTTACTCACAACGCCCAGCAAGACAAGGGAGATCTGACAACCGTTCTAAAGATTTTCGTCCAAAAAGCAATTTCAAACCTAAAGAATCATTTGAAGATAAAATGGTTAAGTTTTTAAAGTCTAGTGAAGAAAATTTATCTTCACTAAAGCGCAGCACAGAAACAAAGCGTGGCGGCCGAGGCGGAAGACGCGGATAAGCTAGCTCGTAGGAACTATATAACCAAAAAGAAGAGCTGACTGTTTCTAGTTAGCTCTTCTTTTTGGGAAATGATTAGTTCTCACAATACTTCTCCAAATAGTTAATTAAATTCAATAATTTTTTCCATATTTTTTAATTGCAAAGGACGTAAAGACGGATAAAGTAATAATAGTCCATAACAAGGAGATCTGTGGATTTATATCACTTACTACAAATAAGGATGGAATCTTTCCAAAGACTGCATCATCCATGGTTAGAAACCAACCAAGAAACATATTATTTGCCGCATGAGCACCAATCGTTATTTCTGCGCTATTTGTTTTTGCAGTAATGTAACACCACACTATTCCAGAAAGTACATAATCACTACCGACAAAAAATGCTGAATAATTCATTTCCGGGTTACTGAAATGCAGCATACCAAAAATAGAACCTACAATGATTGATAATAATAGCGAATGAGTAATCTTTCGACCAAACCACTGCATAAGGTAGCCCCTAAAAAACACCTCTTCCGCTGTAGTTTGCATAGGTGTTAAGATTAAAACAAAGAAAAACAGCTGAAGAAAGTCCTCCCATTTAATATTATTGAATGCATAATCTCCTGGATTTAAAATAAAATCAATCAGTGTCGTTCCAGAAACTAAGCAAAAAAACAAGCTGAATCCCCAAAAAATTCTCATCCAGTTTATTTTTTTATGAGGAGTTATGAGAGTTTTGAATGTTCGTTTATGAATCAGCCTAATGGTAATAACTAAACCCAGCAGCCAAAAAACATAATTAATATGTGTCAAAACAAAATCATATAGCGGATTAACATGAACACCCACCAACTCAATTCTATCGAAATAAGAATTTGGATCTCCATCTGCCTCAGCAAATGCACTTAAAGCAAAAAGGTACATTATACCCCCTAAAAATATAAAAAAAACTATAATTACAAATGATAATAAATACCTTTTCCAATTGTTTTTTCCTTGGTTCATTTTAATAAAATTTTGTTGCAAAACCTCTCCCCCCTAAACCTATTTACAAGAATTTATTCTTAAGTTCTCCCTTATTAATTTTGTTGCTTATTATTATATCTTCTTCCAAAAAAATACACACGAGAAATATTTTAACAAATCTCGTGTGTATATGACTGTCTTGTTTACTTAAACTTCTCTGGAAACTGTTTTACAATCCCATCAGTTAGTATTTCACCCATATGGATAAGATGTTCTTCGTTCGTGTCAGCTGTTTTTATATCACTAGCCCAATCCCCTTTTAACCGATCATCTACTTCATCTCTTGTTAACTTTAAATGCGTATAAAACATTTCTGTTAAACCCTTTTTAGACCAATTTGGGTTGGTACTTGCTAGAAATGCTACAATTTCATCTGCGTTTTGATACCAGGTTTTATTAAATTTTTCCAGACTGGCTTGATCATTTTTTTTTTGCCGCCTCGATTATCTTACCAGCTATCATAATATGTTCCTTCAATAAAATGGTAAGCTTGTTTCCTGCCTCTTGCCCGTAATAAGGTTTAATAATATTTCCTAGATCCTCTTGATTTTTCAGTAGTCTTTCTAGTACAGCATTTTGATCCTTGAGCCCTGCAAGATTTGAAACAATGAATTCTCTTGTCCACCAGGCATGTTCTACCCACAGTTTTTGCATTGGATATTTTAGATTGATGACAGATTGTGATATACATATCTTCTTTACTGGTGTTCTCACCTGTGCCCCAACATTAGTTGTGTTGATCATGGCAAGAAAGAAAACAATTGTAATAGTTAGTATCTTCTTTTTCTTGGTTGTTTGCTCCTTTTTGTCTGTGTTATTCGGTATTAGTATTAATAACTTTTTTCAACTTATGCTTTTAGGCACCATAAATTTTGGCAACCCACTTTTTGTATAAATTCTGATATAGTAGTTTATAGCGAAGAATAGAAAGGATTTATGACAACCATGAAATGTTTATCAATAGATTTAGATGGTACATTATTAAATTCCAAGCAAGAAATTACTGAAGAGAATGTGAAAGCATTAAACGAATTGCAAGAACGAGGGCACTGCGTTATTTTAAATACGGGCCGTGCTTACGCAGATGTGATTAAATTACCGGCAGTACAAAATATGGAAGTTCCTATCTTTTGTATCAATGGTTCTGTTTTATATTCTGCATCAAGAGAGGTGCTGTATGAAGCAACTCTTCCTGTTTCCATTTATCAAGAAATGTTTTCAATTTTAAAAGAATTAGGGGTAGGAATTCTCGTTTATACCAATTACGGTGGCTTTCCGTCTACCTTGCCTCCTTTACATGGCAAAAGTAAAGAAGAGCTAAATATTCTTTTTCAAGAATTCAATTATGATGGAATTTTGGAAAAGGAACAATTAAAAATCTATAAAGTAATTGCTTTGGTCCATCCTGAGCAACAAGAACGTGTAGAGGAAATAAAAACTGCATTAGCTGGAAAATTTCCGATATCTATGGCATCATCTTTCCCCAATAATGTCGAGATTACCTCCAATGAAGCACATAAAGGCAAGGCTTTATTACGTTACCAACAGATGATGAACCTTTCGTTTGAAGATATTATTGCATTTGGTGATGGCGGCAACGATTTGGCACAGTTTGAGGTGGCCAGCACATCGGTTGCAATGGGGAATGCCCCTCTTCATGTTCAACAAAAAGCCAATCTCATTACAAAAACAAATGATGAAGATGGTTTTGCTTATGCTGTACGTCATCTATTACAATTAATAAACACTGACAAAGAAGAATTGGTATTTTAATATGTTTAAAAAAATACAAGCTGCCCATAAGGTGGCTTGTATTTATATATGAAAATATTAGTTTACATAATAATATTATTTTTCGGAAAAACCAAAGGGAAAACTTTAAACCGCATATTCAAAACAGCCTCGTATATATTTCTGAAAAATCAGATTAAAAACATTCGCTTATATAAAAAAAGCTACTAAATTACGACGGGACGAAATCCTACTTTCCATCATAACCTGAGTAGCCTTTCTATTTGTATAATTTTATTTTGTTTAAGCCTTTTTCCAAAATTTACATATTCATTGTGTTACTCCTTACATAATTTATTCTAGTCCGGCCTCTTCCATCGAAATTCTAGTTAAGGCTGACCAGTCTTGATTCTCTCGGCCCTTTGCTACAGAAGCAAGGAGGCGATTATGTACTAAGTTAGCAAGTGGCATCGGGGTTTTTGTTGCGGTTGCTTCCTCCAGGACAAGATTGCAATCTTTTAGACCAAGTGATAGCTGAAAACCAGCAGGTTCAAACCTTTTCTTAGCAATCATCTGACCGTATCCTTGATAGACTGTACAGTTAAATAAGGTTGACGCATAAACCTCTGCAGCTAACTCTCGATCAATTCCATTTTTCTCTGCTAAATTAAAGGACTCTGCCATCGCCTCCATAGCAGCCATAATCATAAAGTTACCACCCAGCTTTATCACATTGGCAGCACCCGGTTCTTCACCAATATCAAAAATCTGCTGCCCTAGAGCTTCTTGCACTGGCTTGATACGCTTTTTAGCTTCAAGTGGACCAGATGAGAGGATATTTAGTTTTTGAGCTGTCGCTGCCTCAGGTCGACCAAAAACAGGGGATGCTACCAAATAACTGCCATGCTGTTGATGAGATGCTGCTAGTTTCTTTGATGTCTCGGGAGATACGGTGCTCATTGATAAGTGAATACCACCAGCACCTAACTTTTCAGCAAATCCATCAGGCCCCAAGACAATCTCTTCGAGTGCCTGGTCGTTTGACACCATTGTGATCACTATTCCACCAGTGGTAACTGCATCACATAATTTATTTACCTGCTGAGCCCCTGCTTCCACTACATCAACTGCTTTACTAGGTGTACGGTTATACACCTTTACCGTATATCCTGCTTTTAAAAGATTCAAAACCATTGGTTGTCCCATGTTACCAAGACCGATAAAGCCCACTTCTTTTGTCATCTTTAGTGCCTCCTTTATAATATATCTTTACAACCCATAATATAGATGGTTATTTCCCACTGCAATTGTTAAGTATAACAAAAAAATCCACTAAAGGTCATAAGAGACCTTTAGTGGATTTTTTCAGCTATTTCGGTCGCGTAGAACCCTTATAGGAGACCTTTCTTTCGTTTTTCCAGCTGTTTCGGTCGCATAGAGCCCTCATAGGAGACCTTTCTTTCGTTTTTTCCAGCTGTTTCGGTCGCGTAGAATCCTCATACGAGACCTTTCTTTCGTTTTTCCAGCTGTTTCGGTCGTATTAAAATAAATGTGGAATATTCATCAATGGAGGAATGAGCAGCGCAGCCCAGATAAGGGTAATGAAGGCCGCAAAAATCATCGCTAAGGATGAAAACGTTGCTTCCTGTTCACCGTACTCTAACGCTTTATTAGTCCCAGCTCCATGTGCCCCCATCCCTAAAGCGAGCCCTTTGGCAATTGGGGATTTGATTGACAGAGATTTAAGAACCATCGGACCGACAAAACCGCCAATTACACCGGTTAAAATGACAAAAACAGTTGTCAGGGTTGGCAATCCACCAATTTCTTTTGATACTTCTATCGCAATTGGAGTCGTGATAGACCTTGGAAGGATGGAAGTGACGAAATCATAGTTCAAGTGAATTAATTTTGACAGTCCTAAGGTTGACAAAATAGCTACGAGTGAACCTGAAGTAATACTAATGATAATAGTACCGATATACTTTTTAATAATCGATAAATTTTTGTATATGGGTACCGCAAAGGCAACAGTGGCTGGACCCAATAGATGAGTTAGCCACTTAGATGCCTCCAGGTATTGAGTAGCTGGTACATGTGTAATCGATATAAGAACAATTAATAAGATAGGTGCAAGCAGTAACGGATGAAAAAACGGAAGTGCCATTTTTGTATAGGTTCTTTTGGCAAACCGATAGATAAGATAGGTTATGACCGTAAATAGTACCGTCATCAATGCTGCTCACTCCTTTTACGACCTGATATTTTTTCAGCAATTAATGCAGTCATTCCCATAACTATTGCTGTACTAATGGCAATTAAAACAACAATTTCCGCACCCTGAAGGCTAATAATTTCATCATAATTTACTATTCCAACTGCGGATGGAATAAAAAATAACAGCAACTCAGCCATCAGCCAACTTGCCCCTTTTTCCACCCATTCCAGTTTAATAATTTTGAGATAAAGCGCTAGAAAAAGAAGAGCTAATCCGAACATAGAAGCGGGAATTGGAAGAGGAATCAATTCCTTTAGTGCCACACCAAGAAATAAGAAAACATGTAAAAATAAAACTTGTATCATTATTACTCCTAGTTTCATTGTGTACTTCCTTTCTAAATATGAAAAAGGGAGCAAATGATCTCCCTTTTGTTTCCTTTAATTAACTACTAGTAATAGTACAGCGATATTTACCATTCGTAAAATACATATTTAGAATGTTTTTCATAACTCAAAGTTATAATGGTTCTTTTAGAATGAAATCAATAAAGGTTCTCCCCGCGTTAGAAATGTAGCGGTCTTTTTTTGTAATGACAGCTAGTTTCCACATAATATTATCCTGAAGTTTAATTACCTTTAAATCCGAATTAAAAGCCCGGTTGCAGATCGATTGTGGAAGGATAGTAATCCCAAGGTTTGCTGCAACCATCTCCGTCATCAGGTCCCATTGAGAACTCTTGAATAAAATTTTAGGTTCAAAACCAACAGCAATGAAATGGTTTCTCATTATTTGATTTAAAGCAAATTCCTCATGATAAAAAATAAACTCTTCTTCCCTTAATTCCTTTAACTCCACCTCTACACGATCTGATAAATGATGATCTTTGTAAACCACTAGCCTCATCTCTTCCTCTACGATGGGATAAACCGAAAATTGCTGTTCATCGATTGGAAGTACAGCAACACCCAGTTCAAATTCACCTTCTTCCACACTTTTTACGACTCTTGCACCACCATACTCTGTAATATTTAATTCTATATTCGGAAAAGCATGATGAAATTTGGCCATGACCCTTGGAAAAAACAAGCTTCCAATAAATGGAGGTAATCCAATGTTGATTTGACCTCTTGATAAGTTCGTCATATCAATTAGAGTAGTTTTCATTTCATCTACTAACACGGTCATCCTTAGAGCATATTCGAGGACCACCTTCCCTGCATCTGTAAGGTCACTAGTCTTGTTGGTCCTAATAATCAATGTCATGCCCAGTTCATCTTCTAGTGCCATTAGAGACTTGCTCAATGCTGGCTGAGAAATATGCATATTCTCTGCTGCTTTTGTAATGCTTTTATGCTTAGCTACCTCAATAAATAATCTTAACTGCCGTAATTCCAATGAAAACACCTCGAATTTTAGTAACTAATTTTTATTATAAAGGCTTTGTTAAACTTGCCTGTTGATTTCCGCTCCAGGCACTGCGCTTTCCGTGGGTGTTTCGGCGAGCCTCCTCGGCGCATGCGCCTGCGGGGTCTCCCCTGAACCACACTCCCACAGGAGTCTTCGTGCCTTCCGCTCCAATCAACATGTGTAAAAATCAACATTGTTCTTTAACACAGCCATTATAAAATACATTTTAAATAAACAAAACATCTCCCCTATTGTAGGGAGATGTTTGAATACTTACAAAGCGCTCTCTGTTTTATTTTTAACACGGACTGCAGTAACCTTCTGTAGCCTTACAAACAATGATGTAATAATAATCGCAGCCAAAACAGGAAGCAACCAACCAAGTCCATCCTTGTATAGAGGTAACGCTCGCTCATAAAACGAAATAATCGGAGCCAGCCAGGCAAAATAGTCCATTTCTAGCAAACTGCATAAGATTTTAAACCCATCAATTATACTTATACAAAATGTGACACCAATAACAGTAACATATACAATTTGCGAATGGTTAAATAGCTTAGATACAAAGGCTAGCAACATTAAGGCAATTGCAAGTGGATAGAGAAACATTAACACAGGAATGGAGAATGTAATAATGTTTGATAATCCAAAATTTGCTATAATTAAAGAAATCAAGGAAAAGAACACAACCCACATTTTATAACCGATTCTAGGCATTAAAGTATGAAAGTATTCACCACAAGCTGTCATCAGCCCGATACTGGTTGTGAGACAAGCAAGTATGATTATAATGGATAGCATGACTGTTCCGAACGAACCAAAATAATAAGATGCAGCCTTTCCAAGGACAGGTCCCCCTGTATCAAATAGGCCGAACGCTTCCGTACTTGTTGCCCCTAGGTAGGCAATACCAACATAGATGATTCCAAGAAAAAATGTTGCGACAATCCCTGATTTAGCTGATGCTAAAAGGATACCACGGGATGAGGTTATACCCATGGAACGAATCGCGTTGATGACAATAATACCAAATACAAGCGAAGCCAGTGCATCCATTGTATTATAGCCTTCCATTAAACCTTTCATAAATGCGCCGGTTGAATAAGATGCTTGTGGTGCTTCAATCGTACCGACTGGTTTTACTATTATCATGAACAGTAGCACAAAAATAAGGATGATAATGCCTGGAGACAGTATTTTCCCCACATTATCGACTATTTTCGCAGGGTTTAGAGAAAACCAAAGTGTAACAACAAAAAATAATAGGGTAAATATTATCAGTCCAGCATGTCCATTATTTTCATTCACAAAAGGTGCAATTCCGATATCAAACGCAACAGCTCCCGTTCTAGGAGCTGCAAAAAATGGACCTATGGTTAGGTATAGAAGAGATGTAAAGACCACTCCAAAGACTGGATGAATACGGCTAGCAAGCTCTTGTAAATTCTTACTTCCCGAAACACCCATTGCCAAGATTCCCAGAAACGGCAAGCCTATTCCCGTTATTAAAAATCCTCCAACTGCCAGCCAAATGTTTGATCCTGCTTTTTGACCAAGCGATGCTGGAAAAATTAAATTTCCTGCGCCGAAAAACAAGGCAAACAACATCACACCAATGATGAAATACCTTGAAAAACTTAATTTATTTTGCATAAATAATGCTCCCACCTTAGAATTCCAATACTTATAATAGATTAGTAATTTCAAATATTATTCCTGAATAATATTACTATTCAAACACTCGAAATTCAACCTATTTTAACGATTTATTTGATAATTTCAAACTGACAAAAGTTTACTTTTGTTTTGGGACTAACCTTAATTTACTCCTGATCTAATGGAGATTTTAAATTGTCATTATATAAATCAATAAAAAGAGAACTATTAGATGATATAACAGCGTATTGAATATCTTTCAGTTCCAGGTTTCGAGATTGCAACTCCTGATTGAGCCAAGCGCTTGTGTATTGTGAGTTAAAATTCTTCTCAACAACCCTTCCATCCATGATTAGTTCTATAGGAAGATGGATATCAACACTATTATTAGTTGGAACAATTTCATTTTTGGTTACACTTTGAAATTTTGTCTTTTTCAAAACAGATAACTTACCACTAACTTCTAGTAAAGCAAACTCCACTTCGATTAAATCAAAAATCCCTTGCTCTCTTAGCTGCTGGTTTAAATCATCAAGCGTATACCGTATTTTCTTCATATTACCATCTAAAAGCTTCCCATTCTCAATAACAACTGTAGGCTCCCCTGAAAGCCACAACCGAAAACGTCTGTTTTTATTAGATATGAGTGAACTAATAAAGTACATAGAAATAAGTGCAGTAAAAGAAGCCAACATTGGGGTAAATTTTAAATTCGTATCAAAACCCATATTAGCAATAAAAGAACCTAGCGTTACAGATAATGCAAAATTATAGTGATTGTTATGGGAATTTACTTGTTTTCCAATCCATATCGAAACTGTCAATAATATTAAAAATGAAAAACACGTTCGCAGAACGGCAATAATTAAAGTCTCCACTTGATTCATCCTTCATTTTTTCATCTAAAAACTCTCTTTGTAATATGAGCCAAATAAGAAATGAATATTAATCATTTCTATAATATTATAGAAGCTAAGGTAAGAACAAAAGGCTGAAGCACCTCGTTCAGCCCCGACAGGCAAATGTTCTTCGGCGGGAAAACAAAAAAGACAACCCATTACAGGTTGTCTTTTCAATTGCCTGGCAACGTCCTACTCTCACAGGGACTTTCGTCCCAACTACCATCGGCGCTGAGAAGCTTAACTTCCGTGTT
>NZ_JBDGJV010000027.1:0-56928 GCF_057656715.1 Neobacillus sp. Soil_C_43
AGTACACCAAAAATAATTCATCTGCTTAACATTGTTTTTCATGAGGAATGAATTTACACATAATAATGGGCTTGACTTTTTTCCTCATGCACTGTCAGAAGTTGACTTGTCTTCTGACAGTGTTTCTATTTTTTTCGCCTACACTGTCCGAAGTTGTCTTGCCTTCTGACAGTGTTTCTATTTTTTCGCTTACTCTGTCAGAAAATGCCTTGCCTTCTGACAATGTTTCTATTTTTTCGCTTACTCTGTCAGAAGTTGCCTTACCTTTTGACAATGTTTCTACTTTTAACGCTTCCTCTGTCCGAAGTTGCCTTACCTTTTGACAATGTTTCTACTTTTAACGCTTACTCTGTCAGAAGTTGCCTTACCTTCTGACAGTGTTTTGATTTTTTTCACCTACTCTGTCAGAAGTTGCCTTGCCTTTTGACAATGTTTCTATTTTTTCCGCTTACTCTGTCAGAAGTTGCCTTACCTTCTGACAGTGTTTTGATTTTATCCACCTACTCTGTCAGAAGTTGCCTTCCCTTTTGACAATGTTTCTATTTTTAACGCTTACTCTGTCAGAAGTTGCCTTCCCTTTTGACAATGTTTCTACTTTTAACGCTTACTCTGTCAGAAGTTGCCTTCCCTTTTGACAATGTTTCTACTTTTAACGCTTACTCTGTCAGAAGTTGCCTTCCCTTCTGACAGTGTGTTGATTTTTTCCACCTACTCTGTCAGAAGTTGGCCTGCCTTCTGACAATGTTTCTATTTTTAAAGCTTTCACTGTCAGAAGTTGCCTTCCCTTCTGACAGTGTTTTGATTTTATCCACCTACTCTGTCCGAAGTTGCCTTACCTTTTGACAATGTTTCTATTTTTAACGCCTACACTGTCTGAAGTTGCCTTGCCTTCTGACAGTGTTTCACCTTTTTCCACCTACTCTGTCCGAAGTTCGCTTGCCTTCTGACAGTGTTTCTCTTTTTTCCACCTACTCTGTCCGAAGTGCCTTACCTTCTGACAGGTTTTCACTTTTTTCGCCTGCCCTGTCCGAAGTTGCCTTGTCTTCAACGCTTCTTCGAGCTTGTGCTGTGCAATGATCATTTCTGCTTCTCCTTTGAAAGTTCCCCTTCCGCACACCTCTTAAATTTGTCCAAATTCCTAAAAACTAAGACAAGCACACAGGATTTTCATTCAAAATCCCATACCATAATGAAAAGGAACATGGAGGGAATGATTAGCTTTGACCATTGAAGGAAAGCACATAATCATTGATGGATTTGAGTGTGATTCTTTACATTTGAATAACATTGCCTTTTTAGAAAACCTCTGCAAAAAGGCAGCGTTAGATGCAGGAATGGAGATTTTATACTCTTATTTTCATCAATTTCAACCACAAGGGGTAACTGGTGTCCTTGTTTTATCCACTTCTCATTTATCTATTCATACCTGGCCTGAAGAGAGGTATGCGTCACTAGATTTTTATACCTGCGGAGATTCTGATCTTACTGCCCCTGTAAATTTACTTTTAAAAGAATTGTCTGCCCAAAAAGCAATGGTCTACTCCATTGACAGGGGTGTTACTCAACCTCAATTAATCTATTGTAATGAAATCACCGCTACTGACGATTCTAAAGGAGAGAAATGAGTATGAATAGAATGTATCGACCGACTAACGCCTGGTTATCGCCAGCATTTACCCACACAAACAGGCCCATCCAACAACAACAAAAACAACAACAGAAAGATACTTCAAATGAAATTGCTGATCTATGGGACCACATTGCATTAAAAACGTTACAACAAGGTAAACACAAAAATCTATTAAAGGTAAAAAGTGACTTTCAAGACATTCAAATTGTCGAAGCCCGTGATATTAGGATGTATTTAAACAATCAGTTGCAATTCAGCACATTAGATGAACGAATTTACCATGAAGCATTGGTTCATCCGGTCTTTAGTCTTACCCGTTCGAGGAAACGCGTCCTTATTGTTGGCGGTGGCGATGGGCTAGCAGTAAGGGAAGTTCTTAAATATAAAGACGTCAAACATGTAGATCTTGTGGATTTGGACCCTGAGGTACTTAAGGCGGCCAAACATAATTCAAGTTTAGTAGCTATTAACGAGTCCTCTCTTCATGATCCGCGTGTAAAGCTTCATCCGATGGACGCTGTTAAGTTTCTAGCTGACAACCCAACACCCTACAATATTATTATTGTAGATTTTCCTGATCCAACAGACCAAATCATCAGCGATCTTTACACTACTGAATTCTATTCGATGTTAAAACGTTCTTTGACGAATGATGGACTGTTCGTTTGTCAATCCAACTCTCCCGAGGATACCCCTATTGTTTTTTGGAGTATAGGTAAAACAATAGAAGCTGCGGGATTTCGTACACTTAGTTATCATACGATCGTTCCATCTTTTGGAGATTGGGGATTCCATATTGGATCGCCAAAGTCCATCACGTGGTCAGGAAATCGTGTGGAAGTACCGCACCAAACGTTACCCTCTCAATTAAAAGACATGTCCTATTTCCCGCACGCCATGTTAGCAGGTAAAAGTAAATCAGTCGTAAACACCAAGAAGAACTCTAACTTGCATGATATCTTTAAAAAGGAAGTTCTTTACTTAGAGTAAAGCTATCAAAGACTTGCCAAACCAACCCCGTTTACTATTTTTTTAAGGTGGGTGAAGTATGCGAACCAGAAACATAAAACCAGATGCTTATGGATCATTATATAAACAGGATGGGATCATTCTGCCTGTTGTTTCCGGAGACCTTGTGGGTTTTGATATTGCAGGACCGTTCCAAAATACGAGACCCGATGTGGCTGCGAATCGAATTAGTGTATTCAAATCTGGCGTTTATCAAATAACGGCAGATGTATCCGTTTTATTAGATGATGGACAATCTGTTTTGTTCAATATTAACCTCTGTGAAAATGGGTCTCTTCCACTGACAGGTTCATATTTTGATGCCATCAACATGAGCACAATGACAGGAAAAACCGTCCAAGCCTTCCTAAACGTAGGCGATCAAGTTGGAATATATATGGCTGATACTTTTTCTCCTGTAGGAAGACCCAGATATAATAGAGCTTCACTAACAGTACATTTGCTAGACTCCTAATCACATCAGGTTTACAATAATTTATTTGCATAACATAACAAAATGCCCTGAACAGAAAAAGCAGGGCATTTTTGGTTTATTAAAAGTATAGTTTAATGTAAAAATGTAATTTGCTATCTATTTTTTAACTGCTCCGTATTCAATATCGTTACATTCACATTGATTTTATTAATCGTATCCGGTTCGAGTGGGATTACTCCATTTTGCGCTATTTTTTTCCACTCTTTATTCTTCTGTTTGTAGAGGACATCAGATAGCTCATATATATCGATTTTATTATTTAGTCCTTTTTTATAGGTTTCTTCTATTTGCTTTCGTATTTCATTTTCAGCCAATTCCTTTAATTCTTTATGCGTTTTAAATTTCAAAATTTCCGTTGTTTTAAAATCCGCTTTAACATCAATCGTGAACTTTACTTTGTTATTCAGCATGACAGGAGAAATTTTAGATTTAATATTGATCGTTGGTCCTACTACAATCGTTTTATTGTCCTCTTTAACACTTAACTTCGTTCTATTTACATCCTTTGTCATCCATCTATCTCCAAACAACTGATCACGTGGTACATAACCTACATATTTTTTTCCTCTTAAATATCCACTCCCACCAATGTATGCAACCAGATGCTCTTTCTTATTTTCTTCCCAAGTTTTTTTAGAAGTACTTAGGTATGGGATATGGGTTGTATAGGCTGGCTCGGACAACTTTCTATTTAATTCAAAAAGTTGAATCGGTTTAATACTAGAGCTTTGTTTATAAATGTCATCCGGATTACTAAGCTGTGAATATAAAACGGTAATATTCAGAATCGGTTTAGCTGCAAAAACTTCTTCTATTGGCTCTTTTGTTCCGAAAGTCCAAATGATATTTCTAATTTGATAATATCGCTGTAAGAAATCATTTACATGAAGGGTTTTTCCACTCTTTAAAGTGTTTTCAGTATAAACGATTGCGGTTATATGTTCCCATGAAAATCGCTGTTGCGCGGTAGTATATAAATCAAATGCAGCATCATTGATGGTTTCACCTGTACCTTTCACGGTTGCAGTCGTTTGAGGCTGTCTGCTAGCCCCCCCCTCTTGTTTAGCAAGGTTATTAAAACTAATCACCTGTCCATATAACACGAATTTCCCATCTTTATAATCCACAGCAAGCGCATGGATGTATAACTGTTGTTCTACTTCTTTAATATCCCAACAGCCAGAAAGAATCACAACCGTAAAGACGATTAAACAAACATATTTCATTTAGGAATCTCCTTGCCTTGTTGGATCAGTCGGATTGAGAGAACCCGGTCTTCTTTTAATAAAATTCCAAGGTAATTGGATAAAGCCTGACAGTACTTCTTTAAATCGAATTGGGGAAAATGGTGTTAGATATGGAACTCCAAATGAATGTAAATTAACAAGATACGTTAAAAAGAAAAACACGGAAAGCAAATAGCCTAATAAGCCAAGAATCGATGAGGTTAATATAATCATTATTCGTATGATGGATATAATCCCGTTTAACTCCTGGTTACCAATGGTATAGGTGGCTACCATTGATATGGCAATTACCACTAATACGGTTGGGGCCGTTAATCCAGCACTAATTGCCGCTTGACCAATGATTAAGCCCCCGACTACTGATAAGGTTTGTCCAAAGGGCGTAGGCATTCGTAGACCCGCTTCTTTAAAAAGTTCAAAGAGTAACGCCATGATCATCACTTCTACTGGAACAGGTAAGGGGACTCCTTGACGATTCAGCAATATGGTTGCTAATAAACTATACGGTAATTGATCCGTATGATAGGACATGAGCGCTAACCAAAATCCTGGTAAGAATAATGAGATAATTAACGATAAATATCGGATAGCGAGACCAAACGAACCTAATAAGAATGGACTGTGGGCATCCTCTGGTGATTTTAATAAGAACGACAAGGTGGTTGGTCCAATAATTGCAGTGGGTAAGCCATCAATGAGAATGGTAAATCTCCCATGTAATAGCGAGTCTACAACAAAGTCTGGTCTTCCCGTATACATAAACATCGGAAACAATTTTTTATTCCCATTTATTAGTTCCGTTAGTTGATCTGTTGAAATGATGCCATCGTAATTTATCCTCTTGATTTGGTCTTTAATGTTCGATATTAAATTGGGGTCAGCAATATCCGATATATAGAGTAAACCTATTCTAGTATTCGAGCGTTCTCCTACCACAATCTGCTCATATTTAAAGGTGTTTGACTTCAATCTTTTTCGAATCAATGCAATATTAACTGATAAGGTCTCGATGAACCCTTCTTTTGGGCCTTTAATGGATACCTCCGTATTCGGTTCTTCAATAGACCTTTTTGGTATGTTACAAAAATTAAAAAGATAAAATGCATCCAATTCTTTAATAAAGAAAATAAGGTTCCCACTAAAAACCTCAAACATAACACTACTTTCAATATTGGTAGAATCCATTTTTTTTATAGGGAATTCTAAGACCTCTTCTAATGAATCCGAAGTGACTTGATTATTCTTTAAAACAAATGTTATGTGAGGAATAATGGTTTCCACTGCTTTTTGATAATTACATAATTCCTCGCAATAAATGATGTTCAACTGAAAATCATTTTCCCCCACAATATGTTTATTGAGAATGTGAACGTCGCTGCACTGTTCAAACAGCTTACGAAGGGTATCCATCGTCGTTACGGCCGAATCCTTACTTTCGATTGAACTAGAGTGATTTTTTTGTTTGAGTACTAATTCCTTACGCTTCATCAATGACAATTTCACCTCTTTTTCGATTAAATAAGGAGATGGTGAAAAGAAAAATCGAAACTCCTAAAATGAACCAGAAGGATACTGGCAAGATCCAATCCTTAAGTAATTGAAAGTAGACAATATCACTTATTGGCAAAAGTACAATAATCGCAAGTAGTGCATACAGACCGATTAGAAAAAAGACTCTTCTTTTTTCCTTTTCAACATTTATGAGATTAGGGACTAAGAAGATGAAAAAAGAAATCCGTATGTAGGCGCCCGATAACCATTGGTAAAAAGCGAGAAAGTCTAAATGTTCAATATAAACCCCTAACGAAACTAAGCGCCATTCTTCAAATGCAGGAAACCGTTGGTTCTTTGTACTAAACGGGCCAAATTCTGCAATGGCTCCTGTTAATGGACCAATAATCAGACCTATTAATGCAATACATAAAATAAGTAAGTATTTAAAGCGTAGCTTCTGATTTAAATGTTGCTGTACGAACAGAATGGTGACTATTTCTGTTAACCCTGCAAGAACGCTGACCAACCCATTCCAGATGGGGGTATATCCATTTTCTAAGTAGGGCTTTAACAGGGAATAATCCTTGTTTTCCATATTTGCAGTCATAACAAAAAAGCCGAAGATTACGATGGCCGGCAATAAAATGCCTGATATTAATCCTATTGATCTTATCCCTTTGTAGCTGTTATAAAGGCAGACTAATAAGATGGTTGTGATGACCACGATTTTCGGTGTTAATTCTAAGTAGAATGTATTAATAAAACTAAACGTATCAAGTAAAGTTATGACAGCAAGGACAAATACGTAGATACATAAAGATAAGATTAGGATATATGTAACAATGGTCCCAACTCTTTCTTTCAACCATAAGAAAAGGTGTTTACCTGCTAATTTTTTGTATATGTAAAAGATGATTGCAGACCAGGCTAGAAAGGGGGCTCCTGCTACAAGAACTGTAATCCAAGCATCCCGTCCAGACTTATCTAGGAGAACCGGGATGACCATCACATGATTCATTAGTCCGGTGCTAATCATAATAATGAAGAATAACTGCAAGACTGTAATCTTTTGACTTATCATCCCATCCGCCCTCCTATCTATGATATGTTTTCCAAAATCTGAGTAAATATTTAGGATAGTGGTTGGTTAAATAGCAAAGTATCCTGAATTTCACGTATCTATTGATACGGTTTTTAGTTCCACCTTCATTTTTGTTGTAGATTGTAAAATAAAAAGAAGAAACAATCCCCCGCCTATCATTTGAATCATATACGATGGTATAAGAGTTAACAGAATCCCAGAGGTCACCAGAGCCAATGGGAGCATGGCCTTTCCAATACTTATACCAATGCTTAAGACCCGTCCTCTAAATTCTTCTGGAATCTCATTTTGCATGATATATGAAAAAGGGATGTCAATTAGAGCAACAATCGCACCAATAAGAAACATGACTATACTGTAAAAAATGACGTAAAAGACTGGAGCGAATTGATATTTTTCAAGAAGGACTGGTAGACCAGTAATAATCATTAAAGTGGATAATGAAATACTTAAATATCGGAAGAGTGAGGAATAAGGAATTTTCTTTGTAAGTTTATTTACCATTAGCGCTCCCACAATCATTCCTACTGGAAACGATCCCTGAATAATACCAAAGTTCTTTGAACAAAGCCCTAATACCGTATTCATGATATAGGGGATTGGAACCGTCACAGTAAAGCCAAGAAAGAAATTTAATGAAATTAATAGGATAAACAAATTCAGGATATTCTTTCTTGCCGTTATATAATGAAACCCGTCCTTGATGTCTCTCAGAAAATGAATTTTCTCTTTTGGCAGTTCTTCATTGGATTGTTGCTGGAACTGTTTGAAATTAATTAACATCATTGAAATACCTGAAAAAATAAAGGAGATTCCGTTAATCATAATAAACGTTCTAATGTCAAAGATCGCAAATACAATCCCTCCTAGCATCGGTCCCATAATGGATGATACTGAATCAATAATTTTACTAATGGAATTGATGTTCATTAACATGTTTTTAGATACGATGTTTGGCTTTGCTGATTCCAGGGCTACTCCAAAAAAGGTGCTAAACACTGTCATTAGGATGGTCGTAACATAAATAAGCCAAAGCTTAAGGCCAACTATATTACTTAGCACATAAACCGCTACTAACAACATTCCGTTTAATAAATCCATTGATACGATTAATCTCTTTTTGTTGAATTTATCAGCAATGACTCCCGCAAACGGATTGATCACAATCATCGGAATGATCCCTAATATAAGGGTAGCTGCAAAGCTTATCGCCGATCCCGTCAACTTTAAAACATACAGACCTAACGCAAATTGATAAATCGCTGTACCAAATATTGAAACGGTCTTCCCTGATGAAAAGAGAAATAAGTTTTTTATTTCAATTCGGTTCTTTCCCCCATTAACACTAAATGGTAATGTAATCATTAATCATCCGCCTCCATTAACTTTTATAAGTAGGCTTTGTTAAATTTTTCTGTTGATTTCCGCTCCAGGAGCTTCGCTTTCCGTGGGTGTTTCGGCGAGCCTCCTCGGCGAAAAGCGCCTGCGGGGTCTCCCCTGAACCATACTCCCACAGGAGTCTTCGCTCCTTCCGCTCCAATCAACAGGGTATAAAAATTAACAATGTTCTTTAATATAGCCAATAAGTAAAGTGTAAGTGGTGGAGTGAACCCTACATCAATAGCCATAATGAAGGGATTTTAATAAAAAAAATAAAAAAGATAGGGTTAACCCTACCTTTTACCAAAAAATGAATAACTAAATATTTCTTCACCCTGCACAAAAAAATCTTCGTACTTTCCGCCTTTCTCGATGGATTCAGAGGTCCGGTCCTCAATGGTTTTATATTCTAATTCCCCTATAGTTTTTTTAATGTTACTGACAGAAAAGTTACCACGATACTTAACTTCAATTTTACTTTTATGGCTGAAATTTTTAAAAGCTAAATAGGAGCCCAATAAATAGCTATCAAATTTAAAAAGTGACTCCACTTCTCGGAGTAAAAACGTTTCATGTTCAAAGCTATAATTGCTAGTGCCTGAATGATCAACAACTATATCAACAATATGTTGGGATATTGGTATGTCTAGAAAGTCTGCGCAAATAAAAAGGATTTTTTTCTTAGAACCACTTCTCTCAAGTAAGCTTTTTAAAAACTGATGCCTCTCTAAATTGTGATCAACTGCAATGTACAGGCAATCCTCCGGTAATTCCTGATAAATATTCCGTAGAAAAAAACCGACTCCAGACCCTAATTCGAGAATTACTTTTTGGTGCAAATCAATTTGGCCCAGTTTCCTTTTGGACCAGTGCAGCCCTTTGTTCATATTTTCTAAATAAAGCGGATCCGTTTCCTGAATATACTCTGGAATATTATTTAAAAGGGAAATTTGATTGTTTGACTCAATTGCGCTACCTACTCTTAATATTCCTGATTCAATCAGGTACACTTGGTCACAGTCACAGGTCAGTTTGCCTTCAACTATCTGGTTTTTCTTGATTATTCCGTCTTGAAGAGTGAGGGGTTCATCACATTTATTACATTTGAGAATATCTAATACGCTTAAATCAATACCTAACGTATTACTTGAGCCAGAAGATGAAGTTGATAGCTGGTCTACTTTCCCTTTAAGTCTGTCTTTCATTTCTATTAAGTTCTTAATTTCCTGTTCTAGCTTCTCATATTTATCTAAGAACAGGGATTGATAAAAGGCATCTCTTTCATACTCCGCAAATTGCCCAAAGTTCTTATAGTGAAAAATCATCTTAATTTCATTTAAATGAAAGCCCATCCCTTTTAAATCCAGAATAAGTTCTAAATCTTTTTGACAGCCCGTATCAAAAACATAATGCCCACCCTGCTTTTCAGGCACGATCAATCCCAAATCCATATAGTGTCTAATCGCATCGATACTTATTTCATTCACTTTTCCGAACTGTCCGATTCTCATGTCTCATCACCAGCACTTGTTTATTTCTATATTAACTAGTTCTCCTCTTATATAAAAAACCCCTACAAAACCATGATTCTTTTTATGAAATATAAATTCAATCTCTATTCACCTCTACATACTTTCGATTGTTGACAGGCACCTGTCGATGACGGTCGCCACATTGCACCAGAAATTTGTGATCCTTTAAATCAGCCATCCTCATGGGTGCCAAAGCTAAGGCACCTTCCCATTTAGGGTAGATGCCTTTGTTTCGCTAGTTTAGAGGCAGTTTAATGCCTGAGTTGATTTTATTGATGCTTTTTAATGGTCTTACTTTTACATGAATGTTTTCTTTTTTTAAAATAGGGAAATCATCGTTTTTCTTAGTAGTCTTCCAGTCCTCGTACATGAATCGATACATAAAGTCCTCGAATTGATAAATATCCCCACCGATTTGGTGACTTTTTGAATAGGCTGCGTACACTTCGTTTCTTATTTTTTCTTTAATCTTTCTTTTAATTCTCGGAGAGAGAACCACCTTTTGCGATGATTCTCTAATAATGGCTGATATTTTAATATCTAATCCTATTCTCACTTCATTTTGGTCTTTATCAATGACCCTTTTGACCTTCGGTTTCAATAATTCAATTTGAACCAGATCCTCATTTCCGTCTTTCTCTTCAACTACGATTACAGGAGATCGAACAGCCTCGTTATTCACCCGATTAAAGCCTTCCATATCTTGTTGCGATAAGTACCCCTTCATTTTTTCATTCTTCAAGATATATGCACCATTAACAATGGTGACAGGCAATTTTTCTAGATTTTTCTTCACAATTTCATCTTTAATAGATATACTTGGAAGCAAAATTGTTTTTGTTTTTTCATTAAATTGATAAATCAGTTCCTGCAGTGAAATAGCTGGAACGGTTGAATCTTGCTGCTGCATGTATTCTGGCTGGTTAATTCGTGAATTTGAGTAAGCATAATTAAAAGGAACCTTCGTTGTAAATACCTCTTCCACCTTTTCCTCTGTACCGTAGACCAAACCCGTTTGTCGTATATTAAAATTTGTATCTAACGATTTAAGCGTCTTATCTAATCGATGTTCCAATAAAGACTTTCCAAAAACAAACAGACTAATCTGGTCATAATTCACTGGAATCTGTATGCCATGGTAGATCTGAATTATCGCATCTTCCACCGTTTTCCCTTTACCAGTTCCTATCCATACAGGAACGGGTTGATCACTTTTCCCTTGCTCGGTTTTAGCTACATTCGAAAAGTCTAAGAACTGTAACACCACGTGATATTCATGATTTTTATAGTCAACTCCTATCCCTACCGCATAAGCTTGGTATTGGATTTCTCGAATATTTGCACAACCAGAAAGGAGCAGCAGTAACGAAATAATGAATAAGAGATTCCTCATTTACTCACCTGATCTTGTGCCATCTTTTATAAATAAAGACGCACTTCTTTTTTTCATAAATGAATAGGGAAGGCGAATAATCGTAAATAGGATGTCTTTTCCTTCCGGTGAGGAGATATCCGCTAATACAGGAACTCCAAACGACTTTAACTTTGTTAAATAGAGAAAAACAAACATCAGACTGATGAAAAAACCATATATCCCCATCATGTAGCTGAAGATCAGAACAAACACTCTTATGAAAAAAATATTTCCAGATAAGGACTGATTGACCAATGTAAAGCTAGAAATAGCTGTTATACCAATGACTACGAGCATAGTGGGAGATGTAATTCCCCCTCGAATCGCAGCATCACCGATAATCAACCCTCCTAGAACAGCAACGGTTTGTCCAATTCCCTTAGGAAGTCGGGCCCCGCCTTCTTTAAATAACTCAAACATGATGAGCATTAGCAAGACTTCGATTAAGGGTGAGAATGGCAATCCTAATCTTGAAACGGTAATCGTAGCAATAAGAGGAAGAGGTAATTGCCCTACATTATGGGTGATTAAGGCAGTATAAAACCCGGGCAGAAATGTCGTCGTAAAAAGCCCTATAATACGCAATGAACGTTCCAATGATGCAAAATAAAAACTGGTGTTAGCATCTTCCGGTGTTTTAAATAAAAAGGAAAGGTCGGACGGTGCAATCAATGCTGTTGGCGCTCCATCTACTACAATGGCAAATCTCCCTTGGTTGATCGATTCTACGACGAAATCAGCTCTACCTGAATAATTAATTGATGGAATGAGCGTAAATTTTTGCTCCATTAAATACTCCATCAACATCGAAGCACTCGTTAAAATATCAATATCTAAAGTTGCAAGCCGTCCCTGGATATCTCTCAATACCTGTTCGTTAATAATATCCTTGATATAAAGAAGAGAAACTCTCGTATTGGTCCGTTTTCCAATGGAGTAATCTTCTACAACTAATGAAGACGTCCGCAACCGTTTACGAATTAAACCAAGATTAATGGTAATGTCCTCAACAAAACCATCCTTCGCTCCTCGAATCGACACTTCCGCTACCGACTCATCCGGCTGCCTGGTAGGAGTTTTACTAATATCATAAAAATAAACGGAATCTCCAGTAGGTATCACCATTAGCCTTCCCGAAAAAATAGCCTCCTCCATTGTTTCTCTATCAATGGAATCCTTCCTTCGAACCTCTAGCTGTAGCGTTTGATAAATGGAGTTAGCCGCCTCCATGGAGGGCAACTGCAATGATGAGATCAGACTAGTGTCCGTTAATGGCTTACAATAAACAAAAATCACTGGCCGCTCCTGACATTGTTCCTCTTTTATTTCAATATCAGCTGAATAATTGAAAATCATCTTTAGGTTTTTAATAGAGAAAATCTGTTCATTTATCATTCACCTCTGCCTCCTAACCATTTCTGTTTATTTTTCACGATGAATATAGCTAAGATTGAAATTTGTATGATAAGTAAAAAGAAAGATAACGGTCTGAAATATCCATAGATAATGGTCGCAAAGGGGCTTTGGTCAAATGGATAGACGCAAGCAATAAGGAGGAGGGTATATACGATCCTTATTACCTTTACATTCTCTATCCCTTTTGTAAGAATTCGGCAGGTAATGAATACAAATAAACTGATCCTGATTACACCGCCTGAAAGCCATTGATAAATCGCAAAGAAGTCTGCATGTGAAAAATATCGGCCAATGGAAATTAGACGCCACTCTTCATAAGCAGGATAGCGGTACTGCGATGCTTTTTCTGGTCCGAACTCAACAATTGCTCCAATAGTAGGGCCAAGCATTAACCCGATTATAATCAGCCCAATGATGAATAACTGCTTTCTTGAGACAGCTTTTTGCAAAACTGGCGTTAAGAAAATAATGATAAATATCTCTAAAATCGGTAAGGAAGTATAAAGAAGTCCCTTTGCTATTGGTAAATAGCCCTCGGTAAACAAAGGAAATAAAAGTTCATAATGCTTTTTCTTCACATTCGCAAAGGAAATAAAAAAACCTAATAAAAGGACAAGCGGGCAGAGAATGCTGCTTAACAGCCCAATCGAAAACAATCCTGCTTCGGTACAAAACAAACAGAAAACGAGTAATACAAGGGCAAGAGTAATACTGTTAAATCCTTGCATATAGCTTAATTGTGACCAGTAAATAATATCCTTCGCAGTGACAAAGGCATTAATAAGCATATAGGCGGCCAATGGTAGGAGAAGAAGGTAATACCTAAATGAGCTCACATGATCCCTTAAAAGCTGAATAATGGACCGTTTGTTTATGATGGTGACAATCTTATACAATAAATAAATCCAAAAAGGTAGAATGACGATTGTTAATAAAATGGTGATCCAAGAACCTCTTTTTGCTGTGGATAAAAGGAAGGGAATAATTTCAACATGTGCAAAAAGGCCCACAGAAAGTAAAATGATATATACAATGGATATAAATCTTAACTTATTCTGCATTTATAATTTTCCTTTTCTCCATATTATTCAACTTAATTTCTAACTCTATTCAGATATTTTAGTATGGGTTTATTGATTAACTTTTTGTCCATAGCTACTGTCCCTTGCCCTCCAAAACATTCCATTTGCTTTTCAGTGCCTTTAGAAAATACAATTCTATTATAGAATCTAGCATTAGTGGAGGACATTCCATGTACGTTCACCGTGATTCCCCTGATTTTTCGTGGTCGAATTCAAGGCATAAGACCTTTTTAGAGTGCGCGCGAAAGTACTATCATCAATACTATGAATCTCATAATGGCTGGCTGTATGAGTCCCCGGAAGAAACTAAGGCAGCGTACCGTTTGAAAAATATTAAAAATATCCCGATCCTCTTGGGGGATGAAATCCATAAAGTCATTGATCGGCAGTTGAAGAACTTCCTAAATGATAAAAGTTTATTAACTGAAAATGAGATGATGGGGATGGTCACTCAGAATCTTAATAAGGCCTATCTTGATTCCACTAAGTTTCGTCAGTATTGGTTTCAGAAGCCGAAGCGACACCAAATGCTCCATGAAATCTATTATGGAGATGGCCTTAGCCCTGAGGAAATTAGTGCTGCCAAAATCAAGCTAGAGTTGTGCGTGAAAAATTTCTTCACGAGTAAAACCTATCAAGATATCCTGACAAAGGTAGAAATGCATGTATTACACTCGGAGGATTTTCAAACGTTTGAAGTCAATGGTGTGGACGTATTCGTGGTGTTGGACTTTGTGTACAAAGATGTGAGTCAGGAGAAATGGATTGTGGTCGATTGGAAAACGGGGAAAGAGTCAGAGGATGACCGGAAACAGCTTGCGTTTTATGCCCTCTTTCTTTCAAGAGAACACAAAATACCAGTCGAAGATATTGTCTTGCGTAATGAATATTTGTTATCGGGTAAGAGCCAGGAGTATCAATTGACTCCGTTCGAAATAGACTCGGCTCAACAGCTGATGAATGATAGCATCTATCATATGCTGAACTATTTAGAGGATCCTGTAAAGAATAAGCCACTTGATAAAGAACAGTTTGAGATGAAGGAATCGAAACGGTGTTATAGCTGCAATTTTAGAGAGAAATGTGAAAAAGTCCACCTAAAATAACCTTTTGGTGGACTTTTAACTTATACGAACTAACACTGCTCAAGAATCCCCGTCTCAAGTTATCTTGTACACGGTAAATTGACTCAATTATAAAATTTTATATACTATTGCCTTGCCTTTCATATAAGGGATACTTAAACGTTGAGTAATCCTTTTCCATTATCTGATAAATTTGTTGATCCTGTACTGGATACATTGATAAGGAAAGTAATGGATGTAGTGCAGTATCAATGTTTTTGACAATTTGTCGGTTGTTCTCAACGGCCGCATCCAATAACATATCCCGATTCGAATTAACAAATAACCAGAACAAACTTCCACCAATAATCGTAAAGGATAAAATAATAAAACTGGAGAATGAGATTAGTAGCTTATATCTCAAGTTCAAATGTAAAAACCATTTCTTCATACTTTTCATCTTATAATCCACTCTTTAACCTAAATTTTGCTACATAACTCACATTCAATTATAACATGTATATACAACTTACATAATACGGTTTCAGGCACCCAATTATAGGTAATTTTTAATAATGCGTTTTTTCTTGGTATAATAGATAATGTTTTTCAGATAACACTTGAGGTGACGTTGAAATAGAAAGATTAAAGTATGATAACGAATTAGATATTACCCCCAAAAAAAGAACGACCTATATATACACTTACGCCCATTCTGAGGATGAACGCTCCTTGTGTGCTTTGGAAATGCGCTCATTATTCGGAGAGGAGTCTCAATCACATGTCTTGGAAAGCATCGTAAAAATTGACCCTAGCCGAAGCCCTTTTATTAAGGAAAGAATTACTCTGTTATTTGAAGCAGAAATCCTTGAGGATCTTTTTATACAGGTGAATACTTTACAACTATGCGGGGCCACGTTTAAAGTCACTTATGTGAAAAATAGCGGTCAGAAAAAAAGTGAAAGAGACGGATTCGAGAAACGACGTGCAATTGAACGAGAAATTGGATTACACATCGTTGGTAAGGCCGACCTTCGTCACCCCGATCGATTGTTTGGCGTGATGAATGTCAATCGCAGATGGGTATTCGGTGAGTATAAGAAAAGTGAGTCGGTGTGGTTTCGACATCAGCAGAAACCCAATAGCTACTCCACTGCGCTCAGCACGCGTGTGGCTAGAGCGGTCGTAAACATTGCCATCCCAAAACCAGAAGGAATTAGGGCCATCGATCCTTGCTGCGGAATTGGAACTGTCCTAGTTGAAGCACTTTCAATGGGAATTGATATTGTTGGAAGCGACCGAAATCCGTTGATTCTCCCTGGCGCTCGAGAAAACATCGCACACTTTGGTTTTGATGGAGAAATAACCTTAGCAGATATTCGCGATATTACTGGTCATTATGATGTAGCGATTATTGATTTGCCTTATAATTTGTGTTCGGTGATATCCCCCGAAGTACAATTGGAAATGCTCCAAAGTGCACGAAGGATTGCAGAAAAAGTAGTCGTGGTGACCGTTGAACCCATCGATGAAATTCTGATAAAAGCTGGGTTTTCTATTATAGATCGTGCGGTTGCGAAAAAAAGTGTATTTATTCGAGAAGTGATCGTTTGTAATTGATTCAGCTCCATATAGAGCTTATTCACTTTATATAAAGGAATCTGATTGGTAAATGTAAGTTTTATTTTTATGAAATGAGGGGAAAGTATGAATAAAGAGTCCATATATGGATTAACTATAAATCAATTGACAGCATGGCTTATCGAGCACGGTCATAAAAAGTCAAGAGCACAACAAGTTTGGGAATATCTTTATCGAAAGCGTGTAACAGCTTTCTCGGATATGACGGATGTAAATCAAGCTTGTGTTCAATTGCTGTCAGAAAACTTCGCAATCCAAACCTTACAGGAGCATATCAAGCAAGAATCAGCCGATGGAACGATTAAATTTTTGTTCAAGTTGCAGGATGGCAACTTGATTGAAACGGTCTTAATGCGCCAAAAATATGGCCTTTCCGTTTGTGTGACAACGCAAGTAGGCTGTAATATCGGCTGCAGTTTTTGCGCGAGTGGTTTATTAGCGAAAAGCCGGGATTTATCCAGTGGGGAAATCGTCGAGCAGATTATGAACGTTCAACTGCACCTGGATAAAAAGGTTCAAGGTGAAACCGTCAGTCATGTGGTTGTGATGGGGATTGGTGAACCCTTTGATAATTTTGAAAACCTCATAGACTTTATCAAGGTGATTAAAGATGATAAAGGGCTTGCGATTGCTGCTAGACGGATCACCGTATCCACCAGCGGGCTCGCGGACGAGCTCATTGAGTTCACGGATATGGGGCTGCAGGTAAATTTGGCCGTTTCCTTGCATGCGCCAAATAATGAACTTCGGACGCGTATTATGAAAATTAACCGTGCGATTCCGATTGAAAAATTGATGCAGGCGATGGAGTATTATGTAGATAAGACCAACCGTCGGATTACGATTGAATATATTCTGTTGCGAGATGTCAATGATCATAAGCAAGAAGCCGAGCAGCTCGCAGAACTTCTGCGTCCTCTAGGGCAGAAAGTCTATGTAAACTTAATTCCATATAATCCGGTCGATGAACATAGTCAATATCAAAGAAGTGAACAGGAATCGGTACTGTCATTTTATGATACGTTGAAAAAGAGCGGGATTAATTGTAAAATTCGCCAAGAACATGGAACAGACATTGATGCCGCGTGCGGACAGTTAAGAAGCAAACAAATCAAAAAAACAGAAGCACGGTAACTTCTACCAAATCTCCATGAAATCTATTATGGAAATGGTCTTTGCCCAATATGAAATCAACACTGCAAAAATAAAGTTAGAAATGTGTGTGAACAACTTTTGTTTCAGCAAGACCGTTCTATTTAGTGCCTGCCCCCCTGATACATTAATGCTATAACGTATTGTGGGGGGCAGGAATCAGCTATTAACTATCAAGAGAATTTCTATTTGTTACAATCGTTAGATTTTTTATAACACCAGTTTTGATGCATTCAGTTCATAAAATTTTTCCAATTCCTCAACATATGGCATTCCCGTTTGAGCTCCCATTTTCGTGACTGATATGGTTGCAGCCATGGGTGCAAATAAAACAGCGTCCTTTAGATTCTTATTTTTGCTAAGTTCCACTGCAAGAGCCCCATTAAAGGTATCCCCTGCACCAGTTGTATCAACAACCTCCACTTTCACCCCATTCAATGTAATTCTTTGGTTATGAAATTGAAATTCAACCCCATCTTCCCCATTTGTCACGATACTTTTTGCTATAATTTGAGCTTTTTCTTCTCCCGAGGCTTCATCTAATAGTTGACTATACTCATGCTTATTTGGTGTGAGGTATGTGACTCCATCTATGAGTTTTTTTGGTAGCTTTTGATCCGGAGCAGGATTTAAAATGACAGGAACTTGATACTTATTTGCAATTTCTGTTATTTTTATGACCGAATCTAATGGGATTTCTAATTGCAACAATAATAAATTACTATTTATTATTGTTTCTTCATGTGCTATAACCCATTCAGGTGTTACTTCACTATTTGCTCCTGGTACTACGATAATTCGATTGTCCTGTCCAGAAATAATGATAGAAGCAGTACCCGTTTCTTTAATAGTGGCAATTTTAACAGATTCCTCATTCACACCCTCTTGCTGAAGTACTTCTTTAAGTTTCGTTCTGTTAACTCTAATAAATAGATATTTAAAACATTACAATTTAGTTCAAATGATACTAAAAAATATGTTTAGCAATGCATCGTGCACAAAGGGTCAGCCCCCATCACTTTACCGCGATAGGGAGCTGACCCTTTCATTCATTATCTCTGATACTTCGATAACTTGGAAGTTACGGATCCGGTCTGTCTTTGAGGTGTTTTCGCTTTTAAGTTGGATGCCCATGATATTTTTGAATCATATTTCTGGGTATGTTCCTTGTTAACTAGGCTTTGTAAACGCTCTTTATTCTTCTCAAGTGATCCCTCAAGAGCCCTCATCCTGCGGGTAGGAAATGACAGTCCCGCTAAAATCGAGGTTATTGTGGGGTCTGATTCTGAGATATAGGTTCCTTCGAACAATTCAAGAGGTTCTCCCACCCTTTCAAAAACCAATGGGACGTTAACTAGCTTTGCCATTTTTTCTGGACCTTCATAAATTAAACCTGCTCGAATCACACCTATTGATTCAACAGGACAAAATATCGAGTTTCCCCAAGATTGTTCAATTTTACTAGCTACTTCTGTGGTCGTTTTAGCGTCTGTAAGCGTTGTTGAAGATATAATCGTGACGCCTCTTGTATTCAATATATTCATAAGATCCGTTTCATCGAAGTTTCCGTAAAAGGAACTTTTTTTCGTTACTTGCAGTACGTTCTTAATAGCCTCCATGACTTGATGATTAGAAGAAAGGTAGATTTCATGTTTACTGGATTGTGGGTTCAACTTGCGCATCTGATCATTGTCTACAAGGAACACAGATGAAAGCGAGTCAATCTTAGAGATTTCTTCAATACATTCAACCGCATTGATTCGATTACCGGCCAATACATTACGATCAGGCACAATCGCAATAGCACCTATGTTGACACCTGGGAGTTGGTCTAATAACAGATCTATTAATATCGGGCTCATACCTGATCCAGTACCACCGTCCGTAGAAAAGGCCACCAACAAAAGCTTTATGTTCTTAAAGGACCGCTGTACAAAGTCAATGATCTCTTTATAGTTTTCATTAACCGCTTTTAATCCTATTGATCGATCCTGCCCAGCACCATTATACCCTGGGACGAAATATTTCTTTTCCACCCTCGTGTTTACTAAGCCGTCTCGTTGGTTCGTATTGATAAGCGCTGTTTCAAAGCCCATACTTGATGCTATTTCCGCTATATTCCCGCCTGCTTGGCCTACGCCCAAGATTCCAATTGATTTCACCAAATCCCCTCCTCTTCTTTTTAAAATAATACTCATATTTTAATAAATTAGACTTTTTCATATTAAATTACATGAAAATAGTTAGATAAGAAAAACTGGGCAAAAACCTTTTTTGTTTAGCGAATATCCGATAATTTGTAGAGCTGTTGCTAAGAAAAGTCTATTTATTAGAGAAGGATTGTTTGTAAATTGATAAGTCCTACCAGCCTCAAGGCCTCCATTCATTTAATTAAACGTTTGATTAGTTTTTTCTGCCCTTGCGTACCATGCCCTCTAGCAATTTAAACAAACGTTTGATTAGTTTCTTCAGCCCTTGCGTACCATGGCATCCAGCGACTTAATCAAACGTTTGATTAGTTTTTTCTGCCCTTACGTATCATGGCCTCCGACTATTTAATCAAACGTTTGATTAGTTTTTTCTGTCCTTGGGTACCATGGCTTCCAGCGATTTAATCAAACGTTTGATTAGTTTTTTTAGCCATGAAAAAAGACCTTCCTATTAGAAAGGTCTTTTTGAGCATCGTAGAAAATTTTTGAATCATCTTCCTAACTAAAGGAGTTGTACGGTCCGGTAATTCGTGTAAAGGAAAAAATCCAGCATCAATCGACTCTTACCCCCGAAAAAACTTCCACTAACTTAAGTTGCCCAATTTCAACGCCTGTTTCATCAAGAACTTCCCTTCTCCCAGCATCCTCAACAGCCCCCCTAATTCTAACAAACCACCTGGAAGCCCCCAGACGCCTTCATGTCTTTTTTACAAAAGAATTTTTCCATCCTCATCAACTACACCCACAACAGCGCCAACTAAAATGAGCGTCCGGGTTCCAATTATTTCTCGTAACTCCTCAATATAGCCTATCATCAACCTCCATATATTTCTCCATTATAAATAATCTCTACATTCATTCGGGAAATGGACATCATTCCCCTCTGTTAATCGTTGAGAATTAGTATACTAAATCATCTATCACTAAGTAAAAATACAGTTCCCCACCAACGCTTTAATGCATCGGGGGACTGGCCCCAAAAGTTGGTAAATAAAAACATGAAACAATGCGACTGTACTTTACGTCTTAATTATGAAAACATTTTTAAATACGAAAGGAATACAGTTTTGAATTTAAAGCGAATAGGAAGTTTAGTGTTTATCATTTCTTTTGCTCTTATTATCATGCTTTTATTTATAGAAGAAAATCCCATATCCAATTCAAATACAAACCAGTCTATTTCTTATCCTACTGAACTCCATCCAATTGTAAAGGAACGCAGCGACCAATTAATCCAACAATCCGCAAGCAAAGGAATTAGAGTCGTGATTACGGATGACTTCCGAAGTGCGGAAGACCAGGATCGGCTATATGAGCAAGGCCGCACGACCGAAGGAACTATTGTAACATATGCAAAAGGAGGAGAGTCTTATCACAATTTTGGTCTTGCCGTTGATTTTGCGCTAAAGGATCCATTAGGCAATGTCATTTGGGATATGACCTATGACGGAAATAAGAATGGGAAAGCCGACTGGACTGAAGTTGTAGGAATGGCAAAATCTTTAGGGTTTGAATGGGGCGGTGATTGGGCTCAATTTAAAGATTATCCTCATTTACAGATGGATTTTGGATTGACTGTTGCCGACTTACAGAATGGGGAGAGACCTGCTGAATCATCCATGACCGTAGATACAAATCTGGGCAACCCATGATTCAACCTAATACAATCCCGCCAAACGAGGACAGCGAATACGATTTGTAGAGCTTCCATTCGAAAGATACAATAAACGCTCAGAGAGAAATATTGCTCTGAGCGTTTCGTTTGTTAAATGGATATAATCTAGAGTGTTAATTACACTGAATGCGGGCCTTTACCAGATAGCTCATTAATTTTACCAATCCAATCCTTAAAGCTTCCAAATTCATGTGGATCGAAGCCGAAGTACTCCTTAATGGTGCGGACAGATTCACTTTCTTGTTCATGAAATACTCCATCTGAATAAATCAATTGCAGGAGTTCTGTTAAGACGATGTTTTTAGAGCGTTCAGATTGAAATATCGTTAAAACATCCTCTATTGCCTGACCTTTTATTTGATAATCCTCAAGCCCAACTTCCTTTTTAAACTTTTTTAATACAGTATGTTCATATATAGATAATTTGCCATCAATGGTTGATATCAGCGTAGCAAGTTCAAGAAACGCCTTTTTCTCCTCAGGCTGCAGTTCTGCTAAGAACAAAATTCCACAACTCCCTTTAATCTTTGTACTATTTATACGAATGAAAACAAAATAAGTTCCAACTTGGCCAAAAAAGGTGCCTATCCCCCGGCCTATTAATGTGTTAAAGCGGCGGGGGACAGGCACCCTAAATTGGATGCTCCCATAATCCTAGTTTTCCCTTTGCTGGGATCCACTCTTCTAGTAGTTTCATCTCTTTCACTTCCCAGGCATATCCACCTACTCGAAAGTCCCCGAGAAAAAAGCCATTTCCTTCTACGATTCGTCCATCCTCCAGGACGGCCCATGTTTGGTTATTCTCCGTTACTTTTATGCAATTGACGAGTTCACATATAGCAATAATTTTTCCGGTTGGAAGATTCACAGTTGTGTATCCATGTTTACCAAGCAACTTCTGAATGGCAATATGTTTGCACACAGCCTTATCTATTTTTAAACTAGTGTGAATGGCCATTGGGCCACGATAATTTGTCTTCCATGACCTGGTTTCGTATTGGTTCTCTCTAAGTACAAAAAGACTTGCCCATGGTTGAATCATCGATAGAACCTTCATATTATTTGCCCCTTACAAATGAAAGTTTTTTTCTTTAGCGTATCCCTTTCAAAAGTTACTATGACTAGTTACTTTCAACTGAACGGTATCTGTAGATATTTGTACACTTAAAGCAGTGCTTATTTCAGACAGCTTTATAAATTTATTAGCAACTATTCTGTAAACAAGTTCTCTAACAAGCTTTCAAATGAATATAAATGGGTATATAGAGATAGAAAATTTTCACTTGAAAGGAGATATGCCGATGGATATGGATGTTTGTATTTCTTGTGGAAAGGAATTGTCTAAATTTGAGAGGAACAGATGTGAGTGTTGGGAATGCATGGACACGACTACTGAAGCCTATACAGAAGATGATTAAATATGACAAAAGGTGCCTGACCCCCAGCGTGGTAATGCGTTAACGCGGCGGGGGTCAGGCACCTTTTTTATTTTAGTGGTTGCCCTTCGAATGCTTTTACATCTAGTGGTGCAGTGAGGAATTTTTTTACCTTTGCCACAAATGTGGTGAACGGTTCACTTGCGTTATGGCTTGCTACGGCGTCTTTATCCTTCCACACTTCCACCATGGTAAAGATGTTTTCACTTTCTACATCCTTTTGAAGACGGTAGGAGATGTTTCCCGCTTCTGCTCTTGATGCAGCAATTAATGGTTGAATCTCGTCTAAGAATTGATCCTGCATTGTTGGATTAATATGAAATGTCGCATGAATAATAATCATCGTTAGGTCATCCTTTCATTTATCAATGATCTAGTCTCTTTCCTTACTTCCATTGTGCGACTTGATCTACTGGGAGACGAACGGATGGATACCCACTATCTGCTGCTTTTCCAATGGAGATAAGCATAACCGGAACGTAGCGCTCTTTATCTAAACCAAAAGCTTCAGCAATTTGGTCTTTTTCATAACCGCCAATTGGGTTAGTATCATATCCAAAAGCACGAGCTGCGAGCATTAATTGCATGGAAACAAGGCCGCCATCTACTAACACAACATCCTTCATATCTTCACGTGAAATGTTGTCAAAATAACTGGAGAAAGATGTCAGGATTCGATCTTTTACATCTTGTGGCATGAATCCCTTTTCTACTGCTGCCCCGTAAATGTCCTCTGCTTTTTCAAAATTGTTTAAATCACCAAATACAGCAATGACTGCCGATGAAGTTTCAACTTGGTTTTGATTGAATTTAGCAAGTGGTGCCAGTGTAGCTTTTGCCTCAGGACTTTCAATTACAAGGAAACGCCATGGCTGCATATTTACAGAAGATGGAGCCATTGTCGCTAACGTTAGGATTTCAGTCATTTCCTCACGGCTAATTTTTACGGATTTATCATAATTTTTAATAGACCGGCGACCTTTAAGAATTTGGTTAAAGTCATTTATGAGTTGTCTTGATGCTGTAGCTGTAGTCATAGGTGTATACTCCTCTTCTCTTCATGTGAATGTAATGTAATCTATTCTTATCTTGCCCAAGCTCTCTAACTTCCATGGGTTTAAAGTGTTTTATTGATTTTATTTTAGACAAAATAATCATTTAATGTCTAAAGTGTTAACAATGGATTACTTTACTCCTCTTTTTCATTTTTGTAAACTAAAAAAACTTGGCTTCGATGTAAAGAATTTCCCAATTGGTTTATGTTATAATTCTTGATGGAAAGAGAGTGTGGACTATGAGAAAAATATCAACTGAAGATCGATTACTGATGAGACAATCCCATATTAAGAAGATCCTAAAAGTGATTCGTACTCAGGGATTCTTATCTTTATCTATCCAAGAAATTGCTCAGTTGATGAACATGAGTCGAGCCTCTCTGTATAACTATTTCTCTTCAAAAGAAGACATCCTTATGGAGTTAAATGATTTTTGCATTTCCTATATTTATGAAGCAGGTCAAATGATTTCCAATACAGAGCTTTCCTATTCCCAACGTCTTCAAAAGGTATTTGAACATGCCGTTTTGTCAGCTGCCTATTCATCTGAGATTTTTTTGAAAGACCTTCAGATTAGTTGCATGTCACTTTATGAAAAAAAGAAGCAGTCGCGAAAAGAACAAATGGCCGCCATTTATACGTTTTATCAAAATGGAATGGAGGCAGGATTCTTTAATGAATTAAATCCTACCCTTCTTATGATGCAGGACGAAACCGTCTTAAATAAGCTAATCAATACCTCTTTTTTAATGGATGAGGAACTGACATTAGAACGTGCTCTATATGATTACTACTTGGCGAAATGCTTCCAAGTGCTACGACCCGAATTATTAACAAACATAAATCACAAAGAAATAAACTGCATGGTGAAAGACATTCTCCACAAACTTTCGCCAATATTATAAAAACGTGCCTGTCCCCCAACGCTTTAAAGCATTGGGGGACAGGCACGTTTTTTATTTATGTAATGGAAAGACGATTATAACGGTTGTTCCTTTGTTGAGTTCACTTTTATACTCGATGGAGCCGTTCATTTCGCGAATGAGTTTGTTGGTTACCATACTGCCAAGGCCTGTTCCTTTTGTTTTGGTTGTATAAAAAGGCAAGCCGATTTGCTTTAACTGTTCAGGTGACATTCCTCTGCCATTATCCTGGATCCTAATTTCCACCCTATTTTTAATATAGTCAGCTTGTAGCTCAATCGTAATCTTCCCTTGATTGTCAACGGACTCAATTCCATTTTTAATGACGTTCATAAGAGCCTGTTTTAAGTGAGGCTTGTCCCCATTGATATAGTAGGGCTGTTTATTTTCATAGTCGATGATCACGTTAGAATAGGACGCTAGCGGTCTCAATAATTGGACACAATCGTCTATAACTTCATGTAAGGGAATCACTGTTAACTGAAATGAATCAGGCTTTGCTACTTTCAAATAGCTTGTAATAATGTTGTTTGTCCGATCCAATTCCTCAAGGATTAATGGCGAGTATTTCTTCAATTGCTCATCCTTTGTATCTGTACTTAAAAATTGAATAAAACCTCTAACGGTTGCCAGTGGATTTCGAATTTCGTGTGCAATCGAAGCCGTAAGCTGACCAACCATTGTCAGCTTATCCATATACACCATTTCTTCAAACTGCTTATTAATTTTTATCAGACTTTCAATCACAAAGATTAGGGCTATGGTGGTTAAATAAAAGGCAAAAAAGTAAGTTAAATAAAAGTGTAATTCTAAAAAATGAACACTAAAATACAGAATGGTAATATAAACAACAAGATAGCACACAACGACAATCGAACCCGCCGCAAGTCTAGCCTTTGCTTTTAAAAAAATCCCCCTAAATACTAACGCACAGAAAAAAGCGACAACACATACTAGGATACCCGTGAAAAAAAACTTTCCACCAATGAAATAACGGATCAAACAGGTGCTAACTAAAATAATGCTACCAGGTAGCCAGCCAGCATATAAAGTAAGGATGATGATGGCAACCATCCTGAGATCAAAATGCGTCTCACCTAAGGTACGAATAGGATAAAACATACAGAAAAGTGCTCCTAAGGCACCCACCAACCCATAAATGACTTTTTGTTTTAGTGATAGAGGAGCTTTCGATTTAAACGGAAAAAACAAATTCATATTAAAAGTAAAAGATAATAATATCGTAATGTTAACAATCAGTGGTTTGATGAGAGTAATCAAGAAAAATCCTCCACATAAAAATAAGGTGTAATCATATATATCCTTGCCTTAGACACAGACAAACTTGCATCATTAAAGCGTCTATCCTTGAATCATAACATAAAAAAAGGGGACAGTCCCCCACTGCGTTAACGCAGTGGGGGACTGTCCCCAAAATCCTTATTACCAAACGAATAATCCAACAATCATTGCACTTAGTAAGGATACTCCTACACCGCTTACTAGTAGCTTCCACACATTCTTCCCAATGATATTTGATTTATCTTCACCCAGAATGGAGTTAAACGTACCATAAATCATACCGACTGTGCTAAAGTTAGCAAATGATGTTAGGAATGTGACCGCCACCGCAACCGTATGCGGAGCCAATCCACTTAGCTTACCCTTTAAGTCCATCATTGCAACAAACTCATTAGTAGCAAGCTTGATTCCCATTAATTGTGCCACATACATCGCATCATCTCCCCCTAAACCAAGCAAGAAGGCAAATGGACTAAAGATAACCGAGAATATTTTTTGAATGGTTAAGCCCTTCACAATAAATCCTAATATTCCATTTACACCAGCGGTTAAGGCCACGTAACCAATGACCATAGCCATAATAACAATAACCATTTTGATGCCGACAAGCATACTGTTAGAGATGGTTGAAAAGAAATCTTTACGCTCTTCCTTAGAAGGAACATACACGATGTCTTCCTCTTTACTCACTTCCACAGGATTCAGCATGTTTGCTATCAAAAGCGCATTGAAGCAATTCAACGGAATAGCCACAAATACATAGGTGGCTGGAACCATCGTTAAGTACGCCCCGATAATCGACCCACTGATACTGCTCATACTCATGATTCCAAATGTTAATAGGCGATGTTCTTTTAAAACAGTCATTTGTTGACGGATGACAGCCAGTGCCTCCGTATTTCCAAGAAACATCATTTGGATGGAGAAGAAACTCTCAAGCTTTGGCAAGCCGGATATTTTTGATATGACCCAGCCCACCTTATCAATAATCCAGGTTAAGATTCCGAAATAAGTTAGAATATCAAAGAACGTAATAATGAAAATAATCGGCATTAGCGCACTAAAAAAGAAATCTACATGTTCATTCGCCATGACAGATGGGAAAACAAAAGAAATTCCTTCATTAGCACAGGCAATTAACCAGGTAAAGAAAGAAGCTATTTTATTAATAATCCATGACCCAATTTTCGTCGATAACATAAACCAGGTAATCGCCAATTCAGCTACCAACAAGGTCAAAATGGACTTCCATTTTACGTTTCTTTTATTAGGTGAGCATAAATAAACAAGGCCCATAACAACTAGTACTCCAACTACATTCAACAAAAAATACACGCTACTCACTCCTTTTGTTTATCATTTCCCAAAACGATTATATCCAATGTAAAAAGTCCTTCCCTTTTCACACTCTCCGCCACCAGACAGAAAGCATGAAAAAGTAAGGACTGTTTATTTTACAGAATCCATTCATCTAAGCCAACCTGACATAAGACTACGTTTCTTCATACTTCCTTGTAGTCCGGCATTTTGCGGCTGCCAGGTAGAAACTATCAGACCAACGACACTGATATTATACAAGGATAACAATGTTATAAATATTTAAGGAATAGATATCATTCTAATTCAGGTTGTGTTTTGCTTCAATAGGTTTCATTAATGTTGTAATTATTATACTTATAACAATCTTAAGGCAACTTTAGATATTCCTGAAATGATAATAAAGAATCCCTAAAAGTATACAAGCCTCATTTTATTGTTCTAATAAACAAGCACTTAATGTAACGCATACTATAATGTTGAACAACCATTGACAGGAGGTGAATCTCTATGGGACAGGATCATGGTAAATGTCATTCTCACTGTAGTATTTTTGGTGTTTTTCTTGGATTTTTAACTGGTGCGATATGGTTGCTACTTGCAGTTTTAGGGGTCATTTCTGATTTCTTCGAATTACTTAAACTAGGATATCTTGGTCATATTTTAAATATCCTTATTGCGTTAATCGGCTTCCTTGCTTTTCTACTCTTTGGGTTATGCATATTCAAGAAAGCTGCACGCTATTGTAAGTAAAATAGAATTGGGCGAACAGTATCTTTCACTGCTCGCCCTTTATCCCCGAACCTTTTCATAATCTGGCTCTACATGGACGTGAACATCATAGACACCATGGTCTCTCATTAGAACTTTTTCTACACGGGTGGCAATGTCATGTGCGGCTCGAATATCTAATGTTGACTGAACGAGGATGACCATATCTATGACTTCATTATTGCCGTAGTTTCTCCCTTTCAATTCTTTAATGCCTTTCACGCCATCTAGTTTTGTAATGACCTCCTGGTAGAGTTGAATCTTCTGTTCATCGAATCCATCTGAAAGTTCATGAGAAGCTTGCAAAAAAATGCCCCAAGCTGTTTTACAAATCAAAACGCCGACAATAATTGCCGTTAATGTATCAAGCCAAGGCATATGTAATTGTGACCCTATGATCCCCACAGCAGTTCCTATACTTACCCATGCATCGGAAAGATTATCTTTGGCAGCGGCCATCACGGCTTTGCTATTAATTCTTATTGCTAATTTTTTATTATAAAAATAAACACCAGCCATGACGATCGCGGAAGCTACCCCTACATAAGCAGCAAGCATATCAGGAGACTCATTCCTCCCCAGGAACATTGAGGGAATGGCATCCGTCAGCACCTGGATACCAACCGCAATCATAATAAATGAAGCCACCATGGAGGCAATGGTTTCACTCTTCCAATGGCCATAGCCATGATCGTTATCAGGCGGTCGTTGCGATATTTTTAACCCGATAAGGACAGCAATCGATGCAATAATGTCTGTTGTATTGTTAAGTCCATCAGCTCTTAAGGCAGCTGAATCACTCATATATCCGATAACTAGTTTTACGGCTGATAAAATAAGATAGGCAACAATACTAACCATTGCGCCTCGTTCCCCTAATTTAAGGTCTTTATATTTCTGGTCATCCATTTTCCTGACCTCCCCACAAATTCCTTCCATATCATATCAACCATGTTATGGGTGGGTCTAGAGCAACCTTTTTGCGCGGACTTATATAAGTAGGCTTTAGATAAGAATGTTTCACGAGGGAAAAATATCTTTAGAGGGATTCATAAAAAAAAGACCACATTGTGGAGTGGTCCATTTACTCTATATTCTTAAATTGTCTACTATCTAGGTTGTGGATTACCACTCGTAAGATGCGCATCAAACATATCAATAATTTCAAGGAATCTATCAGCTTCACGGAAGACATGATCAGCTAAAAGCGGATGAATGATACTCTTAATTTTACATTGCTCAATTAGATCACGTGCCGTTTTCTTGAAATCACGAAGAGAAGAGACTGACACACGATTTTGATCCAGGAATTGATCTAAAAGAGGTACCGTTTGAGATTGTGGCTTCATAGATTCTAAGTCCCTTGCTTGATACAACAATTGATCAAAGTCATTGCTGAAATTTCTGGCTACATCAATTAGTTTCCGTTCTGATGGATCCAACAGATGACCAATAAATTTAGCGTGGTCTGCCATAATCCTTAAGAAGAAAACATTTTCTTTAATAATAGCATCCGGAAGAGCGTTTAATTTACCTTCATTTAATTCAAATAATCGTTTTCTAAAATAGTTAGCCTCCCTACTTGTATGGTCAACTAGCAGTGGAAAATTATTTGCCCCTGGCAATTTACATGTGAGAATCAGTTCTAGTACTTTTCGTTTAAAAACAAAAATATTGGTTGCAGCTTGTTGTACTTCTGAATTAAATCTTCTTATTTGTTCTGGATCAGTTTGATTAGTAAAGGCATGTGCTGTTTGTTCGATATGTTCAAACAACCGGTAAAATTGATTAGCCTCTTGAATTAATTGAGTATCCTCTGCTCTAAAACCTAAACGAAGAAATAAAGAATGCTCTTTCATGATTCTAGACCAAAATCGTATTTCATTTAACGATCGCTCAACAAACAATACAGATGTTACACCCGTGTCAGCATGTAATACGTTCTCATCCCCAATCAATGCGTATCCCCCCCAGAAAAAACTGCATTCGCTCTATTCTTATTAATAAATCCATATAAATATACCGATAACAAAAGTTCATTGTAGAAGTGTTAAGATGGAATTAAACAGCGTTCTATTTGCTATAATTAGAATGATAGAGGGCTTATATTATGAATTGAAAGGCATTTTATTATGAAAAAAAGATTACTAATTGTAGCGACTGGGGTTTCAATCATTTTCCTTTTATTATTTGGTACCTATAAGTTAATGAATTCGAGAAGTTTCCAGGTGTTTGGAGGACTTACGGATAAAGTGGAGACCAATCAGAAGGTAGTTGCTTTAACCTTTGACGACGGACCGTCTAAAAATGTCAATTCTATTCTACCCTTATTAGAACAGTACAAGGCAAAGGCTACATTTTTCCTCATTGGTCACGATATGGAACAGTATCCAGAGGAATCGGCAAAAATAGCTGCAGCGGGGCACCAGCTAGGAAATCACACATATTCGCATAATCGAATGGTGTTCAAAACACCGTCCTATATTAAGAAAGAAATAGAAAAAACGGATCAACGAATCCGTGAAGCAGGCTATAAGGGTGAAATTGATGTTCGCCCGCCTAATGGTAAAAAGCTGATTGGATTCCCTTATTACCTTAGCAAGCATCATAGAGACACCATCATGTGGAATCTTGAACCAGATAGCTATTTCTCCTCAGCAACTGATAAAATAAATTATGTGAAGAAAAATATAACCCCGGGCTCAATTATTTTGATGCATCCGATGTATAATCAAACTGGTGAAGAAATCATAGCAATTGAGGGAATATTAAAAGCACTTACAGAACAGGGGTATACCTTTGTAACTGTAAATGAGCTACAAGAAAAATAGATATTTTATTTAGGGTATTTCAAAAAAAACTTTGATTATCTTGAAACCTTAAAGTCGCTTCATACGTATGTTCATATAGGCACTAATGTTTATCTGATAATAAAAAAAATAATAATAGATGGGTGATTTATAGTGGGCTCTACAATTTTACTTATAGGAAGTTATGCTTTTGAAGCATATTATTGGCTTATTCTCATATCAATCTTTGGTTCCTGGTTTCCTCAATTTCAAACTTCAAAAATTGGTGGGTGGGTTTACAAGCTAGTTGAACCATATTTAGGCCTCTTCAGACGGTTTATCCCGCCTCTAGGACCGATTGATTTTTCACCGATCATCGCCTTATTTGTTTATCGCTATATCGGAGGCTTTGCGATGGAAGGACTACGCCTTTCCTTGGATACGATTGGAATATAATACTTTTGGCGAACAGTGCTTTCTGTTCGCTATTTCTTTGCGGTGATGCGTCTTTTAAAATTATTAAATTCGCATTACTTTGTAACCTAAAAATAACCAATTACGTCAAAAATAGTATACATCGTTTTAGGAGCGTGTTTGGTTATGTCATGGCATTATATAGTAATTGGAATAATTGGCTTCCTTGCAGTCATTACCTTAGAAGACAAAGCAAGAGAATTCCTATTAAGTAAAGGAAATAAAATACCCAAAGTAATTCAGTTCCTTCTTGCATTAGTTGGGGCCGGTGCTATTTCATTGGTCATCTTTTATATAAGACATATGAGCAATTAATGTCACAATACTGCTTTACGCCAATAAAAATAGACCTTCCATTATGGATGGTCTATTTATCCTTGTTTTATTGTCTTTAACCTTGTTTTACAATTATACATATTTCGATCCGCAATAATCAATAATTCCTTCATCTCACAAGCATCACTTGGATAAACGGCTGTTCCGATGGAAACAGAAATATCCATTCCCATTTCTTTAGATAATTGAAACAAACCCGCTTCAATCTTTTTCGAAATGCCTCTCGTTCTTTTCGAGTCTGAATACGGCGATACAATAAGGAACTCATCTCCGCCCCATCTAGCGACAATATCTTGCTCAGTGGTGCTGTTTAAAAGAACTTTGGTAATCCTCGTGAGAATCAAATCCCCGATTTTATGACCATGCTGATCGTTTATTTGTTTAAAGTTATTGCAGTCAATTACAGAAATCGTTAAGTTTCCTATCTTTTTATCCATTTTGGCTAAAAGCTTTGGGGCACTTTGTGAGATAAAACGCCGGTTATATAGCCCCGTCAAAGCATCTTTTTGCGAAAGAAATTTCGCTTTATCATATTGAAATCCTAACCACCAAAAAAACGGGGAAAGCAAGGGAATAAAGACTAAGTCCCATTTATATTGACCATTCTCTATCATAAACACATAGGAACCTTCATAGTCTATTAAAAAATAAAAAGAATGCCAGCCTAAAACTAGAGTGATATAAATGATAACAATACTAATTCTCCCCGAATATCTCATCTAGCACCCCCTTTTTCATATGCTAATTTTACTATAAAACAGGAAATTTGTTACACATTTTGTTAAATTCAAGAAAAAATAATTCTACCTAAACCGACAAAAGTGGACAGGGAACCCTGCCGAGTAGATTTTACACATAAGAAAATCTTATACTAAAACATAAATAAATGTAAATTTTATTAATCGAACCTACAGGTTATGATTAAGACGAAATAGGAATTAAAGAAAAGAAGGTTATCACATGAGAGACAGTAAGTACTGGAATATAATGATTTCTTCCACTTTATCTTCACTTGGCAGCTCTATGTATTTTATCGCCGTTGCCTGGATTTTATATAAGATGACTTCCAATGCGACCTATACAGGGTTGATGGTCGGCATGGGGTTCCTGCCTGGAGTGGTGCTCAATTTAGTCTTTGGAGTAATAGTAGACAAACAAAATCGTAAGAAATTGACGGTCATATCACTTGGTATTGTCACCATTGCCATGATCATGCTTCTACTAGCCATGACTGGTAATATCCTTAAACCATGGATGATTATCCTTGTGCACATGATTGTTCAGACCTTTTCATCCCTATTTAGAACGGCACAACAAGCCTTTATCACTGAACTTTATAAGAAAGAGGACATCCCTCGTATCTTCAGTGAAACGGGTTCGGCTGTTTCTGTCGGTGGTTTAATTGGTACCTCATTATGCGGCGGTATGTTAACTATTTTTCCAGCCAGTATTGTGATGTTATTTGTTTGTCTTACCTTTGCCATTGGCACCGTGTGTATGTTGCTAATTAAATATGTTCCTAGAGTAAATAATTCAAATAGTAGTTTTAAAGCAGGGTTGATTGACTTAAAGGACAGTTTTGTCTATGTTCATAAAAATCGGCTTATGTATTCCTTATTATTAATTATGTTTGTTGGTCAGCTTGTTGTTCATACTTGTGCAGGTATGTTATCCGTGTACACAAGCTCGTACTTACACGGCACAAGTACTCTATATGGAATTTTAGAGTGCGCGACTTCTATTGGAGCCATTATTGCCGGTATAACAGCAACCTCCATTTTATATAAAAGCAAAAACTATGTTACTGGTCTTTCTTTCGGGATCACTTCCATTGGTTTGTTATTGATGATGTTTACTCGAAATAATTTCTCTGCTTTTATCGCAATCCTCTTGATTGGATTGGGTACCACATGGGTCCGAGTATTGATGCAATCCGTTCAACAGGTGTATACCGAACCTGGCTATTACGGGCGGATGGCAGCCATGAGACAAACCATTAATCAAGGGGCCGTTACCATCGGGGCTCCGCTTCTAGGATGGATTGCTGAACATCATGGGGTTAACAATGCTTACGGTTCTCTATTAATTCCGGTGTTGGCCTTAATGGGATTCTCCCTGTTTTTTGCTACCCAACAAACGTTTAAGAATGTCATTGGGTCGATGATTCCGCAAAATCAAGGGGACAGTCCCCCGCTGCGTTAAAGCAGTGAGGGACTGTCCCCAATGATTAAGGAATGATAATCTCCAGCTTTCCTTCTTTACTGGTCACTTCGACCTCCTTGTCCACAAACAAATATGGCGTATCAAATCTATCTTGCTTTTTGATATCCGCATAGCTATTATTAGCAGTCAACACTGGGAAAACAGCGTTAGTCTTTTTGAATAGATTTTGAGCAACCTCAATCTCCGCCATCAAAATAATTTCTTTATTGGAGATTGCAAAGAAAAGCTTTCCTATCTCTCTATCATTTTCATCCGTAATGGAAATCTGCTGTAAAATTGAAATCAGGCAGGTAACAAAATGATTGATTTTCTCATTGGCTAACCCCTCTAGCTGACAATCTGCCAAAACTTTATTCAATCCCGCTTTGATTTCCTTGAAGGAAAATACATCTTCGATTCTAAGCGCAGCTTTCGTCCTACCAAGACTTTCAAACTTTTTCCTTGTCTCATAAAGGTATTCCTTCATAACCCCATTATACTTGCCACGGTTCAAAACAAATTCAGTGACCTCATTAATCCAGCGTATTTCCTTACCTTGATTTTTGATTAAAAGTAAAAATCCATAGATATCCCTCTCATCAAAGGTACCTTCCGTCAGTTTTCTATAGTAGTAATTCAGTAATGATTGCTCTTTTATATCCATTTCGATTTCTCCTAGATGTCATGATACTACCTATTGTACAACAGTTTGAATAACAAACAATGAATTTCATACGATAAAAGATTTGTATCTCAAAATTCGTTTGGGCATCCAATAATTGGGGTATCGAGAGCAGTAGGTAGATAACATTTACATAGGAGGGAAATGTATGGAAAATAAGAAGATGGCGCAATTACAGCAATCAATGATCGACAACGAGCAAAAGGCTGGTTTAACTACTAACCAAGGATTGAAAATGACGGAAGATGAGTTTTCTTTAAAAGCTGGACTACGGGGTCCTACTCTTATGGAGGATTTTCACTTTCGCGAAAAAATGACGCACTTTGACCACGAACGGATTCCTGAACGTATTGTTCATGCACGCGGCACAGGAGCTCATGGCGTCTTTCAGCTCTATGAATCCTTACAAGAGTACACAAAAGCGAATTTTCTTACTGACACCTCGAAAACAACACCGGTATTTGTACGAATCTCGACCGTACAGGGCTCGAGAGGATCAAGTGATACCGTTCGCGATGTTCGTGGATTTGCGACCAAATTTTATACAGATGAAGGAAACTTTGATTTAGTTGGAAACAACATGCCTGTATTCTTTATCCAGGATGCGATTAAATTCCCTGACTTTGTCCATGCTCTTAAACCTGAACCACATACTGAAATCCCACAAGGAGCCAGCGCTCACGATACCTTTTGGGATTTTATCGGGCAAAATCCTGAATCTGCCCATATGGTCATGTGGGCAATGAGTGATCGAGCTATTCCTCGAAGCTTGCGTATGATGGAGGGATTCGGTGTCCATACCTTCCGTCTTGTCAACGCACAGGGGAAAGCACATTTTGTCAAATTCCACTGGAAACCTGTCCTTGGTATGCATTCTCTTGTCTGGGATGAAGCACAGAGAATTGCCGGTAAAAACCCTGACTTCCATCGTCAAGATTTATATGAAGCCATCGCAAAAGGCGATTATCCTGAATGGGAACTGGGTATCCAGTTAATTTCCGAAGAGGATGAATTTAAATTTGATTTTGACGTCTTAGACCCCACTAAATTATGGCCTGAAGAAGTGGTCCCTGTAAAAATCGTCGGTAAAATGACTTTGAATCGCAATGTCGACAACTTCTTTGCCGAAACCGAACAAGTGGCTTTTCACCCTGGCCATTTGGTACCTGGGATTGATTTTTCAAATGACCCGCTTTTACAAGGTCGATTATTTTCCTATACAGATACCCAGCTTTCTCGATTAGGCGGTCCTAACTTCCATCAGATTCCGATCAACAAACCGGTGTGTCCTTTCCATAACAACCAGCGTGATGGCATACACCAAATGGCCATTCACCGTGGTCAAACAAGCTATCATCGAAACGGTTTAAATGCCAATCAACCAGAGCCAGTGCCTGTCGAGCAAGGAGGATTTGAGCATTATCAAGAAAAAGTGGATGGACGTAAAATCAGAGGTCGGAGTGAAAGTTTCTTAGACTTTTACTCGCAAGCGAAATTATTTTATAACAGTCAGGCTCCCTATGAACAGCAGCATATAAAAGACGCTCTTAGCTTTGAACTTGGCAAATGTTATTCCGATCTGGTTAAAAATAATGCGGTTGCGCTTCTTAATCATATTGATCGAAACATGGCCCAAGAAGTGGCTGAAAATATAGGGGCGGTCTTGCCAGAAGAGAATCTCGAAGTCCAATCTGATAAGAAATCACCTGCACTAAGCATGGCCAATACGATCAAAAAAACAGATACCAAAAGTGTAGCTATTCTAGTAACTGGCGCCCCTGACATCGACCAATTAACAGAATGGATTAAAACATTTGCACAGCATAACCTGAATTATAGTATCGTTGCTAATAAGGTCCAACCATTAAATGCTGTTCTTAAAGTAACGGATACCTTTGATACAGTCGACTCAAGCCTTTTTGATGCCGCATTATTAGTTAGCAGTGAATCCAACCTTCCTACACCTGCTTTGGAGTTCATTGAAACAACCTACAAACACTTTAAACCATTGGCGATTTCTGTCAGTGAACCTAATGCATTAGAGTACAGCCGCATTCAATTAGATGAAGCAGGTGTCTTTGATTTAACAAAAACAGATATCCAACCATTTATCGAAGGCATTGCCCAGGCTCGTTTTTGGGAACGTAAGCTTTAATCCTATAATAGATTTAGCCCTAACCTTTTTGCTGGTTGGGGCTTTTCCTATTCATTTGAATAGGACTCCATCTTAAAGATAAAGCTAAAAGTAATTTATGTCTGTTAAAATGAGGTCATTATGATAACCGTTTCACTCTTTTTTTCTTTCACCTTAATTGGTATTATTTCGTTTTTTACAATAAAAAAAGCTAATCATACCTTAACGCTTATTTTTCTATTGATGGTGATCGAGTTCTTCTTCACCAGTTTTATCTCTGTTATTGTAGACAATGCCAAGCTATGGACTGTCACAAAGAGTACCAGATATTTTATTATGTTTCGTGTCACTGAAGTAGTGGTTTTTCCATTACTGCTTCTTTGGTATATTGAATCGGTAAAAAGAGGCAGCACCTTCTCAAAGAAGCTTATTATAACTGTGCTTTGGGTAGGTGTTTTAGTAGGAGTAGAGACGATTTTAAGCCATGTCCATATTTTCACCTATGAAAAGTGGAAGGTATGGGGTTCCATTATCGTATGGTTCACCTTTCTATCTTTCCTCCAAATCCTGCAAGGTCTTTTTAGCCGGATCCTTTTTAAAGAGGGGATTAGCAAATGACAATTTTACCATTACCGGAAAAATTCGATGCAAATGAATGGTTTATTCTCTTTCATATCCTGGCTTTAGTGATCTTATTATATAAATTGCCAAAGAGATTTCCAACCTCTATTACTATCTTATTACTAATGTTCACGGTAACAGTAGCAAGGGTTGTTGATCATGTGATCGCAGGTCCACATGTTGATTTATACGACATCATGGACTCGGGGGACTTTGAGCTTTTTGATTTGTTGTGCTATGTGCCTTATGCCCCGTTTGGATATGTCTTTATCTATCTCTATGACAAATTCCAATTGAAAGGGGTTATCCTTCTTTTATTTATAGTCATACTTTCGATTGGAAGTATTGGATTTGAATGGCTCACAGGTTCAAGCTTCATTGGATATTTAAAATATAGCAGCTGGAAACCCATTTATTCCTTACCTATTTATTTAATAGTCCAGCCATGCACGATATTATTTTTCCACTTAATCAAATCAATCCATGAAAAATCACTTACATCAGTAGAGTAAACAGGAGGTTGTACTTGTGAATCTAGATGATATTATCATTGCTCGGGAGAAAATGAAGGGAATTGTCCACACCACTCCCCTTGACTATTCCAAGACATTTAGCCGGCTCTCGCATAATGAAGTCTATTTAAAGCTAGAGAATCTTCAAAAAACAGGATCCTTTAAAGTGAGAGGCTCTTACAATAAGCTGACCTCCCTTTCAAAAGATGAATTAAAAAATGGGGTCGTCGCAGCGTCTGCTGGGAACCATGCCCAAGGGGTTGCGTATTCAAGCCAAATGCTAGGCGTTCCTTGTAAAATTGTCATGCCTAAAGGCGCTCCTCTTAGTAAGATAGAAGCCACTAAGCAATATGGGGCCGAGGTTATTTTAGAAGGTGCGGTTTTTGATGATGCCCTCGCGTATGCATTACAATTGAAAGGCCAACTGAAAACCACATTTATTCATGCTTTTGATGATGAAGCCATTATTGCCGGACAAGGAACAGTCGGATTAGAAATCCTTGAGCAACTGCCAGAAGTTGAGGCCATTATTTGCCCTATTGGCGGCGGCGGACTTATAGCCGGGGTTGCGATGGCAGTGAAGGAGAAGAATCCTCATGTATCTGTCTATGGTGTTCAAACAGTCGCCTGTCCAAGTATGAAAGAGTCCATATTAGCGAATAAACCTGTAATAGTTCAGTCGTCACCCACGATGGCCGATGGAATTGCTGTTAAAAAACCAGGTGAGAAAACCTTTGAGATTGTTCAGAAGTACGTGGACGATATTTATTGTGTCGATGAAATGGAAATTGCCCGAACGATGTTGATGCTTTTAGAACGAAACAAGTTGCTGGTGGAAGGTTCCGGGGCTACTTCCCTCTCCTCCCTGCTTTTCGAAAAAGTAAAGCTGAAAGAGAAAAAAGTGGTCGCCATTTTGAGCGGCGGAAACGTGGATATGAGTTTTATCTCAAGAATCATCGAACGCGGCATGGTCGAGGCAGGCAGGTATGCTGATTTTACCATTACCTTAAAAGATAAACCTGGTGAGCTTCAAAGAGTCCTAAGCACGATTACTGATCTCGACGCCAATGTTCAATCTGTTAATCTACATCGGATGGGGAAAAATATCTATCCTGGTTTTGCCCAAATCGAGATTTCTGTTGAAACAAAAAATCACGAACATATTGAACAGCTTTATCATGCCCTACTAGAGAAAAGTTGCAATGTACAAATGGGACAATATTAGCGGATAATCACAAAAAGAAAGAGGAAGAGCAAAGCATTCCATCTCGCTCTTCTTCTCTCTTTTTTTAAATCTTTTTCACGAATTCCGATTTTAATTTCATTGCACCAAAACCATCAATCTTGCAATCAATATCATGATCGCCATCAACCAAACGAATGTTTTTAACCCTAGTTCCAATTTTTAAAACGGATGAGCTTCCTTTAACTTTCAGGTCCTTGATGACGGATACCGTATCACCATCGTTTAACGTATTCCCGTTTGCATCTTTCACAATCTTTTGGTCTTCATTCGTCTCGGGTCCTGTTACTACACTCCACTCATGCGCACATTCCGGACATACAAAAAGGCTTCCATCCTCGTATGTGTATTCTGAATTACACTTTGGGCAATTTGGTAAATTAGACACGATCTCATATCCTCCAATCACCCCCAGTACATAATAATAAACCTTCCCTGGGAGTTTTTCATATGCTTATATATTGTCATAGTCTCCTTCTAGCGACAAGTCATCCTCGGTATTTCTATTCTAAATAAACCTCTTCCATTTTTACCTAAAATTACTAGTATCCTTGACTAGTTACCGTTTTATCCATTTTTCCTCCTTTACGGGCACTAGTCACCTCGACTAGTTACCGTTCACTCTGTTTTTCTCCCTTCTCGGGCACTAGTCGCTCCGACTAGTTACCGCTACACTCTGTTTTTCTTTTTTCAAAGGCACTAGTCGATCCCACTCGCTGCTATCAAAAAAAGAATCCCTTTATGAAGGAATTCCTTAGCGAAAAGATAAAGAATCAAACTACATCACTTGCTTCTCTTTCCTAATAGCAGGAGAAGCAACGGTGATTCCCGTTGTTTCCTCAAAATTAAATAGACTTGAAGGCAAGTCAGTAAATCGCTCTAATTCATTGTAAGCAGGAATACCATGATAAGACATATCCAAGCCCTCGTCTTCTTCCTGTATAGTTGCTCGGAAACCGACTGTCATTTGGCATACTTTTGCAATAAAGGTGCCACCAATTAGGCCCCAGACGATTACAACTGCTGCACCTAAAAGTTGTACCTTTAAGAGCGAGAAATCACCAGTGGTCAATAATCCTTGTGACTTATCAAGCAAGCCGACAGCAATGGTTCCAAACACACCGCCGAAACCATGAACAGCCACAGCTCCCACCGGATCATCCACCTTCAAAAAATCAACAAATAAGGTAGCATAAATCACTATCAACCCACTAATGGCTCCAATTAAAATAGCGCTCCACTCAGAAACATAAGCACAGCCAGCAGTTATGGAAACCAATCCAGCTAATACACCATTGATCGTCATACTTGGATCTGCTTTTCCAAACTTTTTCATCGTTAGAAACAAAGCAACAGAACCACCGCTCGCTGCGGCTAACATCGTGTTGATGGCAATGGGTGCTAGCGCTGAACTTGATGCATCCAATGTACTGCCTGCATTAAAAGCAAACCAACCGAACCACAAAATAAAGGCACCCGCTGATGCTAATGGAATGTTACTCGGTGCAAACACATTCACGCTGCCATCCGAATTAAATCTTCCTCTTCTTGGACCCAGTAATTTGGCCATTGCAAAAGCGGCAAACCCACCAACAGCATGTATAGCTGCTGATCCCGCAAAGTCCTTGATTCCTAACTTTGCTAACCAACCATCGCTATTCCATATCCAATGACCAGATAGCGGATAGATAATCATACTGATCAATACAGCTGTAACCACATAGGCTTTAAAGTTCATCCGTTCAGCAACTGCACCTGAAATAATCGAAATGCAAGCTACTGCAAACCCCATTTGAAAAAGAACAAATGCAACGCTTGGCAGCTCCATCGAAAGAGCGATTTTATCGGGACTTCCAAAAAGAGTCGTTCCTATAAATCCAAAGGTATCCTCACCAAACATAATTCCAAATCCGATCAACCAAAAGGCTAAGGCTCCAATGGTTAAGTCTACGAAAATTTTCATCGTCACATTCACTGCATTTTTCGTACGGACAAACCCGGCTTCTAATAAACTAAATCCACCTTCCATAAACAGCACCATCGCTGCAGCAAGGACGACCCAAACCGTATTGATATACATTAACTCCAAAAGATCACCCCTTTTCGCTCGCTAAGTCATCGATATCATAGTCAATTGTGCCTGTTCGAATATTGTAAGCTTCTAGAATAGGATATACGTATATTTTCCCATCTCCATCTACACCTGTCTGAGCAGCAGTAACAATAGTCTTAATAGTGGATTCCACCAAATAATCCGAAAGAACAATTTCCAATTTCACTTTTGGATGAAGGGTGACCTGATAATTTTTCCCCCGGTATACTCCTTGCGTATCTTTTTGTTTCCCTCTACCTACCACCTGAGAAACGGTAAATCCTGTAATTCCTATTTTCTTTAATCCTTTAATCGTATCCGTGAGCCTCTCCGGTCGAATGATCGCCTCAATCTTTTTCAAAGAATCAGCCCCTAATGTTATATTTCCTAACATCAATATGTAAAAATATATAACATTAGTAAAGTGACCGTCAATGTATTTTTATTCCAATTTGAATATTCAGAAATCCAATTAAACGTTTGATTAGTTTTTTCACACAAAAAGGGCACCCATTTTTTCTATTAAGCCGTTCTCTTTTGAGGTACCCGCAGCTATAAAAACACATATAAAGTCAGAAAAAATAGCAGAGTAATTCGCATATGAATTCGCTCTGCCTTTTTTTGGTTAGAAGGTGTTTTTTAAAATTGTAGATATTAATCGGATTGGGGTAACATCTTAACAAAGTATTTTGGGGATTCGGTAAACCCTTGTCGGACATAAAACCTATGTGCATCTATCCTTCTTGAATGGCAATGCACTTCGATTCTATCGCAATTTCTTTTATTGGCTAAATTAGTACAATACTCCTCAATCTCTCGTCCTATTCCCATACCCCTAATGTTTTTATCAACTGCAAAATAACTTATCCTTGCGAAATCTCCTTTGACAGCCAATTGAGGTATAAAATGTATGGAAATTAAAGCGATAATCCTACTATCTTTATCGTAAACCAATAACTCCTCATTTGGGTCAGTAAGGAGTGTTTCTATTTTTTCTTTTATGAAAGTCTCGGTATCTGGATAGTTCAGCTGGTTTAACAATAAAGAAATTTGCTTCCAATCCTCCACATTTGCTGTTCTAATCCCCAATTATTCCACTCTCCAATTTATTAATTTATTTATACCTATTGAAAACCTCGTATTTTTATTCTCTAACCTACCCCAATGGTTAAAATAAGCTTCTCTGGTTATCTTACTAGATATTTGTTCGAAATAATGCTAAAAGCAGTGCGATTTCAGGTGCGAAATCCACTGCTTTTATACTTGTGTTTATATTTGCTTTTTCCTATGCGGGTACTCCAAAAGAGAACGGTTTATTTTTCTATGGATACCCCTTTTTTATCTAGTTCTCACTACTCGATTCAAGTATTTCTTTTATTTTTTGTAAATCTTTCTTGTTAGCCTTTTTCATCATGGGAGCCATAAACGGAGCAAAGATTTTGGAAAAGCCTGTTGGAATTCCTTTGTTCCTTAATGTCATTCGTGTTCGATTGCCCTCCAGAGCTTCCCACGTATAGGTGGTTTCCATTGGAAATGGACCCTGTGAGGTTCTCATCACCAGCTTTTTCTCCGGCTCAAGCTCTATAATTTCATATATATAGGCAAGCTCCCGCCCAAGAAATTGCGCCTTAAAGGCCACTCGTGAACCCATGGCCAGCGGTTTTTCCGTTTTCCATTCAGAGGACTGAATATTAATATACCATTCGGGGGCATTGTCAGGATCCATTGCATACTGTGAAACTTGCCCAACGGGGCGGTCGATGATGATCTCTGTAAAAACGTCTACCAAAATTTGATCCCCCCCTTACGCGTATTCCTTCCGAACAATCGCTATGTTGTCTTTATGGCATTGCTTCGTAAAGTTAGATGGAAAAGACATTTCCTCTTCTAAGGCTGTCAATGCCTCTGCGTCCTCGTTCTTCACAGCAGAAATCAATCGCTCGAGATAATCTTGAGATACTTGAATCCGGCGCTGAATCTCTTGAAGATTTGTTGTCGTTTTGCCATGACCTGGAACCAATACAGAAATCTTATGGTTTACAAGAATTTCCCCTGCTTTTCGAAGAGTTTGTTCGTATGCTTTAGCACTGTGATAAATAAACGGCAATTCAAAATCAGAAAGATAATCCCCCGCAATCCAAAGCCCAAGCGGTTCGATCACTGTAAATAACCCATCATGCGTATGTCCCTGCGCCAGATAGAAGGTGAGCGTTGACCCTCCAATTACAAGCTTCTGCCCATCTTCACCAATCACCATATCCACCTCTGGAAAGGCAATCGGATATGGCGGTTGTATGTAATAGTCATTATAGAACTGACGAATCATATCTACCTTTTTCTCTTTATCAGGATGCTCTTGGAGTCCTTTACTTCCGATAACCTTTGCCCCTGGGAAAGCAAGGTAACCAATGACATGGTCAAAATCTCCGTGTGTAAAAAGAAGGTAAAGCTCTTTTTCCCCTTGAATGCTAGCAACATGTCTTTGGATCTCTTCTATTTCCTGAGGCAGCCAATTTGGGTCTACCACGAGAACAAAATCCTTCGTATCTACAACCGTACATGTCGTTTGGTAGAGTGCACTTTGAAACACGGTGATGTGTTCATTTCTAAATAGAATCATTACTTCTCCTCTTTCCCTAAGGAATTAATACAATTTTGCCGGTGCTTTTTCGGCTCTCTAGATAGCAATGTGCTTCTTGGCCATTACTTAGTGCAAAGGTTGTTGGTTCGGCTAATCGTACTTTTCCCTCCTGCATCCAGCTGAACAACTCACTTGAACGAGCTACCCGCTCTTCACGAGAAGTAAGGACATTCCATAGGTCTCCACCGGTCAAGGTTTTTGATGTATCCATTAACATTCTTGGATCAACCAGTGCTGGATCTCCCCCCGCCATTCCGTAAAATACTACCGTCCCACCGATACGGGTTACTTCAAAGCTATCTTGAAGCGTTGAACCTACTGATTCATAAACTACGTCCACACCTTTACCGTCTGTTGCCTCGAATATTTGCTTCTTCCAATCATCCTTGTACAAGAATACCTTGGATGCTCCAGCTTCTTCTGCTACTGCTGCTTTTTCAGCAGAAGATGTTAAGCCAATTACCTTTCCTCCGAGCAAATTGACCATTTGTACCAACAACTGTCCGACTCCACCTGCTGCCGCATGGACGAGAACCACATCATTCTTTTTCACAGCATAGCTATCACGTGTTAGATAGTGGGCAGTTAAGCCTTGCAGCATGACGGATGCCGCCTCATTAAATGAAATTGTTTCAGGTACAGGTATCGCTTTTTCAAACGGAACCGCTACTAACTCAGCGTTCGCATAAGGCACATCCGCAAAAGCAATCCGGTCGCCAACTTGGATTCCTTGAATATTCGCCCCGATTTCTTCAACGATACCTGCTCCTTCATACCCTAGAATATAGGGAGGTTCTCCCGCAAGGTGGTAGTTTCCTTTTCTTCTATATATATCAGCAAAGTTTAAACCAATTGCTTTCATTCTCACCAATATTTCATTAGGACCGATGACCGGATTAGGGATTTTCGCATACTCCAGGACTTCTTGCCCTCCAAATGTATTAAACACAAGTGCTTTCAACTAAATTACCTCATTCTGTAGATTTTTCATTACGCATCTATTAAATAGAATAATGAAATGGATTGCAACTTAATTATTATTTAGAAGCGGCAGTTCCAGCAGTTTCTTTTTTGTAAAGCGGAAAAGAAGGATCAACAATATTGCCGTAACTGGATAAAAAGGAATGGAATAATAAAGCTTCCATCCCGTGTATGTCAGCGCATGATTTTTTACAGTAATCCATTCAAATAAGAGAGAAAAGCCTGTCCAAAATAGAATATACCAAAATGTTTTTTTTCCATAGAGCTGAAATTTATCGTAACCAAACAAAAATAGTAAAGAGGCACATGGATATATAAACAGATGGTATAGTGCACCAGAAGCCTCATAGGTAGGATTGTCACCATAAATATATAATCTGAAAGGAGTGGCAAGAAGAAAATAATCAATCGTTGCAACAAATCCGATATTCCATATCCAAATAATGATTACAATAACAAGAGGAAAATACTTTCTAATTGGTATAGTTAATAAAATGATTACAGCAGTGGTTAAAATAAAATACCATTCATTCCAATCAAAGGTCACATTCATAAATGGTTGCCCCCTTTATAAAGGATTCTGCGAAAGACCTTCATACAAACAAGTAACACCGATAGAGTTGCCACCCAATAAGCAAATGACCACCACACCCGCCAATGTTTATGAATCAGAACACCTAAGAGATCTGATAAATATTCCAAGCCTGTTAAAAAGAAGACGAAGCTACTGAATAAAAGAAACTTTTTCCAGTTTGTCGTTAAAATAAGAAAGAAATGAAGAAAAATAACCATGATGATAGGAAATAGAATAGTTCGGTTAAGGAAGTGAGAAAATTCCAAGCTTAGTTTTTCAGGGACAATCAATGTTTTAAAATTCATAAAACAAATCGCGGAGAAGTTTTGATAGAGATAGGTGCTGATCATCCAATACACGATGATTTCGAGTATATGGAGCATCTTCTTTTTTTTGATAAAAAGAAATATAGCAAGCACATTTAAGACGATATAAAAGAATAAAACCATTCAAGTTGACCCCTTCGATGTTTGCTTATTTCCTTTACTTATCAATTATCATGTTCCATTCAAAGGGGATTTATTATACATTGTATTTTCTTACACTTTGAACAAAAAATAGATACGATTTGCTTGTTTTGAAAAATACAAATTTTAATCTCATATATAACAAATGACAAAAAACAAAATTTGTCATTTGATTATTGTCATTGATTTTGCTAAAATAAATTCATCTTATCAGTGGAGGTACGTTACTTATGCAAAATAAACTACTTGGAAAAAATGGTCCAAACGTTTCTGCTATAGGACTTGGTTGTATGGGAATGTCCGATCTTTATGGTAAAGCTGACCGTAAAGAAAGTATCGCTACGATTCATGCTGCATTAGAAGCAGGTGTCACTTTATTTGATACTGGAGATTTCTACGGGGTGGGTCACAATGAGTTACTTTTAAACGAAGCACTAATAGGAACAAAGCGTGATAATGCCTTTATTGCCGTTAAGTTTGGTGCCATGCGTTCTCCTGATGGAGGTTGGGTTGGCGTTGATACCCGTCCGCAGGCAGTAAAGAACTTTTTATCTTACACGTTACAACGATTAGGCGTGGATTATATTGACTTGTATCAACCAGCACGTGTCGATCCGAACGTACCTATTGAAGAAACCGTGGGTGCGATTGCCGACATGGTGAAAGCGGGTTATGTGAGAAACATTGGTCTTTCAGAGGCAAATGCAAACACGATCCGGCGTGCACATGCCGTCCATCCGATTAGCTGGCTTCAAATTGAATATTCCCTTTTTAGCCGTGGTATTGAAAAAGAAATTTTACCAACCTTACGTGAACTAGGAATCAGTCTTTCCGCATATGGTGTCCTGTCACGAGGCTTGTTAAGTGGAAAATGGTCGAAGGATCGCCAAGGAGCACCTGACTTCCGTTCTTTCGCCCCACGCTTTATGGGTGAAAATTTAGATAAGAATCTAGCACTTGTTGAGGCGTTGCGTGTAATCGCTGAGGAAAAACAAACCAATGTAGCACAGCTTGCTATTGCTTGGGTTCTTTCACGCGGAGAGGATGTCATTCCGTTAATTGGTGCGCGTAAACAGGCTCAGCTTCAAGATGCCCTTGATGCGGTGAACTTAAAGTTAAGTCCTGCTGACCTTGAAAGAATTGAAGCGGCAGTTCCACCGGAAGCAGTTGCTGGCACCCGTTATGCTGCTGAACAAATGAACCAACTGGGAGTAGAATAAAGTGGCTGATCAAATCTTAACCAAAGAAACGATCCTAGATACGGCGGAGGAAGTCCTTCGCCGATTTGGTCCTGAGAAAACTAGTGTGGTGGATGTTGCTCGGGCATTAAATGTCAGTCACGGAACTATTTATCGTCATTATCCTAGTAAGGCAGCATTAAAGGAAGCGGTGGCGGCAAGATGGCTTCATAGTATCTCGGAACCATTAGCGGCTGTTTTTAACCAGGATTGCTCTGCAACAGAGCGTTTATATTTATGGGTAAAGACGCTGATTCAGATTAAACATTCCAAGGTGAAGGAAGACCCGGCGTTATTTGCCATGTACTCGATGCTTGTGGAAGAGTCGGTGGAAGCGATTGATACTCATATTCGAGAATTGATTGGACAAATCATCCCCATTGTTGAAGCTGGAATTGCTAGTGGAGAGTTTAAATCAACGGATGCTGCAGGCACAGCTAGCGGTGTCTTTATGGCAACGGCTCGTTTCCATCATCCTGCCCTTGCAAAAGAATGGGCCTCGCCTACCATTGAGCAGGAATTTGAGATTGTTTGGAAATTAATTCTTTCTGGGATTGTAAAATAAGAAAAGCCCAAGCGCCTTGGTCAGCCCCGACAGGCAAATGTTCTTCTGCAAGAAAAGTCGCTCTTTGACTTTTATTGCAGAAGGTTATTTGACCCGAGGGGCTAGGCGCTGGAGCTGGACATTTCTCGAAGTCGAATTTCACACTTCCATATTATGTGAGAAAAGGAAGTGCCATCGGGGGTTCATTCTCGATGCGCACTTCCTTTTTATGTTTAGAGAATTCCAGGCTTGATTAAGCTCATGCTAATGTCCCACAGTTTCCGTGTTGCTTCTTGGTCTTTTGCAGCATCAGTGGTTTCTGCTTCTTTACAGTTGACAAAGAACTTACCACTTACACCTTCAACAGCAGGAGAAGAAGCAAGATAGACAGGTGTCACTGCACCTTTTTCAGCTTTAGCTGAGAGTGTCTTAAATAATGTCCGAAGAACCCATGGCATGTCATGCATAAGATTGGATCGAATAATTCCAGGGTGCAGGCTGTTGACGGTAATAGGCTTTCCTGCAAGGCGTTTCGAAAGCTCGTTTGTAAACAAGATTAATCCTAACTTTGTCGGACCGACCGCTCTGAAAAATGCATAGTTTTGCTCGGTCATGAGGTCATCAAAATTCATTTTAATCCCATTATGTTTCGATGCTACATTAATAATGCGCCCCTCACCACTTGCTTCAAGCGAATCTAATAACAAATGTGTGAGGATGAAATGAGATAAATAATTCGTGGCAAATGTCGTCTCAATCCCATCTTCTGTTTCAGAACGCTTTGATAAAAAGACAGCAGCATTGTTGATGAGTACATCGAGCTTGGTATACTTTTTCTTGAATTCTTCTGCCGCTTGTTTAACTGAACGTTGAGAGGATAAATCGGCTAAAAGCAGGTCTACATGGATGTTACCTGTATTTTCAATGATTTCTTGGCGCGCTTTTTGTCCCCGTTCCTCATTTCTGCACAACAGAACAATCGTTGCCCCTTTTCTTGCTAATTCCATTGCTGTTGCTTTGCCTATCCCTGAGTTACCGCCTGTTATTAAACAAATTTTCCCCTTCATCTCGAGTTCTCCCCTTAAAATATCTTATTTAGTACATTCTCTTTTCAATTTTTCTGTAGGTTTTGCCATGGATAGCATTTAGGACAGGCTCAGATGCAAGAAAGTCATGAGGAAACCCTAGTTCAATTTTACTTGCGTCACTTAGTTGGCTAAGATGTTCATCTGAAAGCTCGAAGGATAAACTTCCTAGATTATCTTTCATTTGTTCTTCTCGTTTTGCTCCAATTAGCGGAATCACCGTTCCTGACTGCTGACGCACCCAGTTTAATGCTACTTGGGCAGGTGAAACGTTAAGTTCCTTCGCCACTTCCTCCACGACTGCAGCAATCGCTCGGTTTCTTTCATTTAATCGTGCACTTTGCGGAGATAATCTACCGTTTACAGCGGAAGGGTTATTATATTTTCCTGTTAATGCACCACCGGCCATCGGCGCCCAAGCAGTCACACCTATATCAAGTGCTCGCGCCATAGGTAATAAATCTCTTTCAGGAGTCCGTTGCAATAAATTGTATTCTACCTGCAAGCCGATAAATGGCGTCCAACCTCGTAATGAGGCAAGCATATTCGCTTGAGAGACAATCCAAGCAGGCGTATCAGAGATTCCAACATAAAGGATTTTTCCTGAACGAACTAAATCATCAAGTGCTCTCATTACTTCTTCTACAGGGGTCATGAAATCCCAGGCATGGAGCCATAGTAAATCAATGTAATCTGTCTGAAGCTGCTTTAAACTCTTTTCAACGGATTGGACAAGATTTTTCCGATGGTTCCCTCCGCCATTCGGATCGTTTGGACGAGTGTTGAGTGTATATTTTGTTGCCACAACATATTGCTCTCGTTGTTCCCGGATAAACTCTCCCACATATTTCTCACTGGTTCCATTCGTATAATTTACTGCCGTATCGATAAAATTCCCGCCTGCTTCTACGAATGCTTGAAAGATTTTTTGACTTTCTTCCTTTGAGGCACCAAAACCCCAATCTTCCCCAAACGTCATTGTACCTAATGCTAACTCTGATACTCTTAATCCGCTTTTTCCTAGTAATTTATACTTCATGAAACAGCCCTCTTTTCTTAAAAAATAGCTCATTTCGTATACTTGTTTCTCTCTGTCAATTATTGTTCCTAATTTAAAGGTAACTTCTGACAGGGTTAATGAATTTTTGGTCAACTCTGTCAGAACATGAGCCAACTTCTGACAGGGTTAATGAATTTTTGGTCAACTCTGTCAGAACATGAGCCAACTTCTGACTAGGTTGATAAGCTTTTGGTCAACTCTGTCAGAACATGAGCTAACTTCTGACAAGGTTGATAATTTTTGGGTCAACTCTGTCAGAACATGAGCTAACTTCTGACAAGGTTGATGAATTTTTGGTCAACTCTGTCAGAACATGAGTCAACTTCTGACAGGGTTAATGAATTTTTGGTCAACTCTGTCAGAACATGAGCCAACTTCTGACAGGGTTGATGAATTTTTGGTCAACTCTGTCAGAACATGAGCCAACTTCTGACAGGGTTGATATATTTTTGGTCAACTCTGTCAGAACATGAGCCAACTTCTGACATGGTTGATGAATTCTAATATTAATAACAACAAACTTCGCGAAAACAGCCAAAAGATTAATATGAAGCTTTTAACTGTTCTACTAATTTTTCCGCGCTTTCTCGAACTTGCTCGCTAGTTAGGAAACGGACACCTTGTGCTGTATATGTTGGTAAAAAGCGCATTCCTGTCAGGTTTGCTGTGGCTTGGAATGGCTTCGTTAGCTCACTCATGCTGTAGTGATTATAACCACCCGCTTGGTAAGCTGCTTCCGGTCCGCCAGTTGAAATCGCAAGCATAAATTCTTTTCCACGTAATTTCGTTCCTTCAGAGCCATATGCCCATCCGTAAGTGAGAACAACATCCTGCCACTCCTTTAATAGAGAAGGACTGCTGTACCAGTAGAATGGGAACTGGAAGACAATTCTGTCGTGGTCAAGCAATAGTTTTTGTTCATGAGCGGCGTCAATTTTTCCATCAGGATAGGCTGCGTATAATTCATGCACCGTAATATCTTTTTCTTGATGTAATCGATCAGCCCACATTTTGTTTATAACTGAGTTTTTTAAGTTTGGATGTGCGACAATAACTAATGTCTTCATGATGAATTCTCCTTTAAATTTGTATATACAAATGATTAATAAAAAATATATCTAGAGGTATTTTCTCTCAAAACACCTCTATTAAATGGTTAAGCATTAATCAATGACGGTTGAAGAACATATTCTACGTAATCTTTTGTGCTTTGTGCAAGCTGTTCATCTGTAACATAGGCAACACCATTCAACACAAATAATGGCATGAAACGTGTTCCAATCAAATTGCTTGTTTGTTGTAACGGTGTGGTTAATGTCTCCATGGTAAAATGATTGTATCCTGTCGGCTGATAAGAATCTGTTGGACCAAAAGTTGAAATCGCAAGTCCTAGTTCTTTTCCGTGAAGCTTGTCGCCGCCTTCTCCATATGCCCATCCATAGGAAAGCACTTCATCCTGCCATTGCTTTAACAAAGGTGGTGTGCTGTACCAGTAGAATGGGAATTGAAGAATAATACGGTCATGCGCCTCTAATAGTTTTTGCTCTTGTTCAACATTTATTTTTCCATCAGGGTATGCTTCATAAAGTGTATGGATGGTTAACTCTTCATGCTTTTTCAACTCTTCCATCCACGCACGATTAATTCTAGATTGCTCAAGATTAGGGTGAGTAATAATTACAAGTGTTTTCATCATTTAGTCTCCTTTTTCTGTCTAATATTAGGTTTAGCCTCAAAAAATGTTTCATTCCAAAATAGCATTTATTTGTACATACAAATGAATACTTAAAAAAATATTACTTTTCTTCAAAAATGACTTCTACTTCTTTTCTTGTTTCATACATGCTATAAAAAGTATCTGCAATATTTTCAGGTGAGTAGTACGTTCCTTCTTTAACAAATCCTTTAATTGTTAGAGTTCCGACATAAACACCTTTAACACTTAATTCTTGATGTAAGCTATGTGCTAAGCTGCGGATGCCTGCTTTGCCAATCGCTAAGGATGCATAATCAGCAAATGGATGAATCGCCAACCCTCCGCCAGTTAAAAGGATCGTTCCGTTTTCAAGGTAAGGAAGGACTTCTTTTACACTTGAAAGGGCCCCAGCCACATTGATTTTAAAATCTTTAACTAAGTCATCTATGCTTAATGTTGTCGGCTTACCTAGTCTAACTGCTGCCGCGTTGTATAATAGAACATCAATTTTTCCGTAAACTTTAATCACTGAGTCTATTGCTGCTTTTAAAGATACTTCTGATGAAACATCCCCCGGAAAGCCATTTGCCGTAATTCCTTCAGCTCGTAGCTCTTCTTCGTACTTCTGTAAAGCATCTATACGTCGTGATACAAGGGCAACTTTAAAGCCTTCTTTACCGAATTTCTTTGCAGTACTTAAGCTAATTCCAGGCCCTGCACCGACAATCAACAATACCTTTTCTTTCATAAAATGGCCTCCATATTCAAGTTTCTAAACCATCTATATTTGTATATGCAAATGATAGGGTAAAAAAATTACAGTTCTTTTTCTAGCTTATTGCTTGCTTCATGAAGCATCTTGCTTAAATCCATACTGAATTCTCGCCCTAAAATGTCGGAATAACCCACGAACAATTCTTTTAAAGAAACACGGAATTGATGGTATACTTTTTCTCCTTCATCAGTTAAAGAGATATGCGTTTGTTTTCCATCCATTTTTCGTGTAACCAGCTTAAGTTTTTCTAGTTTATCTATAAACCGCGTACTGGTCGAAGGTGCAATGGAGAGCTTATGGCATAAATCTTTTTGATTGATCTCAGGATGGAATTTTACAATCATGATCATGTATAAATAAGAAGGTGCAAGTTCCCCGAAATCGAACGTCTTCTCTGCCAATTTTGAAATGTTACGAGCAAAACGGCTTGCTGTAAAATATAAACAATGAATTAATATTTGTTCTTCTTCATTCATTATTGCTCAGTCCCTTTTTTCATTTGCATATACAAATTAACATGGATTATCATTTTAGTCAACTAAGAAAAGTTCAGTTTTCTTGTGATAGTTTTCAACAGTATATATTATTAACTGTGTTGGAAAAATTAGATTAACAATTTTTAACAAAGGATGATAGTGATGAAAGCATTACTTTTACATGAAAAAGGTCTTTGGAAAGAGATGAAGGTAGAAGAAATAGATATTCCGAAACCAAGTGCAGGTGAGTTATTGATTGAGGTTCATGCAGTAGGACTCAATCCGGTTGATTATAAAACGGCAACAGGCGGCAATTCAAATTGGGCATACCCTCATATTCTAGGATTAGATGTTGCTGGGGTAGTTGCAGAAGTAGGCGAATGTGTAACTGGTTGGGCAAAAGGCGATCGAGTAGTGTATCATGGGGATCTTACGAAAAAAGGCGGTTATGCTGAATACGCAGTGACAACTGCTCATACAGTTTCACGGATTCCAGATCAAGTAACCTTCGAAGATGCTGCGGCTTTGCCAACAGCGGGATATACTGCTTATCAATCCTTATTCCGTAAGCTTCCAATGGACCACATTGATACCCTTCTCATTCACGGCGGTGCTGGTGGCGTAGGTGGGTTTGCTGTTCAATTAGCGAAGTCGGCTGGTAAAACAGTTATCTCTACGGCTTCTCGGCATAATCACGAGTATGTGCAATCACTTGGTGCGGACTATGTTATCGATTATCGGGAAGAAGATGTGAAGGCGAAGGTAATGGAGATTACTAATGGCCGTGGAGTAGATGCCGTGATTGATGCGGTAAGCCGTCAAAGTGCCACCGATTCATTGGACATGCTCGCCTTTTTAGGACACATCGTTCATATTTCTGGTGCCCCTGATTACACACAGGTGAAGCCTTTTACCAAAGCAATTTCTTTCCATGAGATTGCTCTTGGGCCTGCCCATCAATCCGGAGATCGAAAGGCACAAGAAGATTTAGGTGTGATGGGGAACGAAATGCTCGCATTATTGGCAGAAGGAAAAATTTCGTCTATGTTAAAAGAAGTGATCACACTTGAACAAGTACCTGAAGCACTATCCCGTCTTGCTGAACGACATGTGAAGGGGAAGATTGTAGCGAAAATAAAGTAAGATGCTGAGTTAGGCGAACAGTTGGATTCTGTTCGCCTTTAAAATTTGTAGCGGTGATTTATGATTCGCCGATAAAACATGTATATTCGCCGATAAACGCATGGAATTCGCTGATAAAAGTTAAAAATTCGCTGATAAGATGTAATTTTACACCAAGCAACATAGTCTAGCTATCCCAAAAACTAGCAAAACGCCTATTTTTTATTAGAGGCACCGCAGATCGACTTTGATGATACATTTCCATAGCAGAATATGACTCTTCTACATCGCTTTAGGTTACTGCTCTCTCCATAATCCACCAAACAACTCAAACATACCAGTCTGACTTGTTCCCTCAAGATTTATTAGGAAAGGAGTCTCTCCTTTTTTCTCTAATACCTTTTTGACTGGTCCCTCTCCAAGTGGTGTACAGAACAATAGACTTGTGCCTGAGAGGTCTAGTTTTTGGCATATAGCATTCATGGCTGCATCAATAAATTCCTCACTAGGCTCAAGGTTTAATAATTCTCCCCACTTGGTTATGGTATTTTCTAAGTTTTGAACCACAGACCCTACACTCCCAAATGTTGGATTCCCTATCTGATGGTTACCTATTAATCCTTGCTCTTTTAAATCTAAAAACCTCTCTTCATCAGACTTTTCCCAATCAATGAAAAATGGCATGGTAAGTTCATTGGGGTCATTTTCTAGAAATAATAGTGACCACTTAATGATTTGCCCATCAGCACGAACTCGCTCACCAGGGAATGGACCATACACTGTACGTCCCTCCTCTTTAAGCCTTGCAGCTAATTGATGGATTCTATTTGTTCGAATCGCTATTTTAGCCGGTCCCTCTTGCCCTTTTTTTGAGAGCTTCTCCACAACTTCTGTAATCAATCGATTATTTCTTTGTTTCACCGCAATTGATAAATCTTCAATTCCTAAAAACTCAATATAGCTTAACCCATAGTAGGACAAAGAGTTATACGTTCCCCACCATTGATGATGACCTCCGTTAATGGCATGAATTCCTTTCTCGTATAAAGGCACTAGTGCCTCCTCTGGCTTTTTTAGAAATATCACTAAGTGATCGAAGGAAAATGACATCTAAATAGCTCCTTTCTTCTTTTTAAAATTGACCTGTTGAATAGGCAATTGGGATGTGGCTTGCATAAGATACGCTAATAACAAATATGATTAAAATAAGAATCCTAAAAAAGGGGTCGGTTGAATGAATATTTTCAATAAAATTGCTTTATTTTTTGTCATTTTATACTCTGTTACCATTATCGTAAATACCTATTTAGGAGAAACTGAACGGGTACAGTCTAATGTTATTTACTTTTTAATGAATGGGTTTGCTTACATTGTATCAGCATTAGAAGTGGAAAGAGAAAAGGAACTACTTGAGGCAGCTTAAATTTCGGAATTAAAATTAACACAAAAAAAGCGACTGCTTAATAGCAATCGCTTTTTCCTTTTCTAGTGGGCCTAAATGGACTCGAACCATCGACCTCACGCTTATCAGGCGTGCGCTCTAACCAGCTGAGCTATAGGCCCCTAAATGGAGCGGGTGATGGGAATCGAACCCACTACATCAGCTTGGAAGGCTGAGGTTTTACCAGTAAACTACACCCGCATATTTAGATTTAATATATCTAGAAAAATGGCGGTCTGGACGGGACTCGAACCCGCGACCTCCTGCGTGACAGGCAGGCATTCTAACCAACTGAACTACCAGACCATATTGCGGGGACAGGATTTGAACCTGCGACCTTCGGGTTATGAGCCCGACGAGCTACCGGACTGCTCCACCCCGCGACAATAGAAAATATTACATTTTGTGCATGACCTTAGTTTGAAGACCGCCCCGATTTCGGAAAGCATATTCAAGCTGTGGCTCAATCGTTGCGCTGTAGATCATTCGAAGAAGCTTATTCGAACGTGCTCCACCCCGTGACGGTAAAAATTTTAAAAGAAATATGGAGGAGGAAGAGGGATTCGAACCCCCGCGCGGTATGACCCGCCTGTCGGTTTTCAAGACCGATCCCTTCAGCCAGACTTGGGTATTCCTCCGTACATATATGGTAGCGGCGGAGGGGATCGAACCCCCGACCTTACGGGTATGAACCGTACGCTCTAGCCAGCTGAGCTACACCGCCAAATATAAAATTTAATTAAGGTGGAGCCTAGCGGGATCGAACCGCTGACCTCCTGCGTGCAAGGCAGGCGCTCTCCCAGCTGAGCTAAGGCCCCCAAATTATTAAATAGTTAGGACTGGTCGGGAAGACAGGATTCGAACCTGCGACCCCTTGGTCCCAAACCAAGTGCTCTACCAAGCTGAGCTACTTCCCGTTAAAGTGCGCCCTGAGAGATTCGAACTCCCGACCTTTTGATTCGTAGTCAAACACTCTATCCAGCTGAGCTAAGGGCGCGTATAAATGAAAAGTAAAGTGGTGCCGGCGAGAGGACTTGAACCCCCAACCTACTGATTACAAGTCAGTTGCTCTACCAATTGAGCTACCCCGGCATAGGAATGAAAAATATAGTTGATTTATATGGTGGAGGATGACGGGATCGAACCGCCGACCCTCTGCTTGTAAGGCAGATGCTCTCCCAGCTGAGCTAATCCTCCAATAATGGTGACCCCTACGGGATTCGAACCCGTGTTACCGCCGTGAAAGGGCGGTGTCTTAACCGCTTGACCAAGGGGCCACTTTAAATCTTGACGCCTTAATCGCCAAAAAATAAAGTTTAGCCTGGCAACGTCCTACTCTCACAGGGACTTTCGTCCCAACTACCATCGGCGCTGAGAAGCTTAACTTCCGTGTTCG